>NZ_JBEFLV010000001.1:0-459565 GCF_040149365.1 Kluyvera huaxiensis
GTCGGCGAAGGTAAGTTGATGACTCATGATGAACCCTGTTCCATGGCTCCAGATGACAAACATGATCTCATATCAGGGACTTGTTCGCACCTTCCTTAGATTGCTGCGGTATGTTCGGCTCCTGCCATGCCAAAATCGTTATAGAGTCGCCATGATATTTTTCCACTTTTTACACTTGAGTTTATTTTGAAGTTGGCGGTTGATTTTGGCGATACCCAGGTAACGGTATCAATGGCATGGTCATTGATTGTTACCGATGCGAAATTCATATAGTAATTGGTTGGGTTGTTTACCGTTACCGTTCCGCCGGAAATAGACCAGCGTATATTCTGCGTAAACTGTTCAGGTGTTGTCCCCGAGAGTGATTTTGGTCGGTATATTAATTTAATTCGTGAGTTAACGGCAATCTGTACCGAATTGCTGGGTTGTTCATCTCCGGTAGCGGGGATACCTTTAATATTTAACCAGTACATGCTTTCATGATCTTCAGGCATCGGCAGGCCAGAACGGACAATACGCAACACGTTTTTATCACCGACCTCGAGACGAAATAGCGGAGGGGTAATGATAATGGCTTCTTTGCCCGGCGTAGTTGTGTCGGCTGGCGTTATCCATGATTGCACCAGATTAGTGACCTTATCTTTATTTTCGATAGGAAAAGAGATTTCACTTTTGTTGCCGTCATAAATAATACGCGTACCGCCGATGGTCACGCTGGCAAAAACATTACAAGCGTAAAGGCTGACTGCAGCAGAGATGATGCCGAGTTTAAAAAAATTCATTTAATTACCTATAAAAACAAGTGCTAAATGGGGGGTTTAGCACTTGTCGATTAATTATTCATAGCTAACGGTATATGTCAGAGTACTGGATACATCACCCTGAGTGGGGGTATTAGCCGTTGCCACCAACATGGCGGAATAAGTCAGATTAATATCACCGCCAACCGCCGGCAGATCGATCTGTGCGTTACCGTCGTTGTTGATGATTGGAGTACCTTTGCTGTCTTTCAACATGACGCCGGTATTGGTTGCAGCCGTTCCGCTGCCTGAGGTGTTTTTAAAGTAGCTGGTGTTGCCATCGGTGTCACCGGTGAACTTCACAAATGCTTTAGTCGGTATACCCGCCGCAGCTTTCGGACAATCAGCTAAACTAATGTTAAACTCTTTAGGCGCGCCGGTCTGACCCGAGGTAGCGATATCGGCGGCGAGCGTTGAGCCTAAATCCAGACTTGCATTACCATCATTGACTGAAATAGTACAAGCGGATTCAATCACTTTGCCGGTGAAAGTAATTGTGTTGGTCCCTGCAGCTTGTGCACCAAATACTCCGCAAAGCATCAATGCGCATAATGTGAGTGGTTTATTGATGGTCATTCATTTAATCCTTAAATAAGTGCAATAATGGATTCTTAAAAATATTTCTACGTGTCTTCCGACATCTAATATATTAATTTAAGCTATGCGTTGAGCTAACTAAATTCTTGTCTTTGATAGTGTGAAATTGAAGTGATTTTGTCTCTTTTGAGACTTTATTGCGGAAGGTAAAGAACGCGGGTTCTCTTCATAAGATGAAAAGTATTGGTACAACTTATTGAATTAATGGCGTGCGGTCTAGCGTTGCCCTCACTGTAATAGGAGGGTATTCAAGGGAAAGGACGAATTTAAAGCTGGTGCTTTTTCAACAGCGCTCTCAACTGATGGTAGGTGAGGCCTAAAAGCTCGGCCGCCTGTTTTTGGTTAAAGCGGGCCTGTTGCAAACTTTGCTCAAGTAGCTCTTTTTCTTGCACCGATTGAAACTGGCGTAGATCGAGTGGCAGCGTTGGCCCTTTGGCGGTAGGCTGCGGCTGCGGTACCGTCTGGCGGAGGAACGGATCGATAACAATCTCATCGAGCGGAATTTCGCTGCTGCCGTGGCGATACATCGAACGCTCCACCACGTTTTTTAGTTCGCGAATATTGCCCGGCCAGCGGTAATTGAGCAGCGTATCGCGGGCGCGTTCGGTAAAGCCCGGGAACAGCGGGAGCTTAAGCTCCCGGCACATCTGGATAGCAAAATGATCCGCCATCAGCATGATGTCGCTGCGCCGTTCGCGTAGCGAGGGGAGCAGTACGACGTCAAAAGCCAGGCGGTCGAGCAGGTCGGCGCGAAAGTGGCCTTCTTCAACCATCTGCGGCAAGTCGGCGTTGGTGGCGCACACCAGGCGCACATTAACCTGCAGCGGCTGGCTTCCGCCCACGCGCTCAAGTTCACCATATTCAATCACCCGCAGCAGTTTTTCCTGCACCAGCATCGGCGCAGTCGCCAGTTCATCAAGAAATAGCGTACCGCCATCGGCACGTTCAAAGCGGCCCGGGTGGCGTTTCTGTGCACCGGTAAACGCGCCGGCTTCATGACCAAACAATTCGGAATCCAGCAGATTTTCGTTTAGCGCTGCGCAGTTGAGCGAGATAAATGGCCCTTGCCAACATGAAGAAAGGTAGTGCAGGCGGTTAGCGATAAGTTCTTTCCCGGTTCCTCGCTCACCGATAATCAGTACTGGTTTGTTCAGCGGCGCTAGCCGCGACACCTGCTCCAGCACCTCAAGAAAGCGGTTGGCCTCGCCGAGAAGGTTATCTTTGTAATCTGCCATGATGAAATTCGCCACTTGTTGGTGTAATTCGCCATCTCACTGTAGGCGTTAATGGCACAGATTTCAATCACCTCGTTTATAATCAATAAGATAAAAAGTTGGCATGGAATTTGTAATAGTCTCTTCGCAGGGCTAAGCCCGAAACATAGAACTATGAGGATTGAATTATGGGTATTTTTTCTCGTTTTGCCGACATCGTGAACGCCAACATCAACTCACTGCTGGAGAAAGCGGAAGACCCGCAGAAGCTGGTGCGTCTGATGATCCAGGAGATGGAAGACACGCTGGTTGAGGTTCGCTCCACATCAGCGCGTGCGTTGGCGGAAAAGAAAGAGCTGAGCCGTCGCGTTGAGAAAGCACTGGCACAGCAGCTTGAGTGGCAAGAAAAGGCCGAACTGGCGCTGCGTAAAGAGAAAGAGGATCTGGCGCGTGCGGCACTGATTGAGAAGCAGAAACTCACTGACGTTATCGCCACGCTGGAACATGAAGTGACGCTGGTGGATGAAACCCTGGCGCGGATGAAAAAAGAGATCGGTGAGCTGGAGAATAAACTCAGCGAAACCCGTGCCCGTCAGCAGTCTTTGGCTCTGCGTCATCAGGCGGCGAGTTCGTCCCGTGATGTGCGCCGTCAGTTGGATAGCGGTAAACTGGATGAAGCGATGGCGCGTTTTGAATCTTTTGAACGCCGTATTGACCACATGGAAGCGGAAGCGGAAAGCCATCGTTTTGGCAAACAACCATCGTTGGATCAGCAGTTTGCAGAGCTGAAAGCGGATGATGAAATCAGCGATCAGCTGGCTGCGCTGAAAGCCAAAATGAAGCAGGACAACGAATAATAAATCTGGCGGTACGTACAGTACCGCTGCTCATATGCCCGTCATACTTCAAGTTACAGATGCGTTGGCACCCCCGTCACAGACCAGGGTCAGTGACGGGGAAATCGTTCCCTTGCCGCCATCATGCAGTTCGAAATAATGAGGGTAGAAATCATAAGGAGTATTTATGAGCGCGCTTTTCCTCGGCATCCCCTTGACGCTGTTTGTGTTGTTTGTCCTGCCGATTTGGCTGTGGCTGCACTACAGCAACCGTTCCCGCTCCAGCGAGCTTTCGCAGGGTGAACAGCAGCGGCTGATGCAGCTTACCGATGACGCTAAGCGGATGCGCGAGCGTATTCAGGCACTGGAAGCCATTCTTGATGCAGAACATCCGAACTGGAGGGATCGCTAATGGCAGCACTGGATTTTAGCAAAAAGCTCTGGCGTATTCCGCAGCAGGGCATGGTGAAAGGGGTCTGTGCCGGTATTGCGCAGTTCCTAGACGTGCCGGTGAAACTGGTGCGCATCATTACCGTATTGGCGATGCTATTTGGACTCTTTTTCTTTGTCGTCGTCGCCTACATTATTTTGACGTTTGCCCTCGACCCGATGCCGGAAGGGGCGAACTATGGCGAGCACCAGCCGACCAGTCGCGACCTGCTGGATGCGGTTGATGCAGAGCTTTCCGCTGGTGAACAGCGTCTGCGTGAGATGGAACGTTACGTTACATCCGACACCTTTAGTCTGCGCAGCCGGTTCCGTCAGCTCTAAGTAAGAGGTTAATGATGAGCAATAAATGGCAGCGGGCAGGGCAGAAAGTTAAGCCTGGTTTAAAAATTGTCGGCAAGCTCGCCTTGCTGACCGCACTCCGCTATGGCCCGGCGGGTGTTGCCGGCTGGGCGGTGAAGTCCGTCGCCCGTCGGCCATTGAAAATGTTGCTGGCGGTGGCGCTGGAACCCTTATTGTCGCGCCTCGCCAAACGGTATTTCCCCATGGCAAAATAGCGGTATCGGCGTTGACAGGAGTGTCTATTAAGCAATGAAGCGACTCAAAACTGAATTCAATGCGCTGGTCAACCGAAGCGTTGACCGGCATCTTCGTATTGCCGTGACCGGCCTTAGCCGTAGTGGCAAAACCGCGTTTATCACCGGTATGGTCAATCAGCTGCTGAACATTCACACCGGAGCGCGTCTGCCGCTGCTTAGCGCGGTGCGCGACGAGCGCCTGCTGGGCGTAAAGCGCATCCCACAGCGCGACCTCGGGGTTCCCCGTTTTACCTACGATGAAGGGCTGGCGCAGCTTTATGGTCAGCCGCCGACCTGGCCTACGCCGACTCGCGGCGTTAGCGAAATTCGCCTGGCGCTGCGCTACAAATCCAACGACTCGCTGCTGCGCCATTTCAAAGAGACCTCCACGCTGTATCTGGAGATTGTCGATTATCCCGGTGAATGGCTGCTCGATTTACCTATGCTGACCCAGGACTATTTGAGTTGGTCAAGGCAGATGACCGGACTTTTGAACGGCCTGCGCGCGGAGTGGTCGGAAAAATGGCGGCAGCTCTGCGACGGTCTGGATCCGCTAGCTCCCGCCGACGAAAACCGCCTGGCGGAGATTGCGCAAGCCTGGACCGACTATCTGCACCAGTGCAAACAGCAGGGGCTGCATTTCATCCAGCCGGGCCGTTTCGTGTTACCGGGTGAACTCGCCGGAGCTCCTGCGTTACAGTTTTTCCCCTGGCCGGATGTTGACGCGGTGGGCGAAACCAAACTGGCGCAGGCGGGCAAAAGCACTAACGCCGGTATGCTGCGCGAGCGCTTTAACTACTACTGCGAAAAAGTGGTGAAGGGCTTCTATAAAGACCACTTCCTGCACTTTGACCGCCAGATTGTGCTGGTCGATTGCTTGCAGCCGCTCAATAGCGGGCCGCAGGCGTTTAACGATATGCGTCTGGCTCTGACGCAGCTGATGCACAGTTTCCACTACGGCCAGCGGACGTTGTTCCGCCGTCTGTTCTCGCCGGTTATTGACAAACTGCTGTTTGCCGCCACCAAAGCGGATCACGTGACGGTCGATCAGCACGGCAATATGGTGTCGCTGCTGCAACAGCTCATTCAGGATGCCTGGCAGAATGCGGCCTTTGAAGGCATCACCATGGACTGTCTGGGGCTGGCTTCAGTGCAGGCAACCCAGAGCGGACTAATTGACGTTAACGGCGAGAAAATTCCGGCGCTGCGTGGTCATCGCCTGAGCGACGGCGAACCGCTGACCGTTTATCCTGGTGAAGTTCCGGCCCGTTTGCCGGGCCAGGCATTCTGGGACAAACAGGGCTTTCAGTTTGAGAATTTCCGTCCACAGACGATGGACGTTGACCAGCCGCTGCCGCATATTCGCCTCGATGCCGCGCTGGAGTTTTTGATTGGAGATAAACTGCGATGAGCGATTCATTTAAACCGCGGATTGATTTTGCAGGCCCGTTAACGGAAGTAAAAAGCGAACAGTTTAAATCCTCGCAGGCGTTTGACGGTGAGACCGCGGAGAAGTTTGCGCCGGTAGCGCTTGATGATGACGCCGCAAGCGAAGGGCAGGCGGAAGCCAGCATTGAGGCCGCGCTGCGGCCAAAACGCAGCTTGTGGCGAAAAATGGTCGGCGCAGGGCTTGGCCTGTTTGGGATAAGCGTAGTTGCGCAGGGAGTGCAGTGGACGGCTAATGCCTGGCAAACTCAGGACTGGGTATCGCTGGGAGGCTGTGTCGCCGGAGCGCTAATTATTGGCGCGGGCGTCGGCTCTGTCGCCACCGAATGGCGCAGGTTGTGGCGTTTACGTCAGCGCGCACAGGAGCGTGATGAAGCGCGTACGCTGATGAACAGCCACGGCGTGGGCAAGGCGCGTGCTTTCTGTGAAGGGCTGGCACGGCAGGCGGGGCTCGATCAATCGCATCCGGCGCTACAGCGCTGGTATGCTGCAATACACGAAACCCAGAGCGACAGAGAAATCGTCAGCCTCTATGCGCATCTGGTGCAGCCGGTGCTGGACGCCCAGGCCCGTCGTGAAATCAGCCGCTCGGCGGCAGAGTCGACGTTGATGATCGCCGTCAGCCCGCTGGCGCTGGTGGATATGGCGTTTATTGCCTGGCGTAATCTGCGGCTGATTAACCGCATTGCTAACCTGTACGGCATTGAGCTGGGGTATTACAGTCGTCTGCGCCTGTTCCGTCTGGTACTGATTAACATTGCCTTCGCCGGGGCCAGCGAGCTGGTGCGTGAAGTCGGCATGGACTGGATGTCGCAGGATCTGGCCGCCCGTCTGTCTACCCGTGCAGCCCAGGGGATTGGCGCCGGTTTGCTGACCGCGCGCTTGGGGATTAAAGCGATGGAATTGTGTCGTCCACTGCCGTGGCTGGACAACGACAAACCGCGTTTAGGCGATTTCCGTCGTGAGCTTGTAGGTCAGCTAAAAGCCACCTTGCAGAAGGGAAAAACGGCGACGTCGCAGGACAAATGAATGTGAATAAATAACGTTATGCCAAATTGGCATAACGTATATCTATACTTATCTTTACTGAAAGTGACCAGCAGCGCTAATTTAGTCGATAACTTCAACGACATAATCACTTTCAGGAAGTCCGATGACCAAAACGCTGCTGTCTTTATTTGTGCTGACCGCGCTGTCAGCCTCCGCTTACGCTGCAACCCCTGCGAATACGTTGGTGGTCGCTCAAGGCCTTGATGATATTGTCAGTCTCGACCCGGCAGAAGCCAACGAGCTTTCCAGCATCCAGACGGTGCCTAGCCTGTATCAGCGTCTGGTGCAGCCGGACCGTAACGATCCAGCAAAAATCACCCCAATTCTGGCTGAAAGCTGGCAGGCCGATGCGGCTGCAAAAACGCTGACCATCAAGCTGAAAAATGACGCAAAATTTGCTTCCGGCAACGCGCTGCGCCCGGAAGACGTGATCTTCTCCTACACTCGCGCCGTGACGCTCAACAAATCCCCGGCGTTTATCCTCAACGTCCTCGGCTGGCAGCCAGACAACATTGCCAGCCAGTTGAAAAAAATCGACGACCACACGCTACAGGTGAGCTGGACCGCTGATGTCAGCCCGGCGGTGGCGCTGAATATTCTCTCCACGCCGATAGCCTCTATCGTTGATGAAAAATTAGTTGCGGCAAACGTTAAGGCCAACGACTTTGGCAACGAGTGGCTGAAAATGCACTCGGCGGGCAGCGGCGCGTTCAAAATGCGCGTCTACCAGCCTCATCAGGCTATCGTCCTTGAGGCCAACGAGACTTCGCCAACCGGTGCACCGAAGCTGAAAAGCGTGATCATTAAAAACGTGCCGGATCCAGCCTCCCGCCGCCTGCTGATCCAGCAGGGCGATGCTGACGTGGCGCGCGATCTCGGTGCCGACCAAATTGACGCTCTGCAAGGCAAACCGGGCCTGCAGGTGCTGAGCATTCCTTCCGCCGAACAAAACTACGTGGTGTTCAATACCGGCAACAGCGCTAACCCGCTGCTGGCAAATCCGGCATTCTGGGAAGCGGCCCGCTGGCTGGTAGACTATAACGGTATCACCAAAGATCTGCTGAAAGGTCAGTACTTTGTCCACCAGAGCTTCCTGCCGGTTGGTTTCCCCGGCGCACTGGACAACACACCGTTTAAATTCGACCCGGCGAAGGCCAAAGAGATTCTGGCGAAAGCCGGGATTAAAGATGCGCACTTTACCCTCGACGTGGAAAACAAACCGCCGTTTATCACCATAGCCCAGTCAATGCAGGCGAGCTTTGCTCAGGGCGGCGTAAAGGTTGAACTGCTGCCGGCGGCAGGTAGCCAGGTGTACGCCCGTGTGCGTGCTAAACAGCACCAGGCGGCAATTCGCTTGTGGATCCCGGACTACTTCGATGCCCACTCCAACGCCAGTGCATTTGCATTTAACGATGGTAAATCAAGCACCGTGGCGGGCCTCAACGGCTGGAAAATCCCTGAACTGAATAAAGCGACGCTGGCGGCGGTAGCCGAACCGGACGCGACCAAGCGCCTTGACCTGTATAAGAAAATGCAGGAAGAGCTGCAGCGCAATTCGCCGTATGTCTTTATTGACCAGGGCAAGACGCAGATCGTTATCCGCGATAACGTGAAGGGCTACCAGCAGGGGCTTAACGCCGATATGGTCTGGTACGACAACGTCACCAAGTAATTGCTATTGCAGCAGCGGCCCGCAGGCGTGAGCTTTCGGGCCGCTGCTGTTCGTTTTATCGTTGATATACGGAATGCCCATGCCCGCCGCTTTACCTAATCCAACCGCGCAGCGAACCCGGCGTTTACTGTCTGCGCTCTTTCAGGGGCTTTTCACGCTGGCACTGACCCTGTTGGGACTTTTGCTGGTAACGTTTGCCCTCTCGGCGCTATCGCCCGTCGACCGTGTACTGCAAATTGTTGGCGACCACGCTAGTCAGTCAACCTACGATCAGGTCCGTCACCAGTTGGGGCTTGACCGCTCGCTGCCGGTGCAGTTCTGGCACTATCTGCTGAATCTGGCCCACGGCGATCTGGGGACCGCCAGCGCCACCGGGCAGCCGGTGCTGCACGACCTGCTGGCCGCGTTTCCGGCAACCTTAGAGCTGGCAACGCTGGCGCTGGTGGTTGGCGCCGTGCTTGGCGTGATTGCCGGCGTGCTTTGCGCTCGCTACGCCGGTTCGCCATGGGATTTTTCCGTGCGTACCTTAACCCTGCTGGGCAACTCGGTGCCGATTTTCTGGCTCGGTCTGCTGATGCTGGCGCTGTTTTACGCCAGGCTCCAGTGGAGCTCCGGCCCGGGTCGACTCGATGATATTTATCAGTTCACTATTGAAGCGAAAACCGGCTTTGTGCTGATTGATACCTGGCTGTCCGGCGATAAAGAGGCGTTTCGCAACGCCGTCAGCCATCTGGTGCTGCCGATGCTGCTGCTGGCCTACTATTCGATGGCCAGCATTACGCGCCTGACGCGCTCCGCGTGCCTCAGTGAGATGAACAAAGAGTACATTCTGCTGGCCCGAGCCAAAGGGGCGGGGGAGATGAGCATTCTGATCCGCCACGTGCTACCCAATATTCGCGGCACGCTGTTGACGGTGATTGCGTTGGCCTATACCTCGATGCTGGAAGGCGCAGTGCTGACAGAGACGGTGTTCTCCTGGCCGGGTATCGGTCGTTACCTGACGACGGCGCTGTTCGCCGGGGATATGTCGGCCATTATGGGGGGCACGCTGCTGATTGGTGTTTCTTTTGTACTCATTAATAACCTCACCGACATGCTGGTGCGGCTGACCGATCCGAGGGTGAGCTGATGCCAACGTCTCTCTTTTTACATCGTTTACTGCGCTCACCTGCGGCCTGCTGCGGGCTGGCTATTGTCAGCTTACTGGTACTGACGGCGCTGTTCGCCCCCTGGCTCGCGCCGATGGACCCGAACTGGCAGGATGCCGCCATGCGCCTGCAAATGCCCAACCTCCAACACTGGCTGGGTACCGATAGCTTCGGGCGTGACCTGCTATCCAGACTGATTTACGGCACCCGTCCAGCGCTAGGACTGGTGGCGCTAGTGACGGTGATTACGCTGCCGGTCGGGCTGCTGGTGGGTATTCTCTCCGGCTATTACGGCGGCTGGCTGGAACGTATTCTGATGCGCTTTACCGATGTGGTGATGTCGATGCCACGACTGATTCTGGCGTTTGCTTTTGTCGCGATGCTTGGCCCAGGCCTGGTTAACGGCGCGCTGGCTCTGGCGCTGACCACCTGGCCTGCCTATGCGCGTCAGGCGCGCAGCGAAATTCAGCGTCTGCGGCACAGCGACTATCTGGCCGCCGCCGAGATGATGGGCATTCGAGGCCTGCGCCTGCTGGTGGGCCATATTCTGCCGCTGTGCCTGCCGTCAGCTATCGTACGGCTGGCGCTGGATCTGGCGGGGATTATTCTGGCCGCTGCGGGTCTGGGTTTCCTCGGGCTCGGCGCCCGCCCGCCGATGGCGGAGTGGGGTGCGATGATAGCCGATGGTATGCAGGTAATATTTGACCAGTGGTGGATTGCCGCTGCACCAGGGGGAGCGATTCTGATTGCCAGCCTGGCGTTTAACCTGCTGGGCGATGGTTTACGTGACATTCTGGAGCCGCAACATGACTGAACAACGCCTGTCCGTACGGGGACTGAATATTGATTATCCTGGCTCCCGGGTGGTCAATAATATGAACTTTACGCTCGGTAACGAGCGGTTGGCGCTGGTTGGCGAATCGGGTTCCGGTAAATCAATGACTGCGCGCGCGCTGATGGGATTGGTACGCAAACCGGGCATCGTCAGCGCTGACCAACTGAACGTGCTGGGCCGCGATGTACAGAGTCTTGATGCGCGTGGCTGGCGTGCGCTGCGGGGTAACGATATCGCGATGGTGTTACAAGATCCTCGTTATGCGCTCAATCCGGTTAAAACGGTACGCGCGCAACTGGAAGAGGCGCTGGTATTGCACCAGCGCCTGAATCGCCGCGAGCGTCAGGAAAAAATCGCATCGGCGGTACTGGCGATGGGACTGGACGTGCAGGTGCTGAACCGTTATCCGGGCGAACTGTCCGGCGGCATGGGCCAGCGGGTGATGATCGCCATTGCGCTGATCAACGATCCGCAAGTGCTGATTGCCGATGAACCGACTTCGGCGCTGGATGCGCGGTTGCGTAATCAGATCCTCGAACTGCTGGTGACGCAATGTGAACAGCGGAACATGGCAATGTTGCTGATTAGCCACGATCTACCGCTGGTGGCCCAGCACTGCCATCGGGTTCTGGTGATGTACCAGGGCAACAGCGTCGATGAGATGGCCGCCGGTGATTTACCGCAGGCCACGCATCCCTATACGCGCACTTTATGGACCTGCCGTCCCAATGCGCAAACCTACGGGCAGAGGCTACCCACGCTTGACCGTACCAAGAGCTTTGAGGAGTCGACAGATGGCAATCGTTAATCTCGAGGCACTACAGGTCACGTTTGGTGATAAAACGGCAGTCTCCGCTGCCAGTTTCCACGTGGAGACCGGCGAAACCTTTAGCCTGATTGGCGAGTCGGGCTGCGGGAAATCGACGATTTTGCGGGTGAACGCCGGGCTACAGCGCGACTGGCACGGCCAGGTAACGCTTTTCGGGCAGAACATCACTGCGGGAGCACGTTTTCAGGGCCAACTACGCCGTAATGTGCAGATGGTCTTTCAGGATCCCTATGCCTCGTTGCACCCGAACCATACTTTGTGGCGCACGCTGGCCGAGCCGCTACAGATTCATGGCGAGGGCGATATCGAAATGCGGGTGAGTACCGCGCTGGAGCAGGTAGGGTTGCCTGCAGATGCCGTGCGTCGCTACCCGCATCAGCTCTCCGGAGGCCAGCGTCAGCGCGTGGCCATTGCTCGCGCGCTGTTGCTAAGACCGAAAATTCTGCTGCTGGACGAACCAACTTCGGCGCTGGATATGTCGGTCCAGGCCGAGATCCTCAATCTGCTCAACCGCTTGAAGCAGGACCACGGTATGACCTATCTCCTCGTCAGCCACGATGCAGATGTGATTGCCCATATGTCCGATCGCGCGGCGTTTATGGCGGCTGGCGTGATCCAGCGCTTTTTCGATCGCGATGCGATAGGGCGCGGCGAACACCGGATGGGATGAGCTGTGGCTCCCCTCACCCTAACCCTCTCCCCGGAGGGGCGAGGGGACCGATGAGTGCGGTTTTTGGCTTCACGACTCGTTTCTGGAATGGCCATCTAAAGTACGGGCACAATCTGCCCTCTCACCCTAACCCTCTCCCCGGAGGGGCGAGGGGACCAATTAGTGCGGTTTTTGGCTTCACGACTCGTTTCTGGAATGGCCATCTATAGTACGGGCACAATCTGCCCTCTCACCCTAACCTTCTCCCCGGAGGGGCGAGGGGACCGATTAGTGCGGTTTTTGGCTTCACGACTCGTTTCTGGAATGGCCATCTAAAGTGCGGGCACAATCTGCCCTCTCACCCTAACCCTCTCCCCGGAGGGGCGAGGGGACCGATGAGTGCGGTTTTTGGCTTCAGGAGCTATTTCTACCATGCAATGCTGAGGAGAAAATCATCTCAGGTACGGGCACAATCTGCCCCCTCTCCCTTTTTAAGGGAGAGGGTTGGGGTGAGGGTTGCTGCTCCGTGCGCTTTTCCGCTGCTTGAACGCATAACTTTACGGCACAAAGTCGATTTTTCCGCCATACTGTCAATAATTGTTGACAGTCATCTTCCCGCCAGCGAAGAACTGTCTTATTATTCATATGTCTTTGGCTTTTAAGGGTGAAAACTCCCATGCGTCTTGAAGTCTTTTGTGAAGACCGTCTCGGTCTGACTCGTGAACTGCTCGATCTTCTGGTCCTGCGCGGCATTGACCTGCGCGGAATCGATATCGACCCTGTTGGCCGAATCTATCTTAATTTCGCGGAGCTGGAATTCACCAGCTTCAGCAGCCTGATGGCGGAGATCCGCCGTATTGCCGGTGTGACGGACGTCCGTACCGTACCGTGGATGCCATCAGAGCGCGAGCATCTGGCGCTGAGCGCATTGCTGGAAGCCATGCCAGAGCCGGTGCTATCGCTGGATACCCGCAGTAAAATTGAACGCGCTAACCCGGCGAGCTGCCAACTCTTCGGCATGAACCAGGAGCGTATGCGCAGCCATAACGTGACGCAGCTGATTAGCGGTTTTAACTTCCAGCGCTGGCTGGAAAGCGACTCCGTGGAGTCACTCGCCGAGCATGTGGTCATCCAGGGACAAAACTTCCTGCTGGAAGCGACGCCGGTCTACCTGAACGGTGAAGATGACACGCGTATTCTCGGCGGAGCGGTGGTGATGCTGCGTTCGACGCTGAAAATGGGGCGTCAGCTGCAAACCATGACCACGCAGGATGTTAGCGCTTTCAGCCAGATTGTCGGCGTCAGCCCACGTATGCGTCAGGTGGTGGATCAGGCGCGCAAGCTGGCGCTGCTGACCGCACCGCTGCTGATTATCGGGGAAACCGGCACCGGTAAAGATTTACTGGCGCATGCTTGCCATTTAGCCAGCCCACGAGCGGCAAAACCCTATCTGGCGCTGAACTGTGGCTCGATACCGGAAGATGCGGTGGAAAGTGAGCTATTTGGCGATGCGGCAGAAGGTAAAAAAGGCTTCTTCGAGCAGGCTAATGGTGGCTCGGTACTGCTGGATGAAATTGGCGAAATGTCGCCGCGCATGCAAACTAAACTGCTGCGCTTCCTCAATGACGGCACTTTCCGTCGCGTTGGTGAAGATCATGAAGTCCATGTCGACGTCCGCGTGATTTGCGCCACCCAGAAAAACTTGGTTGAGCTGGTGCAAAAAGGGCTATTCCGCGAGGATCTCTATTATCGTCTCAACGTCCTGACCCTCAATCTGCCGCCGCTGCGCGATCGTCCACAAGATATCATGCCGCTGACCGAGCTGTTTGTGGCGCGATTTGCCGATGAGCAGGGGATCTCCCGGCCTAAACTTGCCGCCGATCTCAATACGGTATTAACCCGTTACGGCTGGCCGGGCAACGTACGTCAGTTAAAAAATGCGGTGTATCGTGCGCTGACCCAGCTTGAGGGCTACGAACTGCGTCCGCAGGACGTGCTGCTGCCGGATAATGACGTCTCCAGCGTGGCGGTAGGCGAAGAGGCGATGGAAGGATCGCTGGATGATATTACGCGTCGCTTCGAACGCTCGGTGCTGGCTCAGCTTTATCACAGCTACCCAAGTACGCGTAAGCTGGCAAAACGCCTGGGCGTTTCACATACCGCGATTGCAAATAAGCTGCGTGAATATGGCCTGAGCAGTAAGAAGGGAGAAGAGTAATAAAAAAACAGCCTCTGAAAAGAGGCTGTTTTGCTTTGACGCTCTGGTTGTTACGCTTTCAGCGCAGCCAGGGCAGCATCGTAGTCCGGCTCGTTGGTGATTTCGTTCACCAGCTCGCTGTAAACGACACTGTCGTTTTCATCGATGACGACAACGGCACGTGCCGCCAGACCTTTCAGTGCGCCATCAGCGATGCCCACACCGTAGGTTTGCAGGAATTCTGGCGCACGCAGGGTGGACAGAGTGACCACATTGCTCAGACCTTCTGCACCGCAGAAGCGAGATTGGGCAAATGGCAGGTCAGCGGAAACGCACAGAACAACGGTATCCGGCAGTTCACCAGCCAGTTGGTTGAATTTACGCACAGATGCCGCGCAAACGCCGGTATCGATGCTTGGGAAAATGTTCAGAACTTTACGTTTACCAGCGAACTGGCCGAGGGTGACGTCAGAGAGATCTTTTGCCACCAGCGTAAACGGTTGAGCTTTATCGCCAGCCTGCGGGATAGAACCTTGAACAGCAACGGGATTGCCCTGGAAATGTACGGTTTGCGACATGATTATCTTCCTGTTTACATATAGTTAACGTCTGCCCTAGTGTATGTCATCAGGTGTTAACACGGCAAACCCTATTTGCGCCTCAATAAAAGGAGTGGAAATGAGAAAGCTGCGCGTTTATGAAGAAGCCTGGCCGCTGCACTCACCGTTTGTTATTGCCCGCGGTAGCCGCAGCGAAGCAAAGGTGGTGGTGGTTGAGCTTGAACAGGATGGCGTGAAAGGTATCGGCGAGTGCACGCCGTATCCGCGCTATGGTGAGAGTCTGGCCTCGGTAATGGCGCAGATTATGGCGATTGGCGAACAGCTTGAACGCGGCATCACGCGCGAACAGTTAGCGACCTTGCTCCCCGCAGGTGCCGCGCGTAACGCGGTGGACTGCGCGCTATGGAGTCTGGAGGCGCACCTGGTTAAAAGTGACGTTGTCACTCAGCTTGGTGTTGTGCTACCGACGACGGTGGTGACTGCCCAGACGGTGGTTATCGGTACGCCTGAACAGATGGCTGCCAGTGCCAGAGCGCTATGGGAAAGCGGGGCGACGCTGTTAAAGGTCAAGCTGGACAACCATTTTATCTGCGAGCGCATGGTGGCGATTCGGGAAGCTGCACCAGAAGCCACGCTTATCGTCGATGCCAATGAGTCCTGGCGTGGTGATGGGCTGGCGGCGCGCTGCCAGCTACTGGCCGATCTCAAGGTGGCGATGCTGGAGCAACCGCTGCCGGTCGGCGAAGATGAGGCGCTGGATAATTTTATTCATCCGCTGCCTATCTGTGCCGATGAAAGCTGCCATACCCGCGAAGATCTGTCCGTCTTGCGCGGCCGCTACGAGATGGTGAATATCAAGCTCGATAAAACCGGTGGCCTGACCGAGGCGCTGGCGCTGGCCGCCGAAGCCAAAGCGCAGGGGTTTGCGCTGATGCTGGGCTGCATGCTCTGCACGTCGCGGGCGATTGACGCCGCATTGCCTCTGACCACTCAGGTCAAACTCGCCGATCTTGATGGCCCAACCTGGCTCGCCGTTGATGCGCAGCCCGCGCTACGCTTTACCTGCGGTGAGCTTCATTTGTGATTAGCGGGTTGCCAGTGCAATAGCTGCGTCATCGCGTCGAGATAATTCTCGCTGGCCTCATCAGAGGAGACCGGTGGGAATTCGGCGGTGATGCAGTGCAGGCCAATATCCTCACACCAACTGCCAAACGAACCGGGCGTTTCATAGCCCACGCTGCTGACCAGTGGCAGCGTAAAGGCGTTAGACAACCACTGCCCGAGCTCGCTGTTACGGGAATCTTCGATACAAGCCAGTGGGTCATGGAATGACACCACCCATGCTGGGTTAATTTGATGGATGAGCTGACACAGCCCGCGGCTTTCCGGTTCGGATCCCGGGCGGCTGCCGGTTAGCAGTACGACGTCGCGCTGCTCGGCGGCGCTGTTCCAGCGATACACGGTCTCGCCCGCTTTCCAGTTAGCCGCCGGAAAGTTGCGATTTAAATCGACACCGTTGGCGTTCGCCCGCAGCCCAAGCTGGCAGCCGTCCGGGTTGACCGCCAGAATCACGTGATGGCGACGCAGCTCCGGGGCTAATGCCCGCAGCGCGCAGGAGAGTGTCACCACGGAGGAGTTTTCATCCCCGTGGGTACCGGCAATGATCAACCCACTTTGCGGGCCGGCAACCGTCGCAGGAAACCAGATAAGCGGCGCGCCCAGCAGAGAACGGCCATAGTGTTGTGTTCCCTGAGGGAACGCGCCGCGCTGAGCGCGAGGGCGAAGAGCTGACATAGCGATAGTCCCGATCCTGAGTGCGATACCGAGCAGTGTTGTGCAAAATTCGCCGCGAATCAAATAGTTTCCTGAAGCGTAATTGACGGCGTAAGTCAACTTTCTGTGATAAGGCATTTGCATTTATAGCAAGTGAAACAAATAATATTTCCATTATGTTACTTGGGTTTATCTAATTTAAGGGGATGTCATGAAGTATCCTTTCACCTTGACCTGCTTTGCTGTGTTGCTTTCAGGCCTGAGTTCTGCCGCGTTTGCGGCCGACGTTCCCGCTGGAACGGTGTTGGCAAAACAGCAAGATCTGGTTCGCCACATCAAAGATGAACCCGCTTCATTGGATCCCGCTAAAGCAGTAGGGCTGCCTGAAATTCAGGTGATCCGCGATCTGTTCGAAGGCCTGGTTAACCAGGATGCCAACGGAAATATTATTCCTGGCGTCGCCACCCGCTGGCAGACCAATGACCAAAAAATCTGGACCTTTACCCTGCGTAACGATGCGAAATGGTCAGACGGTACTCCGGTAACGGCGCAGGATTTCGTCTATAGCTGGCAGCGTTTGGTGGATCCGAAAACCACCTCGCCATTTGCCTGGTTTGCCGCACTGGCTGGCATCACTAACGCCCAGGACATCATCGATGGCAAAGCTAAGCCCGAGACTCTGGGCGTAACTGCCGTTGATGCGCGCACTCTGCGCGTTCAGCTCGATAAACCGCTGCCGTGGTTTGTAAATCTGACCGCCAATTTCTCACTGTATCCGGTGAATAAGGCCAACGTTGAAAGCGATATAAATTGGACGCGCCCGGGTAAGCTGGTGGGCAATGGCGCTTATGTTCTGGCGGATCGTGTGGTTAACGAAAAACTGGTTGCGACCCCGAACAAGCAGTACTGGGATAATGCGAAAACGGTGATTCAGAAAGTCACTTTTGTACCGATTAACCAGGAGTCGTCGGCCACCAAACGCTATCTGGCTGGCGATATCGACATCACCGAATCATTCCCGAAAAATCAGTACCAGAAGCTGCTCAAGGAGCTGCCGGGCCAGGTCTATACCCCGGCGCAGTTGGGCACCTATTACTACGCCTTTAATACCCAGAAGGGGCCTACCGCCGATGCGCGTGTGCGCCTGGCGCTGAGCATGACCATCGACCGACGGATTATTGCTGAGAAGGTACTGGGTACCGGTGAAAAACCCGCCTGGCGTTTAACACCAGACGTGACGGCGGGTTTTACTCCGCAGCCATCGGCGCTGGAACAGAGCAGCCAGGCGGAATTGAATGCGCAGGCTAAAATGCTGCTGCAGGCGGCAGGCTACGGCCCGAACCGTCCTTTGAAGCTGACGCTTTTGTATAACACCTCAGAAAACCACCAGAAAATTGCCATTGCGGTGGCATCGATGTGGAAGAAAAATCTCGGCGTTGACGTGAAGCTGCAAAATCAGGAATGGAAAACCTATATCGACAGCCGTAACACCGGCAATTTTGATGTCATTCGTGCGTCATGGGTTGGCGATTACAACGAACCGTCGACTTTCCTGTCTCTGCTGACTTCAACCAATACCGGCAACATTGCACGCTTTAACGAACCGGCCTACGACAAGGTGATTCGTCAGGCGGCGCTGGAAAACACCGCCGCAGCGCGTAACGCTGACTACAACGAAGCGGAAAAAATTCTGGCAGCCAAAGCGCCGATTGCGCCGATTTACCAGTACACCAATGGTCGCTTAATCAAACCATGGCTAAAAGGGTATCCGATAACCAACCCGGAAGACGTGGCGTACACGCATACGATGTATATCGTTAAGCACTAGTTGTATTCGTTCTTCATCTGACCTCATCTAAAACCAGCAATGGCGCTACTTACAGCGCCATTGTCTCTTCCTAACCTTAGTTCGGCACATCATTTTTTGATGGTATAAATGACTTATTAAACGATATAGCCTTGCGGTTAATCCCGCGTTTTTGCGTTCCCAGTTAGGGGCATTTAAGAACATGATTACTTATGCCGCTTTTGTTAATTGAATCAATTAACTGGAGTGAGATCGTGAGCAATAAAAACTGGAATGGAAATATTTCTTCACTACCAAGCGAGTTCGTGGAGAAGTTGTTGGAGATGTTGAGCAGGCCGGATGTTATCGCTGTGAGATTAGGTATTACTGGGAAAGGTATTCAACCAAACTATCAGCTCATCCACGTGGACCGCTCAGTAACCACGATGAATGGCGCTAACCACCAAAAGTTTGATGGTGTTGATGTGTTTGAAGAATCGAATATCACTGAGCCACTAACACGCTGTGATATCACGAAGATGCTCCTTACCGGAAATTAATGAGTATTAAAATGATAACGATGGAGCCCCGGTTACTCGGGGCTTTGTCATTTCGAGGTGCTACCGTTAGGCGATTTTTTTAGTTCCTGGGTCGCGAGCGTTTTTTCGAGTACCAGAACTGTGGCGATATGGCATAGGTCATCGCTGATGCGATTATGCAACCGCAGTCTCGACCGGCACGCTTTGATTCAAAATAACGCGCTGTTATATTTCAGGTTAAAGATAATCAATGAATAATTGCTAACCAATCGATAACAAAAAATTGAATATTTTTTATCAGCAAGATGGCTAAGATTTCCCTGTGATTTCAACTACAGGAAAATAAAAATGACCCAAAAAATCGCCAGCCTGACTCTGTTATCAGCCTCTCTCTTTGCACCGCTGGCGTTCAGTGCGCCAACAGGAACATTGAGTGTTCATATACTGAACCAGCAAACTGGCATTCCATCAAAAGATGTAGATGTCACCCTGGAAAAACAGCAGGCAACCGGTTGGGACACACTGGCCCAGGGGAAAACAGATAGCGATGGCCGGATCAAATCCCTGTACCCTGAACACCAGGATATGTTACCTGGCGTGTACAGAGTGACGTTTAAAACGGGGAATTACTTCAAGAGTGAAAAGCTATCGTCCTTCTTTCCCGAGGTCCCGGTGCTCTTTACCGTGACCAAAACCAATGAAAAGCTCCATATTCCGCTTTTGCTTAGCCAGTATGGGTACTCGACTTACAAAGGGAGCTAATTCACTTTAAGCGGCGAAAGCTTTTTATTCGTGAGGCCGCCGAAACGCCAGCCCTTATCAGGTTAAACCGTGTATTGAGCAGATCTCATCGACGGTTTAACCCATTTTCCTGCACAGAAATTTATCTTTAATGACGCCATCATAAAAACGACCTTTGGACTTTACGGTTAAAAACGTTTCGTAAGTCTTGGCCGGGACCCCGACGTATTGATAAATCCCTAAACCAAAGAATTCAATTTCGAGAGTTTTTTGTTTTACGTCATAACCAATTGATTTAATACGTGATGATGAAACGTCTTGACGCTGCATGATGATCCCATTACTCCCTTCATCTTTGAGCCGCTGTCGGGCTAACTCGGCTGAAGGCTTATCTTAACGCTTACTGACGGATCATCTATAGTTTTCCTGTCGCCTTATACGGAGAACAGGTATGCGAAATCCCACCTTACTACAATGTTTCCATTGGTATTATCCCGCAGGCGGCGAATTGTGGCCTGAAGTGGCGGCGCTAGCCCCGAACCTGAATGAAATTGGCATCAATATGATTTGGCTGCCGCCTGCCACTAAAGGTGCATCCGGCGGTTATTCCGTCGGCTATGACAGCTACGATCTGTTTGACCTGGGGGAGTTTGACCAAAAAGGCTCGGTCGCCACCAAGTATGGTGATAAAGCTCAGCTGCTGGAGGCGATTACCGCATTGCAACAGCACGACATTGCGGTGCTGATGGACGTAGTCGTTAACCACAAAATGGGGGCGGATGAAAAAGAGCGCATCCGCGTACAGCGGGTCAACGCGGAGGATCGCACTCAGATTGACGAGGAAATCATCGACTGTGAAGCGTGGACTCGCTACTACTTTCCGGTCCGTGAGGGGAAATATTCGCAGTTTGTCTGGGATTACAAGTGCTTTAGCGGTATCGACCATATTGAAAACCCGAATGAAGACGGTATTTTCAAAATCGTTAACGACTATACCGGTGAAGGCTGGAACGATCAGGTTGACGACGAAATGGGCAACTTTGATTACCTGATGGGTGAAAATATTGATTTTCGCAACCACGCGGTGACCGAAGAACTTAAATACTGGGCGCGCTGGATGCTGGAGCAAACCTGCTGCGACGGTTTTCGTCTGGATGCGGTGAAACATATTCCCGCGTGGTTCTATAAAGAGTGGATAGAACACGTGCAGGAGGTGGCGACCAGACCACTGTTTATCGTCGCCGAGTATTGGTCCCATGAAGTGGATAAATTGCAGCAATATATCGCGCAGGTTGAAGGCCAAACGATGCTGTTCGATGCACCTTTGCAACTGAAGTTTCACGAAGCGTCACGGATGGGGCGCGATTACGATATGAGCCAGATTTTCACCGGCACGCTGGTTGAAGCTGACCCGTTCCACGCGGTGACGCTAGTGGCTAACCACGATACGCAGCCGCTCCAGGCGCTGGAAGCGCCGGTAGAAGCCTGGTTTAAACCGTTGGCCTACGCGCTGATCCTACTGCGCGAAAACGGGGTGCCGTCAATATTTTATCCCGATCTGTTTGGCGCGCATTACGAAGATACCGGCGGCGATGGCGAAACCTACATCATTGATATGCCGGTCATTGAGCAACTGCATGAGCTGATTGACGCCCGCCAGCGGTTTGCCCACGGTGTACAGACGCTATGGTTTGATCACCCAAACTGTATCGCCTTTAGCCGTAGCGGAACGGATGAAATGCCAGGCTGCGTCGTGATGCTTTCAAACGGTGATGAGGGTAAAAAAGCGCTGACGCTCGGAGAGAATTACGGCAATAAGCGCTGGCGAGATTTTCTCAACAACCGGGAGGAGGTCGTCGAGACCAGCGAAGAGGGCGGCGCGGTTTTTACCTGCAACGGCGGTAGCGTCAGCGTGTGGGTGATGGAAGATGTGCTTTGATTTGACCCGGTTATCATATGTAGCCCGGGGGCATTAACCGTCGTGGCTAAAAATGCGTGATGGCGCTGCTGGCTTTTTTCTCCGCATGCCAGCGGCGCTATCTAATGTTCTCTCCGTTACGCGCCAAACGCACCATCTATGGTGTGCATCGCGCCGGTAACAAAAGAGGCTTCCGGCCCGGCAAGCCACGCCACCATTCCCGCCACTTCTTCCGGTCTGCCGTGACGTTTTATCGCCATAAAGCTGTGCATCAGTTCTTTTAGCGGACCTGACTCCGGATTAGCATCGGTATCAATCGGCCCGGGCTGTACAATATTAACCGTAATCCCCTGTGGCCCAAAATCACGCGCCAGACCGCGCGCAAGACCTTGCAGCGCAGATTTACTGACGGCATAGGCAGCGAGTCCTGGAAGGGGCATGCGGTCACCGTTGACGGAGCCAATCACAATAATGCGCCCACCGGCCGGCATTTTCCGCGCCGCCTCGACTGCCGCATGATAAGGCGCATGAATATTAATCTGGAACAGGCGGTCGACGTCGTCGCTGTCCAACTCGCGCGCATCGCCGAAGAGAATGATCCCGGCGTTTATCACCAGAATATCCAGCGGCCCGCTGTCGCTCACCAGCTTGATTATCGCGTCTCGGTCGGCGCTATCGGCCAACACCGCAGTGCTGCCGCTCTCCTTTGCCAGTTCCTCCGCCGCTTCGCGCGATCCGGCGTAGCTGAAAACCACCGATGCACCGTCGGAGGCAAAGCGTCGAACGATTGCCGCCCCAATACCACGGCTACCACCTAAAACCAGTACGGATTTATGCTTAAATACGGTCATAAGAGAACTCCTGATGAGATTGTCACGGGGCTATTTGCGGTTTTGGAGAGACGAACTGCCAGCAAGTAGTATAGTTGCGGCACTAGAAGACCGACGTTAGTTTGCCCGGCTCGATTCACGACAATAAGACAAGCCCGCTCGGGCGTTATCGCCTGCTATAATTGCTCAATTAATAAGCAGGCGTGCCGCCATTGCAGCCTTGATACTCTCTCATGCTCGGGCCAACGGTTATGACCTATCTGTCTGAAATGATGATTTTCGGCAAGTGGCTGTCTGCTATCTTCCTGCTATTGCTGCTGGCGAGCTATCTCCTGACGAAACTCAACGTTTCTCTCACCGTGCTTTTCGCGACGTGGATTTCGACCGCCGTCGCATTTGCCGGTGTGGTGGTGCTGGTATTGATGCCGGGAATTAAAGATGACGATTTGGCACTGGGCAAGCGCTGGTTGGAAGAGTGCACGGTTATCGAAAAATATGAGCGCCATTCAATAGGCGGGCCGACGAATCGGTTGCTGTGTCACGGTGTCGAAGAGCAGGTGGACGCTGAAGCCTACCAGGCTTTTACCATCGCCTTTCAGGAGCGGGTAGAACAGCGCTAGTCAGTGCGCCGCGCGGACTCAACTGTTGACAGCGCGGGCGCATAAACTGTTAACCTCAGGCCTGTTTTTTCTTGCCGGATGATGAAGAGATATCCCGACGGATTGCCGCAGGCGCATTCGGGTCGCCGCTGAGTGGCAGATTGTTGAGCATCATTTCAATATCTTCCGCCGGTACCGGATCGGAGAACCAGAACCCCTGTAATGCATCGCAGCCTAATCCCGAGAGAATGCGCTGCTGCTCCTGGGTTTCCACACCTTCCGCCACCACATCCATATTCATGGAATGGGCGATATTGATAATGGTCGAGACAATTTTGATATTTTTGCTGTTCTCGCGCATATCCTTGGTAAAACTTCGGTCGATTTTCAGCTCACCAGCAGGTAAATCCTGCAGTGCCAACATATTGGAATATCCCACGCCAAAATTGTCGATGGAGATGGTTATCCCAATACGACAAAAATCGTTAAATATCTGTACGCTGCGGTCAAAACCGTGCAGAGCGGTGGTCTCGGCGAGTTCGATGGTTAACCGAGTAGGAGAGATTTGATGGCGCATCAGCGCATCGCATACCTGCTCATAAAAGTTCTGCTGTTCAAACTGAACCGGGGAAATATTCAGCGATAGCGTCCAATCATCGTGACCGGCTCGGCTCCATTTACGTAGCTGTTCGCAACCTTTTTCCAGTATCCAGTTGCCGACCGGCACAATCAGACCGGTGTTTTGCAGCGTCGGCAGGAAAACCTCCGGCAGCAGGATCCCTTTTTTCGGATGGCGCCAGCGTAACAGCGCTTCAAAACCGTAAATACGTTTATCTTTCACGTGGTATTTGGGCTGATACCACAGCTCAAACTGACCTCGCTCCAGCGCCTGGGTGAGGTCCTGTAAGAAATGGGCGCCTTGCCAGGTACTGTCGAGCATGGATTCGTGATAGAGAACCCAGCCGTTACGGCCATTGTGCTTCACGTGATACATCGCGGTGTCGGCCGACAGTTTCAGCTCCTGCGGTGTTTCACCATGGCCCGGATAGAGGCTTATCCCTACGCTCAGGGATATCTGCAAAATTTGGCCAGAATGGTAAAACGGTCGACGGATACTGTCGACCATACGAGTGCAAATATCGGCAATTTCAGCTTCATCGCAGTTGGGGGCCAGCAGAATAAACTCATCGCCGCCGATGCGCGCCAGGGTCATTTTAGGAGTCAGGCAGGCGCTCATGCGGTTGGCGACGGAAACCAGCAGATTATCGCCAACATGATGGCCCCAGGCGTCGTTAACCAACTTGAAGCGGTCCAGATCCATCAGCACCAGTGCGAACGTGCTGCCCGCGAGTCTTGATTGATGCAGGCACGCCAGCAGCCGCATATCAATCTGGCTGCGGTTTGCCAGCCCGGTTAAGCCATCGTAGCGCGCCTGTTGTTCAAGCTGCTGATTCAGGCGCTGGAGATTTTCCGTTAGACGCGTAGTGCGTACCTGTGAGTCGACCATTGAAATCATCAGCATCAGCCCGAGCAGCAGCAGGGTGGTGACGGATACCCAGATGGATAACCCTTCTTCGCTGACCATGGCGGCATGGCTCGCCATCATATGCCCATGGCCATTAAAAGTGGCGGCGCTCATGCCGGTATAGTGCATCGCGGCAATCGCGATGCCCATCGCTAGCGCTGCGCCGACGCGCGTCAGCAGCACGCCTTTACTGTTCAGACGCAGGCTGAATGCTAGCCACAGCCCAACGCAGGAGGCCACAATTGCAATCACCACCGAAGCAATAATCAGCGGGATGCTCCAGGTAATATCATCGTGCGCCATTAGCGCCGCCATGCCCACGTAGTGCATGGTGACGACGCCGCTGCTCAACAGCGCAGTCGCAATACATAGGCGCTTAAGCGACAGCGTATTACCGGCGACGGCAATATTAATAGCCAGCGAAGAGGCTATAATTGCTGCCAGTAACGAAATAATCGTTAACTCAAGGTGATAGCTCATTGGCATCGGCATTTTCATGGCCAACATGCCGATAAAATGCATCGACCAGATACCAATACCCAGCGTCGCGCCGCCGGTTATTCGCCAGAACAACGCTGCTTTTTTATTAGAGGCAGCAATTTTTGCCGCACTATCAAGCGCGACAAAAGAAGCAATGAATGCCACCAGGAATGAAATACCGACTAGTATCGGGTCCCACGAAGCGTGCAGCATCATGCAATCCATACCTTTTCATAAAGGGGTTCTAATTAATCTATCAGTAAATTCCGAATTTATGCCAGAAAAATAACAATCTAGACACACTCTTTTTACATTATGAAGCCTGTCGATTTAAATATTAAGCGTGGCTAAATATTCATGAGATTTCAATGAATAATAGCCCAAATAATTTTATATTATTCTTTACTTCCATGAAGTTAAGAATATTTCTGGTTTCTTTATGCTTAAGTTTTACTTTGGGTGAATCAAAGAGCTGTTAAAAGCGAAACTTACACTGCTAACGGTTAAAGTGGCACGAAATGCTAAAATGGTCTGGCAAATACAACTTCTGGTGATATAACCAAATAACACAGTAAGTGTTGGGGAAGGGTTATGTTTAAAAACATTAGCGTCCGAACGTTTATCATGGTGTTTATTCTGGCGGTTTTCCTTATAGCAGATGTGACCTGTTTAATATTATCAAAGAATATATTCTTGCTATTGCTGATTAATATTATATGGCTGGCAGCATTAGCGCTCCTGTGGATTTATATGACAAAATACCTCGTCACGCCAATTAATGCGGTAAAGCGCAGTATTGATGAAGTTAATGATGGGAACCTGTCGGTACGAATTCCAATATTCGGTAATAACTGCGCCGGGCGATTAATTCCCGGAATCAACAATTTATCCAATAACATTTCTACATTAGTGGCTGAGATCCGCGCATCCTCTGATAACGCAATGACGATGTCGGATCAACTGGCGAACCGCAGCGCCGAGCTATCGGTGAAGACCGAACAGCAATCAGCGACGCTGATGCAGACGGCAGCCAGCATGGAAGAGATTGCTGCCAGCACGAAAAATAATGCCGAACATACCCGACTTGCCAGTGAACGAGCGGGAGAGGCGACCCAGTGCGCCCGCAAAGGCGGGGCATTAATGGGTGAAGTGGCCACCAATATGCAGTCTATTACCGACTGCGCCCGTCAGATGACTGAAATCATCGCCATGATTGATGGTATTGCCTTCCAGACTAATATTCTGGCGCTGAATGCGGCGGTAGAGGCGGCGAGGGCGGGCGATCATGGCAAAGGTTTCTCGGTGGTGGCCGGTGAGGTGCGTAATCTGGCGCATCGCAGCGCGGAGGCGGCGAAAAATATTAAAACCTTAATTAGTGTGACCAGCGAGAACGTCACCCAAGGGGCGAATATTGTGGCCGAAGCCGAGAAAAATATGCAGGAGATTGTCTCCGGCTCGGGTGAATTAAGTAGTCTGATGGAGCAGATAGCGGTTTCTACCTCGGAGCAGGAAAAAGGTATCGATCAGATTACGATGGCCTTAACGGAACTGGAAACAGTTACCCAAAGTAATATCGGCGTGGTGGAAGAGCTTGCGGGTTCATCTGATGTGCTTAAACGTCAGGTTATTGAGCTGCAATCACGTACGCAGAGCTTCCGTATCGGTAACGAAGGCCAAACGGCTGT
This sequence comes from Kluyvera huaxiensis, assembly GCF_040149365.1. NCBI lineage: Bacteria > Pseudomonadati > Pseudomonadota > Gammaproteobacteria > Enterobacterales > Enterobacteriaceae > Kluyvera > Kluyvera huaxiensis. The sequence continues at coordinate 26,735 of NZ_JBEFLV010000001.1, forward strand.
CGTTCAGCCCAACCCGCAACCCCTCCAGCCCGCAGTTGCCGGTACCCATGATAGGAATTTCTGGCAATCTTTCTAAGTTATTCTGCAATATCCAGCCCGGCGTATACGCCGGGCTTTTTTATGTTTGCCGTAAGGTTAATAGGGGCTTTTACGAATAATTTCAGCGCGATGGCGCGTCCTCTTATTGCTTAACAAAAGCAGATGGCTAGACTATCAGGATAAACAGTTGCGACCGGAGGCGATGTGGAAGCCATAAAGGGATCTGATCTAAACGTGCATGATGCCGTATTTGCCTGGCTGTTGGATGGGCAGGGCGGCGTGAAACCGTTAACCGACGCGGAGAACGTCAGCAAAGATAATCCATGCTGGCTGCACCTGAACTATACCCATCACGATAGCGCTCAGTGGTTGGCGAACACGCCGCTGCTACCTGCCACGGTGCGTGATGCGCTGGCGGGCGAAAGCGTACGCCCAAGAGTGAGCCGGTTAGGAGAAGGGACGCTGATTACTCTGCGCTGCATTAACGGCAGCACCGATGAGCGGCCGGACCAATTGGTGGCGATGCGTCTGTACATTGATGAACGGGTCATCATTTCTACCCGGCAGCGTAAAGTGCTGGCGCTGGATGATGTGGTCAGCGATCTGCAGGAGGGCAGCGGCCCAACGGACTGCGGCTCCTGGCTGGTGGACGTCTGCGATGCGTTGACCGATCACGCGAGCGAATTCATCGAACAGCTGCACGATAAAATCATCGATCTGGAAGATAACCTGATGGAGCAGGAAGTGCCGCCGCGTGGTTTTCTGGCGCTGCTGCGTAAACAGCTGATTGTGATGCGTCGCTATATGGCACCGCAGCGCGACGTTTATGCCCGCCTGGCCAGCGAGCGCCTATCGTGGATGACCGACGACCAGCGTCGGCGCATGCAGGACATTGCCGACCGCCTTGGTCGTGGGCTCGATGAGATTGATGGCTGTATTGCGCGTACCGCGGTAATGACCGATGAAATCGCCCAGATGATGCAGGAGTCGCTGTCCCGGCGGACTTACAACATGTCGTTGATGGCGATGGTATTTTTGCCGAGTACTTTCCTGACTGGTCTGTTTGGCGTCAACCTTGGCGGCATTCCGGGCGGCGGCTCGCGTGTGGGCTTCTCCCTCTTCTGTATTATGCTGGTGTTACTCATTGGTGGTGTTACGTGGTGGTTACATCGCAGTAAATGGTTGTAAAAAATCACCTTTTTATTGCTCTTTGATGGCGATAACGCAAATTAAATTGAGCGAGGTCAATAAACCAGCACCCCAATCGAGGCAATATCGTTCCTGCAGGTGAATGCAACGTCAAGCGATGGGCGTTGCGCTCCATATTGTCTTACTTCCTTTTTTTGAATTACTGCATAGCACAATTGATTCGTACGACGCCGGCTTTATAGAGTCGGCTTTTTTTTGCCCGTTTTCCGCTATCCCCTGACCAAACCCTTCGATTATTATGTCGCATCGGCCCGCGAGATCTGCGAGGATACGCGCCTGCTGAACGACAGCCCCTAATTCGCGAGAAAATATTGTGACCGCTTTTGCCACCCTGAATGCACTACCAGCCTCCCAGATCGACAACCTGAACGACTTGGGCTACCTTTCCATGACCCCGGTTCAGGCGGCATCGCTGCCAGCGATCCTTGCAGGCAAGGACGTGCGCGTTCAGGCGAAAACCGGCAGCGGTAAAACGGCGGCGTTCGGTCTTGGCCTGCTGCAACATGTAGATGCCAGCCTGTTCCAGACCCAATCGCTGGTACTGTGTCCGACGCGTGAGTTGGCCGACCAGGTCGCTGGTGAAATCCGTCGCCTGGCGCGTTTCCTGCCTAATATCAAAGTGCTGACGCTCTGCGGCGGCCAGCCGTTCGGCGCGCAGCGTGACTCTTTACAGCACGCCCCGCACATTATTGTGGCGACACCGGGTCGTCTGCTTGATCACCTGCAAAAAGGCACCGTCTCCCTGGACGCACTGCAAACGCTGGTGATGGATGAAGCGGACCGTATGCTGGATATGGGCTTCAGCGACGCTATTGATGAGGTTATCCGCTTTGCGCCTGCCTCACGTCAGACACTGCTGTTCTCCGCGACCTGGCCTACGGCGATTGCGGCAATCAGCGGACGCGTCCAGCGCGACCCGGAAACCATTGAAATTGACTCTGTTGATGAGCTGCCAGCGGTTGAGCAGCAGTTTTTCGACGTCCCACGTCATGGCAAGATTGCGTTGTTGCAGCAGCTGCTTAGCCAGCATCAGCCCGCATCTTGCGTGGTGTTCTGCAATACCAAAAAAGATTGTCAGGACGTCTACGAAGAGCTGAACGCCGCGGGGCAGAGCACCATTGCGCTGCACGGCGATCTTGAACAGCGCGACCGTGACCAGACGCTGGTCCGCTTTGCTAACGGCAGCGCCCGTATCCTGGTTGCTACCGATGTGGCCGCGCGCGGTCTGGATATTAAATCGCTGTCGATGGTCGTGAACTACGAGCTGGCGTGGGATCCAGAAGTACACGTTCACCGTATCGGCCGTACCGCACGCGCGGGTAACAGCGGACTGGCGGTTAGCTTCTGTGCGCCGGAAGAGGCGCAGCGTGCCAATATCCTCGCTGAAATGCTGAACATTAAGCTGAACTGGATGCCTGAACCCGCCAAAGCGCGCATCGTGCCGCTGGCGCCAGAAATGGCCACTTTGTGCATCGACGGTGGTAAGAAGGCCAAAATGCGTGCAGGCGACGTTCTCGGCGCGTTAACCGGTGATGTTGGGCTGGTCGGTGCGGATATTGGTAAGATTGATGTGCATCCGGCTCACGTCTACGTGGCGGTCCGCGCAAGCGTTGCTCACCAGGCGTTTAAGCTGCTGCAGAAAGGCAAAATTAAAGGTAAGGCGTGTCGTGCGCGTCTGCTGAAATAATTTTCCAGAATGCGTCTCAGGCTGCAGCCTGAGACGCTTATCGCATTACTTCACTTCCACGATATCCAGACGCAGATCGTTAAGCTGTCCGTCTTCTTCTTCCGGCTGCCAGCCAACCGGCTGTAATGGCAATTCTTCGCGGTCAAATGCCAGATCGCCACCATCGACAACTTCTGAACCGTGTGTCAGCCCTTTGAAATCAAACAGATTGATATCGCTCAGGTGCGACGGCACCACGTTCTGCATGGCGCTAAACATGGTTTCGATACGGCCAGGATAACGTTTATCCCAGTCGCGCAGCATCTCGGCAATTACCTGACGCTGCAGGTTAGGCTGGGAACCGCAGAGGTTACACGGAATAATTGGGTATTCTTTAGCTTCAGCAAAGCGCTCGATATCCTTTTCGCGGCAGTAGGCCAACGGACGGATAACGATATGTTTACCATCGTCACTCATCAGCTTCGGTGGCATACCTTTCATTTTGCCGCCGTAGAACATGTTCAGGAACAGCGTTTGCAGAATGTCGTCACGATGGTGGCCGAGGGCGATTTTGGTCGCCCCTAACTCGGTCGCGGTGCGATACAGGATGCCGCGACGCAGACGCGAACACAGAGAGCAGGTGGTTTTGCCTTCCGGGATTTTGTCTTTCACGATGCCGTAGGTATTTTCTTCGACAATCTTGTATTCAACGCCCAGCTTTTGCAGATATTCCGGCAGAATATGTTCCGGGAATCCCGGTTGCTTTTGGTCGAGGTTAACCGCTACCAGGCTGAAGCTGATAGGCGCGCTCTTTTGCAAATTGCGCAAAATTTCCAGCATGGTGTAGCTATCTTTACCGCCGGAGAGGCAAACCATAATGCGATCGCCATCTTCAATCATGTTGAAGTCGGCGATGGCTTCGCCTACGTTGCGGCGCAGGCGCTTTTGTAACTTATTCAGGTTGTATTGTTCTTTCTTGGTAGTTGACTGATTTTCTTGCATTGTTACCGTTCTCTAAAACCAAAAGGGGCATGTCGGGGGCAACGTTTTTCACGCAGCAAGCCAGTTGTTCAACATGGTTTGCGGGCCACCGTTCATTTTTCAATCCATGTACTGTAGACGTCGTACACCATTTGCGCGTTTTTATGCCCCATCTGATTAACTAAAAATGATGGGTTAGCTCCAGCCGCTCGCGGCCAGCAGGCAAAAGTATGCGCGTATGGTACGGATTACGGCGACGAATGCCAGCACGTTTTACAACGGCGCACCAACTGCCCTTGGGGCTACTCGTCGTGTCATCCGTTTTTTGTTCTCCGGTGTGCGTGTTCAACGCCCATATTCCCCGTGAATTATTTCGACATCTTTAGTTCTCATTTGGTACGCAATCTTTAAACAACTTTGAGTTTGGATGACATTAACTAGCATGTTCACGTGGATAATCGTTCATGAATTCATCACATTAGGGACTGAATACATGAAGCTTTTTTCAAAAGTTATTCCAGCAATTTTTGCTTTTGCGATCTCATCGTCAGTATTGGCGGCAGAACTCCCGGAAGTCATCGGCAGCGACACCTCGTCGGGGTTAGATAGGCTGGGTCGCGTTTCCGTTAGCGGCATCAACGGCAGCCCTGATGATGTGATTAGGGCGCTACAGAAAAAAGCGGGCGCTATTGGTGGCGGTAAATTACGAGTGATTGCGCTGAGCACACCGAGTGACTCCAGCTTATGGATGGGGAATGCGGAAGTGTACCGATAAAGTACATTCTGGCTCATTGAATGGATTCATGTCTGAATATCGCCGCTAGCTTATCGGCTAAGCATCAGCTTCCCTGGCTGACGATACGGGGTTCGACTCCTCGGCGGCGGACCATTTCACATCAGTATCTCCGACACGCGGTGTGCCCGCAGATCGCTAAAGCCCGCAAATTGCTACTTTTACCCTTTCTTATTCGTTGTCGTGATGAATGCATGGTCGCATAATGACGGCCAACCTCCGCAGGTGCGGGGTTAAGCGCCAGCTTTTTCTGGTGATGAAGGATACACAATGGAAAGGCGTCACTTTCTGAAAAGTGCTGCGGCACTTTCTACGCTCGGTCTGGTTAGCCCAGTCTTTGCTAAAACGGAAACCGTCGCGCAACCTGCGGTCGCATCTTCCGGCAAATATCGCCGTTTTGTGATGACCCAGACCTACAGCCTGAAAGCCCCGGAAGGTTCATCCGGTAAGGTCAATTTGTGGATCCCCATCCCGGAAGATACCGCCTTCCAGCAGTTGCTCAATCTTTCCTTTAGCGGGAACTACCAGAGCGCAGCGCTCAATGCCAATAACCGCTATGGCGCAAAAGTTCTGTTTGTCACCTGGCCTTCTTCCAGCGGTCCGCTGGAGATAAAAGTGGAAATGGAAATTGAAACCCGTGATTGGGAAGTGCTGAAAGACAATCGTCTTACCGACTGGCAACTGCCCTCTGAAGCCGTCGTGATCCCTGATGAGATTAAGCCATTCCTCCATGCGACGCCGCATATTCCAGTCGACGGACTGGTCAAAGAGACTGCGCTGAAAATTATCGGCAGCGAGAAAGCGCCGTTGAAACAGGCGCGTTTGATCCACGATTGGGTCAGTACCCACATGCATCGGGATGATGCCGTGATTGGCTGCGGCACCGGTGATGTGGGCGAAATTCTGAAAACCGGAAAACTCGGCGGCAAATGTACCGATATCAACTCGGTGTTTGTGGCGCTGTGTCGTGCGGTTGGCATTCCGGCTCGCGAGATGTTCGGTATTCGTTTAGGTGCCAGCCGCAAGTTGGATAAATACTCTAAAAAAGCCTTCGGCAGTGCCGATGCGCAGGGTGTGGCAAAAGTGAGCGGCGGTCAGCACTGCCGCGCTATGTTCTGGCTGGCCGGTTACGGCTGGATGCCGGCAGACCCGGCGGACGTGACCAAAATGCGTCTGACCGAGAAGAAAGAGAACGGCGACCCGGCGGTGACGGCGGTGAATGACTACCTATTCGGTAACTGGGAAATGAACTGGGTCGGCTTCAACCATGGTCGCGATTTCGCGCTGTCGCCAGCCGCTGAGCAAGGTGATATCAACAACCTCGGCTACCCGTATGCTGAAGTGGACGGCGATCCGCTGAACTTCTACGATCCTGCGCTATTTAGCTACGACTATGTCAGCGTCGAACAACATTAAGGGTGGATTGCTGACGCTGCTGGCGGCGGTGATCGCCGCCGGCGCATCAACCCTGTGCTGCATCGGGCCGCTGCTGTACCTGGTGTTTGGTATTTCGGCGGCGGGGCTGGTGGGTATTCCCGGCGCATCCTGGCTACAAATCCCGATGGTGATAGTGGCCATAGGGTTAATGGCGCGCGGCTTCTGGCGTTTACATCTGTCGCCTAAGCCGGTGTGCGTCAACGTGGTCAGCCGTCGGGTGCTGGTGTGGCTTTACTGGCTGGCGGTGCCGCTGGTGTTGGCGCTGATTAGTTATCCGTACGTGTTGCCCTGGATTTGGGAGTGGATGGAATGAAAAAAGCAGTCATTCTGACATTATTGCTGGTGACGCCATTTAGCTGGGCGGCCGATAAACTGGTCACGATTGATGTAGGCGAGATGAACTGCCCATTGTGCGTGATTTCGATTAATCAGGCGTTACGCACCACCGACGGTGTTATTAAGGCGAAAGCCTCCCTAAAAACGCGTCAGGCGCAGGTAGTAGTGCCGGAGAACTTCGATAATCAACGCCTGCTGGCGGCGATTGCGAAAACCGGATTTAAGGGCGAAATTCACGGAGAAAGCGCGGTGCAGTAATGTGTCGCGCAGGAAGAAGAAACCCGCTGCTGCCAGCGGGTTTTTTGTCGATTAGAACTGGTAAACCAGACCCATCCCGACCACGTTATCGGTGCCGATACCGTTATTGGCGTAGAAGCTATCGTCGCCATCCAGCAGGTTGATTTTGTAATCAACGTAGGTGGACATGTTTTTGTTGAAGTAGTAGGTCGCGCCCACATCCATATATTTGACCAGATCTTTGTCGGTGCTGCCGCCGTTAACCAGATCCAAATCTTTACCTTTAGACTGCAGGTAAGAAATGGCCGGACGTAGACCAAAGTCGAACTGGTACTGTGCCGTTACTTCAAAGTTCTGGGTTTTGTTGGCAATACCGCCGCCGTTGAGGCTGCTAGCGCTACCGTATGGCGTCATATTGCGGGTTTCAGCATACATCACGGCCAGATAGATGTTGTTCGCATCGTATTTCAGGCCCGTCGTCCATGCGTCAGCTTTATCGCCGTTTGCATACTGATGGCTGGTGGCATCGTAGGCGTTAATCTGGTCATTGGTACGGTCAGAAGAGGCATACGCGGCAGCAACGCTGACGCCCATACCTAAATCGTAGGAAGTGGAAATACCGAAGCCGTCGCCATTGGCGTTACGCATGCTACGATCGCCGTTGTTGGTGCCTTCGCCGCTGCCTGGGTTTTCATTTTTACCCTGATACTGCAGCGCAAAGTTCAGCCCATCAACCAGACCGAAGAAGTCGTTGTTGCGGTAGGTAGCCACACCGTTTGCGCGACTGGTCATAAAGTTGTCGGACCTGGTATAAGAGTCGCCGCCGAACTCTGGCAACATATCGGTCCAACCTTCGACGTCGTACAGAACACCGTAGTTACGGCCATAGTCAAATGAACCGTACTCCGCAAATTTTAAACCTGCGAAGCCCAGACGAGTCCATGCCTGATTAGCATCATCGGCAGTAGATTCAGGGTTGTTAGCCTGAACGTTATATTCCCACTGGCCATAGCCAGTCAGCATATCGTTAATCTGAGTTTCGCCTTTGAAGCCAAAACGGACGTAGCTCTGATCGCCATCGCTGCCGGAATCACTGGAGAAATAATGCAGACCATCTACCTTGCCATAGAGGTCTAATTTATTGCCGTCTTTATTATAAATTTCTGCGGCATGAGCTGCGCCAGCTGCAAGCAGGGCAGGTATAATGAGGGCCAGTACTTTTCTGTTCATGGAATAATTCCTTTAGTGTTTTTATTTTAATAAACTTCCCTATTAAGGAAGTGAGTTCATGCTAATGGAAAGTTATGTCAATTAGTAAAAATCATTTGTTACGGCATGAGTAAAATCTAAAGAAGATAATTCCAATGAAATGATGATTGATTTCATGAATATATTCATCATGAAATATATAAAATAAAAATTATACAAATGAAAAACACGGGCGTAATCTACGGCGGTTATATGCCTTTTGTCACACAACGAATGATTGTTGCCGTGTGTCGTTTATTTGTTTGGTTATTATTAAAATAACAAGCCCGAATAATGATTCGGGCTTTTTTTATGGTTGCGGAATAACGCGTGATGCTTATTCCTGTGGCGTCGCTTTCTCGGCTTTCCCAGCCAGCTGCGCGAGGAAGTCGTAGCGTTTTTGCAGGTCAGCGGCGGCATCTTTCCACAGCTGCTCAGCCACTTCTGGCTGCTGGCTGTTCAGACGACGGAAGCGCTGCTCGTTCATCAACGTTTCGGCTAATGCATCAGAAGGTGGACGGGAGTCCAGCGCCAACGGGATTTTGCCTTCATCAGCACGACGTGGGTCAAAGCGGAACAACGGCCAGAAGCCGGTGGCAGTCAACTGGCGCATCTGATCGTGGCTTAACGCCAGATCGTAGCCGTGTTCTTCGCATGGGCTGTAGGCGATGATTAGCGACGGCCCCGGATAAGATTCAGCTTCCTGAATTGCTTTCACCGTCTGGTTAAGCTGTGCCCCTAGCGAGATCTGCGCCACGTAAACATGGCCGTACATCATCATGCTGACGCCGAGATCTTTACGCGCTTTACGCTTACCGTGTTCGCCAAATTTAGTTACCGCGCCGAGCGGGGTAGCCTTCGAGGCCTGACCGCCGGTGTTGGAGTAACACTGGGTATCAAGCACCAGAATGTTGACGTTCTCGGTCAGGCTCATCACGTGGTCAAGACCACCAAAGCCAATATCGTATGCCCAGCCATCGCCACCAATCAGCCAGATGGATTTCTCCACCAGGGCGTCGGCGTCGGTCAGCAGCTCTTCGGCGCCGTCAACGCCTGCCAGCGCTTTACGCAGCTCGTTCACCTGTTCACGACGAACTTCCGGTGTCGCTTCTGCGTGCAGTGCCGCATTAAGTTCGGCGGGGATCTGCTCGGCAAAGCCGTCCAGCAAACGCATCACACGCTGGCGATGCTGATCGACCGTTAAACGGAAGCCCAGGCCAAACTCGGCGTTATCTTCAAACAGCGAGTTGGCCCACGCAGGCCCGCGACCGTTAGCGTCGGTGGTGTAAGGCGTGGAGGGCAGGTTGCCGCCATAAATAGACGAACAGCCCGTTGCATTGGCAATCAGCATTCGGTCGCCGTACAGCTGGGTCAGCAGTTTGATATATGGCGTTTCGCCGCAGCCTGAGCAGGCGCCGGAGTATTCAAACAGCGGGGTGATCAGCTGCGAAGTACGGATATCGATGCGCTCAAGTTTGCTGCGATCAATTTCCGGCAGGTCGAGGAAGAAGTCATAGTTCACTTTCTCTTCTTCAACGTGATCAAGGCGCGACATCATATTGATAGCCTTAATTTCCGGATTTTGACGATCTTTGGCCGGGCAAACCTCAACGCAGAGGTTACAGCCGGTGCAGTCTTCCGGAGCAACCTGCAGCACGTATTTCTGACCGCGCATATCGCGGGATTTTACGTCCAGCGAGTGGAGTGAAGCCGGGGCAGTTTCCATGGCATCCGGAGACACCACTTTTGCGCGAATCGCCGAGTGCGGGCAGGCGGCGACGCAGTGGTTACATTGGGTACAGAGATCTTCTTTCCAGATAGGGATCTCTTCGGCAATGTTACGTTTTTCCCAGCGCGTGGTGCCTACCGGCCAGGTGCCGTCAGGCGGCAGCGCGGAAACCGGCAGCGCATCACCCAAGCCCGCCAGCATCGCGGCGGTGACGGTTTTGACGAAATCAGGCGCGGCATCGGACACCACCGGTGGCCGGTTCGGGCTGCTGGTATTGACCTGCTGGAGCGGCACTTCCGCCAGCGACTCGCGTGCCAGCGCCAGCGCCTGCCAGTTACGCTCAACCAGATCCTGGCCTTTGCTACTGTAGCTTTTGGCGATCGCGTTTTGCAGCTCCATCAGGGCGCTATCGCCCGGCAGGATCTGCGTCAGATGGAAGAACGCCATCTGCATCACGGTGTTAATTCGCGCTGCCAGGCCGCATTCACGGGCGATTTTTGCTGCGTTGATAACGTAGAAGCGGGCTTTTTTCTGATTCAGCACGGCCTGGACTTCCTGCGGCAGGCGTGCCCAGACTTCATCCGCGCTGTACGGCGTGTTGAGTAGGAAGATGCCGCCGGGCTTCAGGCGCTCGGCCATCTGGTATTTATCAATAAACTGCAGCTGGTGGCAACCGACGAAATCGGCCTGCGCCACCAGATAGGCGGAGCGAATAGGGTTATCGCTAACGCGCAGGTGCGACACCGTCAGGCCACCGGCCTTTTTGGAGTCGTAAACAAAATAGCCCTGCGCAAACCACGGGGTGGAGTTGCCGATAATCTTGATGTTGTTTTTGGTCGCCGATACGCTGCCATCGCTACCCAGCCCGTAGAACAGCGCTTCCAGCCGCGCGTTCGACGGCAGGGTGTTTTCCGCGAGCGGAAGGGAAAGATTGGTCACGTCATCGTAGATGCCAACGGTGAAACGTGGTTTTGGCTTCGCGGCTGTCAGTTCGTTGAAAATTGCCAGTACGCAGTCCGGGCCAAACTCTTTCGACGAAAGGCCGTAGCGACCGCCAATCACCCGCGGCAGCGTTTCACGTTCGCCTTGATTGAAGGCTTCCGCCAGCGCGGTCATCACGTCGAGATACAGCGGTTCAGCCTGTGCACCCGGCTCTTTGGTACGGTCGAGAACCGCCACGCTGCGCACGCTTTCCGGCAGCGCCTGTAACAAATGTTTGGCGGAGAAAGGGCGATACAGGCGAACTTTCAGCACGCCCACTTTTTCGCCGCGAGTCAGCAGTTCATCCACCACCTCTTCGCAGGTGCCGATGGCGGAACCCATAATCACAATCACGCGTTCGGCCTGCGGATGACCGTAATATTCAAACGGCTTGTAGTGGCGACCGGTGGCATCGGCGAAATCATTCATCGCCTGCTCAACATGAGAGTAAACCGCGTCATACCAAGGATTAGTGGCTTCGCGAGACTGGAAATAGGTGTCCGGGTTGGCGGAGGTTCCGCGGATAACCGGATGCTCTGGATTCAGCGCGCGGGCGCGGTGAGCGGTTATCTCCTCGTGCGGCAGCAGGTTGCGGATGGTGTCATCGGCCAGCGGCACGATTTTGTTAATCTCGTGTGAGGTGCGGAAACCATCGCAGAAATGAATAAACGGCACGCGGCTTTTGAGCGTGGCGATATGCGAAATCAGCGCGAAGTCCTGTGCTTCCTGCACGCTCGCGGCGCACAGCATAGCGCAGCCGGTCTGGCGAATGGCCATTACGTCAGAGTGATCGCCAAAGATAGACAGCGCGTGGGTCGCCACGGTACGGGCGGCGACGTGCAGGACAAACGGCGTTAGCTGACCTGCCAGTTTGTACAGCGTCGGGATCATCAGCAGAAGTCCCTGCGATGAGGTAAACGAGGTCGATAGCGCGCCGGTCTGCAATGCGCCGTGCACGGCGGCAATGGCGCCCGCTTCCGACTGCATTTCTACCACGCGCGGGACGTCGCCCCACACGTTTTTCAGACCGTTTCCCGCCCAGGCATCGGCTTGCTCAGCCATGGTTGAGCTTGGCGTTATCGGGTAAATGGCGATGACTTCACTGGCCCGGAACGCAACAGAGGCGACCGCACCATTACCGTCAATTGTGATCATTGATTATGACACCTTACATTGCGCAAAAAGAGGTTCGCGGACTTGCCGCAAACCGGGAATTTATCCTTTATAAACTCATCGATTTTGCCGATGGTATTGATTGAAGTTTAGCAAACCCGGCGCTGAATCATTTTTGCTTTTGTGTCCTTGTTGGGGGGCTATATCAACGATGTGAATGTTTTCCGCCAACAAAATTGCCAGAAAATGTTTCTACAGTGCATAAATGCGCGTTTGGTCTCTCGACGTCTCGCGCGGTGATGCCTATGATGCTTAGGTTTGTTCTTATTTTTGCGATTCGGAGGGAAGTGATGCGAGCTGCGTTTTTAGTTGGGTGTGCGGCGCTGTTGTTGTCCGCGTGCAGCAGTGAACCTGTTCAGCAGGCTACTGCGGCACACGTCACGCCGGGGATGAGAGCGGCGATGTCGAGTTCAGGTGATGCAAACTGCGCCATGATTGGTGGAACGCTCTCGGCTGCGCGTCAACTTGATGGATCCAGTATTGGCATGTGCGCGTTACCTAACGGTAAGCGCTGTAGCGAGCAGTCCCTGGCGGGAGGCACCTGCGGCAGCTATTAATCGCTAGTGAATCAGATCGGCGAGTTTATAGACGAACGTCTGGTCAGCCGTGGCCAGCGTCAGCTGCGATTCGGTTAAATCCACCTGCGCGCCCTGGCGAAGCATAGTCGCAAGCGTGGCATCGAGTTGATTAAGCTGTGCATTGCGGCACAGTTTGCGTGTCATAACCAGATCGGGAGCGCTCAGCTCGCCATTAGTCACCGTGGCCATCGCGGAGAACTGATTGCACAGCGCGCCTGACAGGTAAATCTTATTCAGCAGTGGCTGTTTTTCGCCAAAGCTCAGATCCATCGGGGTGTCCTCTCCCTGGACCGGCTTCCCGTTAACACTTTCAAGCACAAAGCGGTGATGCTGTAGCCGATCGCCGCCGGTAAACACTTTGCTGTTATAGACGCATCCGGCGAGCATAGTCGCTGCCGCCAGCAGGAAAACGATTTTCTTCATGGCACTAAACTTCTTATGAATACATGTAGTGAATGACTTGGAAGTCTAACTGTACTGCGGATAATGTCTGCGGGGCTTATCTGAAAATGCTCCCCAGCGGGCGCTGGGGAGCATGGCGTGTCAGGCGAGTGCGTTAGGGCAGTCTGCGCCAGCGTCGATTTGGCTCAGGTTTTCCAGAGTCGTTTCCGAAATGCTGGTCAGCGCCTCGGCGGTCAGGAATGCCTGGTGGCCGGTGAACAGCACATTGTGGCAGGCCGACAGGCGACGGAACACGTCATCCTGAATAACGTCGTTAGACTTATCTTCAAAGAACAGATCGCGTTCGTTTTCATAGACGTCCATCCCCAGCGCGCCAATTTTCTGCGTTTTCAGCGCTTCAATCGCGGCCTGTGAATCAATCAACGCGCCACGGCTGGTGTTGATGAGCATCACGCCGTCTTTCATCTTCTCGAAGGCGCTGGTGTTCAGCAGATGGTAGTTTTCTTCGGTCAGCGGGCAGTGAAGCGTAATCACGTCAGACGCGGCAAACAGCGTCGGTAAATCAACGTATTCAACGCCCAGTTCCAGCGCCGCCGCGCTTGGATACGGGTCAAACGCCAGCAGGCGCATACCGAAACCTTTAAGAATGCGCAGGGCGGCAACGCCAATTTTACCGGTACCGATAACCCCAGCTGTTTTGCCATACATGGTAAAGCCGGTCAGACCTTCCAGCGAGAAGTTAGCGTCGCGGGTACGCTGGTACGCGCGGTGAATACGACGGTTCAAGGTCATCATCATGCCGATAGCATGTTCCGCTACCGCTTCCGGTGAATAAGCGGGAACGCGCACCACGCGCAGGCCAAGTTCTTTTGCGGCGTCAAGGTCAACGTTGTTGAATCCCGCGCAGCGCAGGGCGATGTATTTCACGCCATTCTTTTTTAACTCTTCCAGTACCGGACGGCTGCCATCGTCATTAACGAAAATACAGACAGCCTCGCAGCCATGTGCGGTTTTTGCGGTTTTTTCCGTTAATAGAAAGTCAAAAAACTCAAGCTCAAAGCCATAGGCCTTATTCACATTCTGCAGATACTTTTTGTCGTACTGCTTTGTACTGTAAACGGCGATTTTCATAAGACTTTTCTCCGGTGATTTTAGAGTCAAGTTAGCATATTTCAAATAATCATACAAAATGTAAAAATGTTTTGAATGCTAAAGTTACGTAAGGAAACTATCACCAGTATACGCGCTTTAGAAGTGGGAGCGAAACCGATACGCTCAATCAGAATCAACTGAAATTACACGCATTTTATTTTATAGCAGCTACGCTTAATACCATGACAGCGGCTTTCACTCTCTGGTCTGACATGACACAATATGCGCCTTTGGACCGCTCGCTGTGTGGTCCGGCATGACTGCCTGCTTAAACTGGATATTACTGCACCCATGAAGGGTAAATATAAAGCCGTTATTGCGCTACTCCTGCTCTTAATACTCCTGCCGTTAACGTTGGTGATGACGCTGGGGTACTGGGTCCCTACGCTGGTGGGCATCTGGCTACCGGCAGGAACTCGCATTGCCCTGAACGACAGCCCGCGCTTGACCCGTTCGGCGCTGCGTATTCCTGATCTACGCTATCTTGCCGGTGACTGCGAGCTGGCGACGCTTAAAGATGTCACATTGTCACACCCCAGCCGCTGGCAGCTGCACGCGGCCTCGGTCAACCTCAATTCCGTCTGTTTTGCCAAACTGCCGCAAAACGATGCCGTGCCCGGCGCGCCGCGCACTCTTGCCGAATGGCAGTCGATGCTGCCCAATACCTGGCTTTCTATTGATTCGCTGAGCATTTCGCCGTGGGAAAAATGGCAGGGGAAACTAAACGTTTCACTCACCGCCCAGCGTCAGGATCTGCAATATGAGGGCGAGCAGGTCACGCTACATGCGCGATTACACGGCCAGGCGCTGACGGTCAGTGAATTCCACGCCAGCCTTATCGACGGTGAACAGCCGGTGAAGCTACTGGGTGAGTTCACCATGCCGCTGGTGCCGGATGGCCTGCCGGTTAAAGGTCATCTGGAATCCACTCTCCAGGTGCCGCAAGTGCCTTCGCTGGTTGATGCCGAACTGAACTGGGACGGAAACCAGGGGCAACTGGTGATGATGGCCCGCGGTGAAGATGAACCGCTGGTGGATTTTCCGTGGCTCCTGACCGAACAGCAGCTCACCATCAGCGATGGCCGCTGGAGCTGGCCTTATCAAGCGGGAATACCGCTGAGCGGTCGTTTAGGCGTGAAGTTAGAAAACTGGCAGCAGGGCATCGATAAAACGCTGATCACCGGTCGCCTGAATGTTTTAACCTCCGGCGATGCGGGTAAGGGGAACGCGGTGTTAAGCGTCGGCCCGGGAACGCTCAGCATGGACAACAGCGAGATGCCATTACAGTTGACCGGGGAAGCGAAGCAGGGGGATTTGATCCTCTACGCCAGGCTGCCTGCGCATCTGAGTGGCCCGCTGATGACGCCGCAGCTTGCCTTCCAGCCCGGCGCGTTGCTGCGATCGCGCGGTCGGGTTATTGATGCCTTGAATATTGATGATGTGCGTTGGCCGCTGGCCGGGGTGAAAATATCGCCGCAGGGGATTGATGGTCGGCTGCAGGCAATTTTGCGTGCCCATGAGCAGCAAACCGGTGATTTTGTCTTACATCTTGATGGTAAGGCCGACAATTTTATGCCGGATAAAGGCACCTGGCGGTGGCGCTACTGGGGCGATGGGCACTTTACCCCGATGCAGGCGCGCTGGGACGTGACCGGTACTGGAGAATGGCGCGACAGCGCGATTGTTCTGAATTCGCTATCGACCGGTTTCGATAAGCTCGAGTACGGCACCATGACCATCGACAAGCCGCGGTTGACGCTGGAAAAACCTATCCATTGGATCCGCAATGAGCAGCATCCTTCCTTTACCGGCACTCTGGCGCTGGATGCGAATGAAACCCGCTTTACCGGCGGCAGCGTGCTGCCTGCCTCCGCGCTGAGTTTTAGCGTTGATGGCCGCGATCCGACCTTCTTCCAGTTCAAAGGTAATCTGAAAGCGGAGGCCATTGGGCCCATTCAGGTGAACGGACGTTGGGATGGCGAACGTCTACGCGGCAACGCCTGGTGGCCGAAACAGTCGCTGACCGTATTCCAGCCGCTGGTCCCGCCGGACTGGAAAATGAAGCTGCGTGACGGTTCGCTTTACGCTCAGGTGGCGTTCTCTGCCGCTGCTGGGCAAGGTTTTGAAGCCGGTGGGCACGGTGTGCTGCGTAACGGCAGCGCGTGGATGCCGGATAACGAAGTGAACGGCGTCGATTTTGTGCTGCCGTTTCGTTTAAAAGGCGGCGTCTGGCAGTTGGGGACGCGCCGCCCGGTATCGCTGCGCATTGCGGAAATTGTCAATCAGGTGACAGCGCGGAATGTGGCCGCCGATCTCCAGGGTACCTGGCCGTGGAGCGAAGACTCGCCGTTGCAGCTTAGCGACGTCAGCGTTGATGTGCTGGGCGGTAAAATCACTATGCAACAGCTCCGTATGCCGCAGCATGATGCGGCGCTGCTGCGTTTGCATCATATCTCCATGAGTGAGTTGGTCAGCGCGGTGAATCCGAAGCAGTTTGCTATGTCCGGCCCGGTCGATGGCGCGCTGCCGCTGTGGCTCAACGACAGTAAATGGATAATCAAGGACGGCTGGCTGCATAACCCCGGCCCAATGACGCTGCGACTGGATAAAGACACGGCCGATGCGGTCGCCGATGACAATATTGCCGCGGGCGCTGCTATCAACTGGCTGCGCTATCTGGAAATTAGCCGCTCGTGGACGCGGATTAACCTCGACAGCCTGGGTCTTCTGACCTTACAGGCTGCCGTCACCGGTACCGGGGTGATGGATGACAAACGCAGTACGGTGCAGCTGAACTATACGCACCAGGAGAATGTTTTTGATTTGTGGCGAAGCCTGCGCTTTGGCGACAAACTTCAGTCATGGCTTGAGCAACACGCGACCCTTCCCGGTGCGCCGTGTCGCAGCGGCACGGAATGTAAGGAGCAACAATGAAATTACCCATCGCCATGCTGGGAGTGATGGCCTGCGGTCTGCTGTCCGGATGCGTACCTCGCATCGAAGTGGCGGCGCCGAAAGAGCCGATTACCATCAATATGAATGTGAAGATTGAGCATGAAATCCACATCAAGGCCGATAAGGACGTTGAGGATTTGCTGAAATCACGTAGCGATTTATTCTGAGGTGATCATGCGAAAAATAGGGATTATCGCGGGACTGACGCTTGGCCTGTTAAGCACTCAGGTGCAGGCGTTAACGCTGACGGATGCCCGCCAGCAGGGGCGCGTTGGCGAGACGCAGAGCGGTTATCTGGCGGCACTTAAACAGGATAACGATACGCTGGCATTGGTGAAAAAAATCAACCAGGCGCGCAGCGAAAGTTACCAGCAATTAGCCCTCAGCAATAACCTGCCGCAGCAAGAGGTGGCGAGGCTTGCGGGCAAGAAATTGATCGACAAAGCTCAGTTGGGTGAATACGTTCAGGGCATCAACGGCCAGTGGGTGCGTAAGTAAAGGCCGCGGTGATGTAAGAAAAAATGCATTCAGGTTGAAACAGAGGCTGCAACTCGCTCATACTCTCGGCATGTAACCTGTTCGCCGGTAACGATTTTACCGACAGAAAATGAGAATAATAAAGGAACTCCTAATGGCAGAAGAAACAATTTTCAGCAAAATCATTCGTCGCGAAATCCCGTCAGATATCGTTTACCAGGACGATTTAGTTACCGCCTTTCGCGATATTTCCCCGCAGGCGCCAACCCATATTCTGATTATCCCGAATACGCTGATTGCCACCACGAATGATGTCACCGCCGAACATGAACAGGCGCTGGGTCGGATGGTTACCGTGGCGGCAAAAATTGCGCGTGACGAAGGGATTGCTGACGACGGTTATCGACTGATCATGAACTGCAATCGCCACGGTGGGCAGGAAGTCTACCATATCCACATGCATCTGGTGGGCGGACGCCCGCTGGGGCCAATGCTGGCGCATAAAGGCTAATCTATGAAATCGGGATGTCTGGGTCTTGTGCTTTGCGCGACGCTGCTTGCCGGGTGCCACTCGCGCCCGGAAATTGCCGTCAGCGAGCAGCAGCCGCTGGTGATGGAGTCGAATGTCCTCGCGGCGGGGATCAGCGCGCAATCGCCTGAAATCAGCTCGTCGGATATTCAGGCCACCGCCAGCGCGAAGCTGTTTAATGAAAGGCGAGAGCCGGTCACCGTTCATTATCGTTTTTACTGGTATGACGCCAGAGGGCTGGAAATGCACCCGCTAGAGGCGCCGCGCAGTATCACGGTCCCACCCCAGGGATCGGTTACGCTGTACGGGACTGCCAACGGTTTAGGGGCGCATAAAGCCCGGCTTTATCTTTATCTGTGAGGGGTAAACTGGAATGAGTAAATTGGGTCGCTATGCGTTAATTGCTTCCCTGGCAATATTGCTGGCAGGGTGTACGATTCGCGAGCAACCGGCGCCGGTTGATACGGTTAATCCGCAGCAACCACAACAGCCGCAGCAGCCAACTGAACCGCAACAACCGGTGCCAACGGTACCGACCGTGCCGACTGTTCCGACGCAGCCTGGGCCGATTGAGCACGGCGGGGAAACACCAGCTCAGCCGACGCCTCGCGTGCGGCATTACGACTGGAATGGCGCTGCGCAGCCGCTGGTGGGCAAAATGCTGCAGGCCGCTGGTGTTAACGCGGGCAGTATTTTGCTGGTAGATAGCGTTAATAATCGTACCAACGGTTCATTGAATGCTGGTGAAGCAACTACCGCATTGCACAATGCGCTGGCGGGTAACGCTAAATTCACCCTGGTTTCTCCGCAGCAGCTGGCGGTCGCAAAACAACAGCTTGGCCTGTCGCCGCAGGATAGCCTTGGTACGCGTAGCAAAGCGATGGGCATTGCCCGCAACGTTGGCGCGCAGTACGTTCTATATTCCAATGCTACCGGCAACGTCAATTCACCAACCCTGCAAATGCAGTTGATGATGGTGCAGACCGGTGAAATTGTCTGGTCAGGAAAGGGTGCGGTTGCGCAACAATAAGCTTACGCGTGACGCCGTGCTGTCACGCTATTTCCCGCACTACCGCATCGACGCCAGCCCCGGAACATCGGGGCTGAGCGGCAGCAGCTGTATCCTTCAGGATGGCGAACGGCGGCTGGTGTTACGCCAGCATCATGCGCCTGACGCGCCGGAAAGCGATTTTCTTCGTCAGTATCACGCCCTACGCCGTTTACCGGCGACGCTGGCACCAAAGCCGGTTTTTTATACGCCCGGCTGGATGGCGGTTCAATTTTTAGTCGGTGAGATCAAAAGCGTGCTCCCGGCAACTCGTCCTCTCGCCGCTCTCCTGTATGATTTACACCAGCAGCCTCGGTTTGGCTGGCAGCTTGCCTTGTTGCCGCTGCTTGAACAGTATTGGCAGCAGTGCGCCCCGGCGCGACGTACGCCATTCTGGCTGCGTTGCTTACAGCGCCTGCGTAAGCAGGGCGAGCCGCGTGCGCTGCGCTTGGCCCCGCTGCATATGGACGTTCATGCCGGTAACATTGTACATACCGCGCAGGGCCTACGGCTTATCGACTGGGAATATGCTGGTGATGGTGACGTTGCGCTGGAGCTGGCGGCGGTGTGGACGGATGACAATAGGCAACGCTATCAGCTCACGCAGGTCTACGCGGCACGTGCACACATGGCGCCAGAAATCCTTTGGCGGCAGGTACTACGCTGGCGGCCATGGGTGCTGATACTGATGGCGGGTTGGTTTGAATGTCGCGGGCAGCAAACCGGCGATGAACAATTTTTCACGCTGGCCAATAATATTTGGCGGCAGCTACAGAATAAGAAGGAGGCCGTGTGGGGCCAGTAATGTTGGATGTTGAAGGTTATGAGTTGGACGCCGAGGAACGTGAGATCCTTGCCCATCCCCTGGTAGGCGGTTTAATTCTGTTTACCCGTAACTATCATGACCCTGAGCAGCTACGCGAACTGGTACGCCAGATTCGCGCGGCTTCACGTAATCACCTGGTGGTGGCGGTCGATCAGGAAGGCGGGCGCGTACAGCGCTTCCGTGAAGGTTTTACCCGCTTACCTGCGGCGCAGTCATTTGCCGCTGTCTTGGGCGAAGAGGCAGGCGGCCGCATGGCAGCGGATGCTGGCTGGTTAATGGCCAGCGAGATGATCGCGATGGATATCGATATCAGCTTTGCGCCGGTGCTTGACGTGGGCCATATCTGTACCGCTATCGGCGAGCGTTCTTATCATGCAGACCCGCACAAAGCGTTGGCGATGGCGCGCCACTTCATCAACGGTATGCATGATGCCGGGATGAAAACCACGGGCAAACACTTCCCGGGCCACGGTGCTGTGACGGCTGACTCCCATAAAGAGACGCCGCATGACCCGCGTTCTGACGCAGAAATTCGTGCTAAAGATATGGCGGTCTTCCAGAAGCTGATTACCGAAAATGCGCTAGATGCCATTATGCCAGCCCACGTGATTTATGATGCGGTAGACCCGCGTCCGGCCAGCGGCTCGCAGTACTGGCTGAAGACCGTGCTGCGCGGCGAACTGGGCTTTGACGGGGTTATATTCTCTGACGATCTGTCAATGGAAGGTGCCGCTATTATGGGCAGCTACGCGGAGCGCGGTCAGGCATCGCTCGACGCCGGATGCGATATGATCCTCGTTTGCAATAACCGCCAGGGTGCGGTCAGCGTGCTGGATAACCTGTCACCGATCAACGCTGAACGTGTGGCGAAGCTGTACCACACGGGATCGTTTAGCCGTCAGGAACTGAGGGATTCCGCGCGCTGGAAAACGGTGAGTGCTCAGCTCGAACAACTCCATGAGCGCTGGCAGGAAGTGAAAGCGGCGCAATAATCCATCCCGATGCGGGATAACAAAAAATGATGAAAAGGCGCGGGCGAAATTAAGGCCGCGCTTTTTTTATCGCTGAAATCCATTTTTATCAATAGCATCCCTAATCACAAAATCCAGACCCAACCCGTGCATGATGTGATAGTTTTTTATTAACTAAGAAAAATCTTATGCTCTGTATATATATCCTGGTTGTGGTGCTGTTTTTTTCGGTGAGATTGAGCGGAAGCGAGGCAAATTCTCACTACCAGGAAATGAAAAGTTTCTTATCTGACGATGTCCTGAAGGGAAGAAAACCTTTTACGTGGCGCAGGATTATGCTTCGCTGCTGGAGACAGCCGGGTAAACGATTTGTGGTGTGGTGGCGAATCGCCAGCTGTCTGTTTTTCCAGGGCGGAAGCCTAAGGCGATGGACCGCGCGGAAAATTAACCGGATGCTGGAAACAAAGTACAACACCGAAATAATGCTGGGTGCCCGAATTGGCGGCGGCTTCGTGATAACTCACCATAATGGCGTGGTTGTCTCTCACAATGTTGTTGCCGGTAAGAATTTGCTTATGAGGCAAAATACAACCATCGGCACGAAAAACAATTATGGCGAAAGGATGATCCGCATTGGTGACAACGTCAATATTGGCGCTAATTCATGCATCGTTGGCGACAGGCTAACGATTGGTGATAACGTGACTATCGGCGCGATGTCGTATATCGATAAAGATATTCCTTCCAACTGTGTGGTGTATACAGAGAAAACAAGCAACATTATCGATAAGGCGAGGACGGAAGGCCACAAGCTGCTAGAATACATACAAAATTAGTGGTTATGAGTGATGGGAGTCGGTCAGAAAGATCGCTTATAGCACCATGAATACGTAATGTGTTGTTATCAAACGCTTTGATGTGGTGAGGATACGATGATTATCTATTTACACGGTTTTGACTCGAATAGCCCAGGCAATCATGAAAAGGTGCTGCAACTGCAGTTTATCGACCCGGACGTGCGGTTGATTAGCTACAGCACGCTGCATCCGAAACACGATATGCAGCATCTGCTTAAGGAAGTGGACAAGATGTTGCAATTGAGCGCTGATGAGCGCCCGCTGATTTGCGGCGTTGGGCTTGGCGGCTTCTGGGCCGAGCGGATCGGGTTCCTGTGTGATATCCGCCAGGTGGTGTTTAACCCTAACCTGTTCCCGAATGAGAACATGGAAGGCAAAATTGACCGCCCGGAAGAGTACGCAGACATTGCCACCAAGTGCGTGAATAACTTCCGCGAGAAGAACCGCGATCGTTGCCTGGCTATTCTCTCTCGTCATGACGATGCGCTGGATAGCCAGCGCTCGGCAGGCATGCTGCACCACTACTATGAAATCATCTGGGATGAAGAGCAGGGACATAAGTTTAAGAATATCTCGCCGCATTTACAGCGGATAAAAGCCTTCAAAACCCTCGGATAATCGCCTCTGAATGGCCCCGGTTACGTAAACGTAGCCGGGGCTTTTTTTTGTTATTTTTTAACCTCATTCCCTTGCGGTTTTATGCCAGAAGTTTCATCCGCTCAACTTCTGCGCGATAAAACTTGATGCACATCAATTTTGGTATGACCAATGCACCATTCATGTTATTCTCATTGCAGCTGAATGGTTTCTTGTAAGTAACTTGTTGTTAATTAAAGGCTATATTTATAACTTTTAATTAACAATTGGTTAATAAATTTTAAGGGGGTCTCATGACTACGCCAATCAAGAAAATTGTCATTGTCGGTGGTGGTGCGGGCGGCCTGGAACTGGCTACTCAACTGGGTAGAAAGCTTGGCCGGGGTAAAAAAGCGAAAATCACGCTGGTAGATCGTAACCATAGCCACCTGTGGAAACCACTGCTGCACGAAGTGGCAACGGGGTCTCTGGATGAAGGCGTGGATGCGCTGAGCTACCTGGCCCATGCACGCAATCATCATTTCCAGTTCCAACTGGGATCGGTGATGGACATCAACCGCGAAGCGAAAACCCTGACCATCGCTGAACTGCGCGATGAGAAAGGCGAGCTGCTGGTACCTGAGCGCAAGCTGGCGTATGACACGCTGGTGATGGCGCTGGGCAGTACCTCGAACGATTTCAACACCCCGGGCGTAAAAGAGCACTGCATCTTCCTCGATAACCCGCATCAGGCGCGTCGTTTCCACCAGGAGATGTTGAACCTGTTCCTCAAGTACTCCGCGAATCTGGGGGCTAACGGTAAGGTTAACATCGCTATCGTCGGCGGCGGGGCAACCGGCGTTGAGCTGTCTGCGGAGCTGCACAATGCGGTCAAACAGCTGCACAGCTACGGCTATAAAGGGTTAAACAACGAAGCGCTGAACGTGACGCTGGTGGAAGCCGGTGAACGCATTCTGCCTGCGCTGCCGCCACGTATCTCCGGTGCTGCGCACAGCGAACTGACCAAAATGGGCGTGCGCGTATTGACGCAAACCATGGTCACGAGCGCTGACGAAGGCGGACTGCACACCAAAGATGGTGAGTACATCAAGGCCGATCTGATGGTCTGGGCGGCAGGTATTAAAGCGCCAGACTTTATGAAGGATATCGGCGGTCTGGAAACTAACCGCATTAACCAGCTGGTGGTTGAGCCGACGCTGCAGACAACCCGCGATCCGGATATCTACGCTATCGGTGACTGTGCTTCCTGCGCCCGTCCGGAAGGTGGCTTCGTGCCTCCGCGCGCACAGGCTGCGCACCAGATGGCGACCTGCGCACTGAACAATATTCTGGCGCAGATGAAGGGTAAAGAGCTGAAATCTTACAGCTATAAAGATCACGGTTCACTGGTCTGTCTGTCCAACTACTCTACCGTGGGTAGCCTGATGGGCAACCTGATGCGTGGTTCGATGATGATTGAAGGGCGTATTGCGCGCATGGTCTACATCTCCCTGTATCGTATGCACCAGATTGCGCTGCACGGTTACTGCAAAACCGGGTTGATGATGCTGGTCGGCAGCATTAACCGCGTGATTCGTCCGCGTCTGAAACTGCATTAATTCCTGCCTATTCCCCGGCATCGTTTATGCTCACCCGAGCGTGGCGATGCCGGTTTTTTTACCCTTCAGAATACTCTGAAACCTCTATGTTTCCCTACAAAACTCTGCTTTTAGGCTTCTGTCTGATTGGCTCTGCTAACGATCGGTTGCACAATTGTTAGCAATAGCAACAATGGAGGAAGTCCCGTGAATAAATCGATGTTGGCGGGTATTGGTATTGGCGTTGCAGCCGCATTAGGGGTTGCCGCCGTGGCGAGCATGAACGTCTTCGAACGTGGCCCGCAGTACGCGCAGGTTGTCTCCGCTACACCAATCAAGGAAACCGTGAAAAATCCGCGTCAGGAATGCCGGAACGTGACGGTGACGCACCGCCGCCCGGTGCAGGATGAAAACCGTATCGCAGGCTCCGTGTTAGGGGCCGTTGCGGGTGGGGTGATTGGACACCAGTTTGGCGGTGGGCGAGGTAAAGATGTCGCGACCGTGGTGGGCGCTTTAGGTGGTGGCTATGCCGGCAACCAGGCGCAAGGCGCGTTGCAGAACAACGACACTTACACCACGACCGAACAGCGTTGTAAAACGGTGTATGACAAATCTGAGAAAACGCTCGGCTACGATGTGACCTATAAAATCGGCGACCAGCAGGGGAAAATCCGCATGGATAAAAACCCGGGGAACCAGATCCCGTTGGATAACAATGGCCAGCTTGTACTGAATAAAGCCTAAAAAAGTATCAAGATGTTATTCGCCCCGTTATCACTCAGATAACGGGGCGTTTTTTTATTCTACTGCAACCATTTGCGGCCACAGACGCAGAGTGGTTTCGGTAATCTGCATCAGCGTTTCAAAGCTGGCCCCTTCGCGGGCGCTAATCGACATTCCCTGCAAAATACAGCCCAAAAACAGCGACAGTTCTTTGACGTTTTTCTCGGCGGGAATTTCACCGCGCGTCTGGCGTAGTTGCAGGAACTGGCTCAGCGTCTGTTCCTGTATCGCATGGCGAGACTTGATGGTTTTCGCTATCTCTTTCGATGAAGCCGCCAGCGCCGCAGAGGTGTTAATCATAAAACAACCCGCTGGCGTATCTTTGCTGGTGAAGCAGGTGGCAACGGCGGTGAAGTAGTTTCTTAACGCCTCGACCAACGTCTGCTCTTCGCAAAACAGGCATGCCTCATTCTTGGAAGCAAAGTGGGTGATGTAGTGATCGAGAACGGCGCGGAATAACCCCTCTTTATTGGCAAACTCTGCGTACAGCGTCGGCGCTTTTGCCCCCGTGGCTTCAACGAGGTCAGAGAGTGATGTTGCTTCATAGCCATATTGCCAGAAGAGCGTCATCGCTTTATCAAGCGCCGCTTCCCGGTCGAATACTTTAGGTCGACCACGGCCTTTTTTCGCGCAACTTTGCGTGTCAGTTGTCATCGTGCCGCCTACCTTAGTCGGTTTTAGTGAACATTCATTATAAAAATAATCGTCGGCAGGGGCTAGCGCTTCTGCGATAAATATAAATTATGCATATTCATATGAAAAATATATGAATTCTAATTAATTAAACGGTCGTTATAAAAATAGCGTTGACGTGTGACGCAGATCTCATTATGATTATCTTATCGATCGTTAAGTTAATAACGTCTGACCTACAAAATTCATCTGCAAAGGTAAAAATCATGAAAAACGTAAAAACTCTGGCCATCGCAGCCGTACTGAGCTCCCTGTCATTTGCCAGCTTCGCTGCTGTACAGGTGCAAGCCACTCCGGCTGACCAGCATAAGGTTGGCAACATCGCCGCTTCTGCAGGCCCAAACCTTGAATCTTTAGAACAACAGTTGTCTCAGAAGGCAGATGAAATGGGTGCCAAATCGTACCGCATCACTTCTGTAAGTGGTCCAAACTCCCTCCACGGTACCGCTGTAATCTATAAATAAGCATTAAAACCCTCATAATGCTTATGTCACTGCTATAAAAAAGGCCCTGAGCGAAACCCGCTCAGGACCTTTTCTTTTGTGTTTCTGCTACATATTCTGCTGAGCGACGTCGTGGTGGCGGGTCACATCCACCGGCATCCCGGAGCGGATATCCATCACTTTATTCATCACTTCAGCGTCGGTATTGGCTTTCTGGCTAAACGCCTGCATTCCCGCATTGAGCACGATAGGCAGCGTCTGCGGATCGTCATCAATATGCTCTGACAACGGCTGGTGTACTTCAACCAAATGCACGCCGTTAGGCTCAACCGAGGCTTTAATCGGGGTATTAATGATATTGACCTTCGTTCCCGGCGTGACTTTATCAAACAGCGCCTTAATGTCGCCGTCGCGCAGGCGGATACAGCCCGAGCTGACGCGCATACCGATACCAAAATCAGCATTGGTACCGTGTAGTAAATAGACGCCGCCGTGAGCCGCCAGACGGATAGCGTGGTGGCCCATTGGATTATCCGGACCGGCAGGCATCACCGCAGGGAGATCGATCCCCTGCGCTTTATAGCGGGCGCGGATATTCGCCGTTGGTGTCCAGGTCGGGTTCGCTCGCTTATCGGAGACGGTAGTGACCATGGTCGGCGTGACGGTTGTACCGCCAAGCTGGCCGATGCCAATCGGATAGACGGTGACGGTATTGGTACCCGGCGGGTAATAGTAAAGACGGAGCTCCGCCAGATTCAGGACGATACCTTCACGTGGAACATCCGGCAGTAGGGTTTGCAGCGGGATGGTCAGTACGCTACCCGGGCGCGGAACGTAAGGGTCAACGCCGGGGTTAGCCTGCAGTAAAGCCAGGAAACCGACATTATATTTCTTAGCGATTGCTTCCAGCGAGCCGCCATTGTTCTCCACCACATGGAAACGGTTTTCACCGACCAGACGACTACCCGGTGGCGGTAACGGCCAGGTGTTAGCGCTGGCGGGCAGCGCGATGCTAGCGACGAGGATAAACCCCATCAGCCAGCGAGAAAAGTGCACAGTCTGTCGTTTCACTCGTATCCCTCAAGGTCGAAAAATGTTGCTTAAAAGTTAAAGCGACTATTATGCGGAAGGGAACTGTAGGGAAGTGAAGAGGGATTGAAAGAGTATGTAAAGGCGGCCCCGAAGTGGGGCCGCCGGCCAATCAGAAGGCCATTTTCACCGTGAACTGCACTTCGCGCGGATCGCCAATCTGGTTGCCCAGGTTGTTGCTGGCGATGGACGAGGTGTAGTAGGTCTTATCGAACAGGTTTTTGACGTTAACCTGTAGCGTGACCGGGTACTGTAGCTTCATCTTATACGCCGCGAAGATGTCTGCCACCGCATAGCCCGGCAGGTAGTAGTCCGCGCCATTGGTTCCGGAGCGACGGCTCAGTGCATGACCGCCACCGCCGAGAGTTAGGGTATTGCTGTCATAGACGTTGTTAAAGTCATAGGTCAGGAATAGTGAGCCGGTATGACGCGGGACGTTAGGCAACGGTTTACCCGCATAGTCCGGATCGTCAATCACCTTGGCGTTGGTATAGCCGTAGCTGGCAATTACGTTCAGGTTATCGGTCAGCGAACCGGCAACATCCACTTCAATCCCTTGTGAGCGTACTTTTCCCGCCGTTTTGGCATAGGTTTCATCGCCGATGGTTTCGGTATACAGCACATTGCGCTTATGAATGTCGAAGAAAGTAATGTTCGACGTTACGCCGTCAAACAGGTCGAACTTCGCGCCTACTTCGTATGCCGTAGACTCTTCCGGCGGCAGATTGCCGATGTAGCTGGCAATAGACGATTGCGGCATAAACGACTGCGCGACGTTGCCAAACAGTGAGACGCTTGGGGTCAGTTTATAGACCATCCCGAACTTCGGTGTCAGCTTCTCGTCCTGGCTGTCGGTATTGACGTTAAACGGACGACCTTTGCCCGCATACTGCGTGTAGTACTGGTAGCGCACCCCGGCAACGGCAATCCATTTGTCGGTCAGGTAGAGCGCATCCTGTAAATAGGTGGCATAGGTTTCTTGCTGAATACGCTGGTCGCTGTCGGCGGCGGAAACGTTGGTGCATTTATCCAGCGTACCGTATACCGGGTTGTAAATATTGAAACCTTTCACGTTCTTACAGCGGATCATATCGGTGCGCAGCAGATCGTAATTCTCGTAGGCAATGCCGCCAAGAATTTCGTTGTAGAAACCGCCAATCACCACATTGCCCTGCAAGTCCGCACGGGTAGAGTGCATCCGCTGGGTTGAGCCTTGAGTGGCATCGACTCGCCGCGTCAGATTCCCGGTTTTGGCGTCGTAGGCCATCACGCGCGCCTGATTATCGCTGTATTTATCCTGACTGAAACCGTAATCAAAGCGAGCGGTCCATTGGCTGTTCAGGCGGTATTCGGCGTTCACCTGCGCCAGATCCGAGTCACCGTTGGTGACGTTAAACGGCTCGTCAAAACGTTCATCGCGCGGGACATCGACCGCCCGTCCCGTATTTAAATCAAAAATGGTGCCGCGGTCGAACGGGGTGTGGTAGCTCCGGTGGGACCAGGAGAGGTTGACCGTGGCATCATCGCCAAACCAGGTCAGTGACGGCGCAATAAAGGTGCTTCGTTCTTTGCCAAAGTTGCGCCAGTAATCTTCATTCTGGTATTCGCCGACCAGACGGTAGGCCAACTGAGTGCCTTCAATCGGGCCGGTGACGTCTACCTGACCGGTGCCGCCGCCAAAGCTGCTGGATGTTGCCGAAATATCGCCGGAGAACGTGCGTTCCGGGCGCTTGGTGACGACGTTAATCAGCCCACCCGGGTCGAGAATGCCGTACAGCGTCGAGGCCGGCCCTTTCAGCACTTCAACGCGTGATGTCGCGGCGTTAAAACTGCGCGGCAGAACGGTACGCAGACCGTTGGTCATGATGGAACCATCACGGTTGGCACCGAAACCACGGCGGGTAAAGGCATCCTGCGTACCACCCAATGTGTTGGTTTGCACCACGTTGGCCACGTTGTACAGTGCTTCATCCAGCGAAGTGGCGTGCTGATCTTCCAGCACCTTATCGCTGACCGTATTCACTACCTGCGGAATATCCAACAGCGGCATATTGGTCAGTGTCGCCGTCGAACTGCTAAGTGGCTGATAGCCATCGGTCACGGTCTGGTCGGCCTGAGAGGTACCGACAACCGTCATCGTGTCTTCTTTTTTGGTTTCATCACCGCTGGTTTTCGTTTCCGCCGCCATCAGCGAAGGGGAGCTGACCGCTCCGACAAAAAGCAGTGAAAAAAGTGCGCGCCCGGTTTTTCCCGTGAACGTCGGGTAGAGCTGTGTCATCTGTCTGTTTCCCATGAAAAAACTGCCTAACTTCAGCAGCCAAAAGTGATAAAAATCATTGCCCTGAATCGCAAAACAACTCCGTTCACGTCACCAACTGACGTTCAGGATGTGTAATTGAGAATCATTCAAACACGTGGAAATGTAGTAGTAAATGCAGCGGGCAATAAATTTATCCTTCGGCAAAATTGCGCGGATGGGTAACGGAGTAGATGACAGGGGATTCTTATTATTATTTGATTTTTAATCAGTTAAATTTTTATCGTCACTGCCAATTTACGAGAATAAATACAAAAACCCTATGAAGTGAAACGGTAATGTAGTGCGCTTGACTACTACATGCCGACGCTGCATGATCAAAAGAGAATGAGATTTATTTAAAGTGCAGAACGATACCACGTCGTTGCGGCCGGAGAGAGAGAAACATGCCACAGCGGCAAGATGCCCCGTCAGAACGCGGGATTGTGCTGGAATCCCTGAGCGCAGGATATGGCAACCAGCGCATCGTTGATAACATCAACCTGGCCTTACCCGTAGGGAAAATGACGGTGCTGGCGGGGGCCAATGGTTCAGGTAAATCAACCTTACTCAATACCATCGCGCGGATGCTCAAGCCGCTGGGCGGCAGCGTTCGCCTGGATGGTCGCGATATTCATCAGCAGCCAACCAAACAGGTGGCTCGTCAGCTTGGGCTGCTGCCGCAATCGCCGCTAACTCCGGAAGGGCTAACCGCCTTTGAACTGGTATCGCGCGGGCGCTATCCGTGGCAGGGGCTTATTCGCCAGTGGTCCACGGAAGATGAGCAGGCGGTAGAAGAGGCTCTGCGTCTGACCGGCACGCTGGAATATGCGCATCTGCCGGTGGATAGTCTCTCCGGCGGTCAACGGCAACGCTGTTGGATAGCCATGGCGCTGGCACAGCAAACGTCCACTATTCTGCTGGATGAACCCACGACCTGGCTCGACCTCCGCTACCAGGTGGAAATCCTCGAATTATTACAGCAACTGACGCGCGAACACGGGCGCACCGTGATTACCGTCCTGCACGATCTTAACTTTGCGGTTAACTACGCCGATACGCTGGTCTTTATGAAACAAGGGCGCATTGCGAGCATTGTTGATGAAGGGCAGCCGTGCACGCCGGAGATAATCAAACACGTTTTTGATGTTGATGTGCAGATGCTGCACAACCCGCAAACCGGGAAACCCTTGTTTATGCCATTTTGCGCCCGCCGGGAATCTTGCTGATGGCAACTCAGATTTCGCTTTTGCGACAGCGTTCGTCGCGTCCACTTTGGGCGCTGCTGGCGGTGAGCGTTCTATTGTGCGCTGGCGCAGTTATCCATCTTGGCCTCGGTGCGCGGGCCATTGCGCCACGGGTGGTGGTCGAAGCCTTATTGCATTACGACCCGCGCAATTTTGAACACCGCATTATTGTCAGCCTACGTCTCACCCGCCTGCTGGCCGCTTTGTTGACCGGGGCTGCGCTGGGTGCCGCCGGGTTACTGCTACAAACCATTGTCCGCAATCCGCTAGGCGAACCGCATATTCTGGGTCTTAATGCCGGGGCGACGCTGGCGGTCGTTGCCTGTTCTGCGGCGGGCGTCTCATTTGGCGAATGGGGGATCAACCGCCCGCTAACGGCGGCTTGTGGTGCTGCGCTGCTGTTCGGTCTGGTCATGCTGCTGTCGAGCGCCGGGCGCGCCGGTGCCACGGCGATGAAAATTACGCTGTGCGGCGTGGCGCTATCGGCGTTTGCTTCCGCAGTGACCGCCTCGATTCTGATTCTCGATGAACAAACCCTGCAAGCAATGCGCACCTGGCTGGCGGGGGATTTAGCCGGGATTTCACTGACTACGCTGCAGGTTGCCAGTATTCCGGCACTGCTCGGCTTGCTGCTGGCGGCGTTTATCTCGCCGCGGCTGAATATTCTTGCCCTCGGAGACCGCGTAGCCAGCGGGCTAGGCGTGGCAGTGGCGAGGACGCGCCTACTCGGCGTTATTGCGATTGCTCTGTTATGCGGTGCGGCGGTGTCGGTTGCTGGGCCGGTTGGGTTTATTGGTCTGGTGGTGCCGCATGCAATCCGCCGTTGGGCGGGGCAGGATATCCGCGTGGGTTTGCTGCTGGCACTACCCACCGGCGCGCTGCTGCTATTACTGGCTGATATTCTCGCCCGTTGGCTGCTGGCACCCCAGGAGCTGGCGACCGGCGTGATGACCGCGCTGGTTGGCGCGCCGGTCTTTATCGCCATTGCCGTGAGGTACTTTAAATGACGCGCGCCGTGATTAAAGCCGGTTTTATTCCGCTCGCACTTGGGCCGCTACGCGTGCTGCTGCGCCCGCGGTTGTTGAAAATCGCCGGGATAATGGCCGCATTGATTATGCTGTTGCTGGTGTTCGGTATAACGCGCGGTACCCTGCCTATTCCCACCGGTGCTATCGGACGGGCGCTGTTTTACCCGGAAGCGCTAAGTGCGCAGCAGGTTTATATCGTTCGCGATATCCGTTTACCTCGGCTGCTGATGGCTATTTTGTGCGGTGGAATGCTGGGGCTTGCCGGGGCGGCGATGCAGTCGATCACCCGCAACGGCCTTGCCGACCCCGGACTGATCGGTGTGAAAGAGGGCACCAGCGTCGTCGTACTGACGCTAATCCTCGCTTTTCCTTCGCTGAGTCTGGCCTGGCGCCCGTTAGCCGGTATGTGCGGCGGCGTGCTGGTGGCTCTGTTGGTTATCGTGCTGGCACGGGATAGTTCTCGCCCTCGTTTTATTTTGATTGGTATCGGCGTTTCATGGGCGCTGTCGGCGGCGATGGGGCTATTTGTCACCACGGCCGATATTCGCGATGTTCAAACGGCAATGACCTGGCTTGCGGGCAGCCTGCATGCGGCAACCTGGCCGCTGCTGGCCGTGGCCGTGGCGTGGGCACTCCCGGCGGTGCTGGTGCTGTATCTGACTGCGCGCGCGGCGGACGTTGCGTTGATGGGTAATCAGGTCGCTAGCGGGTTAGGCGTGCGATTGTCGCGTCTGACGCTGCTGCGTTTTCTGGCTCCAGTACTGTTAACGGCGGCGAGCGTCTCCTGCGTGGGAAGCCTTGGTTTTGTTGGGCTCATGGCCCCGCATATGGCGCGATTCCTGCTGCGCGGTGGCCAGGTGGCATTGCTTAGCGGCAGCGCGCTCATTGGCGCATTGTTGGTGCTACTCACCGATACCATCGGGCGGCTGGCTTTTGCACCGCTACAAATTCCGGCAGGGATCATCATTTCGCTGATTGGCTGCCCGTTCTTTATTTTATTGTTGTGGCGTCGTCGCGACGCTTTGTGAGGAGAAGGGATGACCATGCGTGGCCTGTTGTCTGTTTTGTGGTTGTTTAGCGCGACGGCGTTGGCGCAAACTCAAGCGTTCACCGACGATCTCGGCCGGGTGGTGCAGGTGCCGCTGCATCCGCAGCGCATTGTTTCGATGCACGATCTCGATATTACCATTCCGCTGATTGAGCTGGGCGTGCCGCCGGTCGCCAGCCATGGGCGCACGCGCCCCGACGGTAGCCACTATTTGCGTTCCAGCGCGCAGCTGACCGGTATTGATTTTGATAACAGCGATATCAAATTTATTGGTACCG
Organism: Kluyvera huaxiensis; assembly: GCF_040149365.1. NCBI lineage: Bacteria > Pseudomonadati > Pseudomonadota > Gammaproteobacteria > Enterobacterales > Enterobacteriaceae > Kluyvera > Kluyvera huaxiensis. The sequence continues at coordinate 59,438 of NZ_JBEFLV010000001.1, forward strand.
CGGATATCGATCTCGAAGCGGTGGCGGCAGCGAAACCGGATCTCATCATTACCGAGCCCAATCGCAATGTGCCCATCGAACAACTGGCGAAAATCGCCCCGACGGTCAGTATTGACCATCTGCTCGGCAGCGCGCCGCGGATTTACGCCAAACTGGCGCAGTTGACCGGAACCCAAGCGCGACTGGCCGTACTCGACCGCCGCTATCAGGCGCAAATTCAGCAGCTCAAACAGACCATTCACACCGATAAAATCAGCGTGTCGGTGATTCAGGCTAACAATGGCAAAGTGACCGTTCACCATTCTTATCACTCGCTTGGTCGCGTGCTGCGTGATGCCGGATTCCGCTTCCCGCCGCTTATCGAACGTATTCCTGATGGTGAACGTATTGATGTCAGCGCCGAACAGTTACCCGACCTCGACGCCGACTTCCTGTTTGCTACCTGGCGTTCTGATACCGGCGGCAAGCCGCAGGATGAGCTTAATGATATGGAAAAAGTGATGCCGGGCTGGTGTGATTTTATGCAGGCCTGCCGCACCGGGCATTACATTCTGCTGCCGCGTGAAGAGGTGATTTCCAACTCCTATGCGGCGCTCAGCCTGCTGGTGGCACAGGTTCAGTCACAGATTGCCGGGCGTCCTGTCCCTAAGGAGAGCAAATGAATCCGACGGTAGCACGCAAAGAAAAGCGCCGGGTTGATCTGTTCGGTGAGCGGTTGCGCAGCCGAACGGCGCAGCTCTCACCCCGCCTGCTGGCGGTGGTGAACTGGATTGACGACAACCGGGAAGCGGTACTCGACCACACGGCGATGGAGATTGCTGCCGCGACGCAAACTTCGGACGCCACGGTGGTTCGCGCCATCCAGGTGCTGGGGTTTGCAGGGCTGCGCGATCTTAAGCAAACGCTCCAGCATTGGTTTGGCCCGACGATTACTTCGTCAGAAAAGATGGCGTCCACGGTCGGGGCATTGACCAGCGATGTGAATTCAAGCATCGATTTTGTCCTCGAAGGCCATCTTCGCGCCTGTGAGATGCTCGCCAATATAGAGAACCGCTCGGCGATCGCGCAGGCCGTGGCCTTGCTCAGCGATGCCCGCCAGGTGGCGCTTTTTGGTATTGGGGCATCGGGTATTTTAACCGAATACACCGCCCGCCTGTTTAGCCGTATTGGCCTGCCGTCGTACGTGTTAAACCGTACCGGCTTTAGCCTGGCGGAGCAGATTGCCTCTTTGCAGCGTGGCGATGTGCTGATTATGATGGCGCAGAAATCCCCGCATCGGGAAGGGCTGACCACGCTGCGCGAAGCCGCGCGTCTGGGGATCCCAACAATTCTACTCACCCAGGCGACCGATTCGCGGTTCAGCGAAATGTCCCAGGTGGTTATCCACGTTCCGCGCGGCGAAAATGGCCGCGTGCCGCTGCACGGAACGGTCATGGTCTGTCTGGAAATGCTGGTGTTGTCGGTGGCGTCAACGGCTTCGCAGCGGACGATTCGCTCGATGAAGCGGATCAATGACCTACACAAGGCAATTGGGAAGTCGGGCGGGCGCAAAGGCTAACGTCGCGAGTACTCATATTTCGAATCTATAGTAGCTGACTCGATTATCCGTTTGCATTTTGTTCGGATAATCATCAGGCTAGCGAAAACGACCGAGTCTATGAGGAAAGTGAAATGAAGGCATTGCCAGCGGTAGCGGTACTGGGATTAGGCGCAATGGGGCACGCATTTGCCGCCAATCTGCTTAAAAAGGGCTTCACGGTGTACGGCTGGAACCGCACGCCGGGGCGCGGTGAAGATCTCCAGAGCCAGGGTTTACAGCTGTGCAACGACGCCGGACTGGCAGTGGCCGATGCGCAGGTGGTTATCGCGATGCTGACCGATGGTGAAGCGACCCAGGCGGTTATCCGCACTATCGCGCCATCTTGCCCGCAAGGGGCGACTTTCTGCCAGATGGGCACTATCGGCATTCAAGAAACAGCGGACGCTATCTCCCTGCTGGAATCCCTGCGCCCGGATATGCTGTACCTCGATGCACCAGTTTCCGGGACCAAGGCACCGGCGGAAAATGCACAGATTCTGGTAATGGCCAGCGGCTGTCGCGAACGTTCACATGCGGCGCAGCAGGTATTTGACGCCATCTCTCGCGGTACGCAGTGGTACGGTGAGGCAGGGAGCAGCCAGAAGATGAAGCTGGTGATTAACGCCTGGCTTATCGCCATGATGCAGGGCGTCGCCGAAAGCATGCAGCTGGCCAAACAGTTTGGTTTTACGCCTAATCAGCTGTGGGAAACGCTCGAAGGCGGGCCGCTGGCGGCACCGTACGTCAAGGGCAAGCTGGAGATGATTCGCCGCGATGATTACACTCCGCAGATGCAACTACAGCACGCGTTAAAAGACGCGCGCCTGGCGCTGGCTAATGCACCTGAAGGCACTATGCCGGTCATGGACAGCATCACGCACCTGTGGGCGCAGGCCGCTGAAAATGGGCTAGCCGAGCAGGATCTGGCGGCAGTTTACGCTTGGCTTGATAACCCGGGGCAGGCGTAAGAATCAGGGGGCGGTAATGGAGTGGCTACGCCAGCGTATTGAACAGCAGGTGCTTGGCCTGACGGGGATGGCGCTTAACGAGATTGATTTTGAGCGTCCTCCCGGCGAGCCGGGGCTGTTTGGCCCGCAGTCGGCCATTTGGCCGGTACACGGCGACTTTACCTCGATGCTGTGCGGCGGCATTAGCGCATTATTGTTGCAAATGCTGCATCCGCTGGCGCTGGCGGGCGTCTGGGATCACTCTTCTTTTCGTGATGATATCTTTGGCCGCCTCCGGCGTACCAGCCAGTTTATCTCCGCTACCACCTTTGCCACCATCCCGGATGCCGAGCGACTGATCGACAAAGTAAAAGCGATTCATCTGCGAGTCAATGGCACCGATATCGATGGCACGCCTTATGCCGCAAGCGATCCAGACCTGCTGACGTGGGTGCATATCGCGGAGTGCAGCTCGTTTATGGCATCGCATCTTCGCTATCGTCGGACGGTGGTGACACCGTCACGTCAGGCGCAGTATTTCATTGAATCGGCGAGTATTGCTGAACGGCTTGGCGCACGGATTGTGCCGAAAACACCGCAGGCGGTTCAGGATTATCTTGAACAAATGCGTCCGCAGCTCCGCTGTGATGAGCGTACGCGGGAAGTGGCGCGGGTGCTGATGACGACCCGGCTGCCGGGCCGATTAGCACAGCCCGCAGGGACGATTTTAATGAAAGCCGGTATTGACCTGCTTCCAGTTTGGGCGCAGGAGATGCTGGATTTACGGCTGAGTCCGCTAGAGCAAAAAATGTTGCGCGCTAGCGTGCATGTCATTGCAGCGATACTGCGGCGTTCAGTGCGCAATGGGGCATATCATTGTGCAATGAGGCGGGTTAGGGCAGAGCGGTGATTTTTATGAAAATGGAAATTCATCTCAATAAATAAAAAAACCGGCATCAGATGCCGGTTTTTTTATTAAATTTTGCAGGCGTCGCCGCAGTCATCGTCGGCAACAATTGCTTGTGCTTTCTTGTCCGCATCGTCCAGACGTTCTGCATTGCGCTCTTGCGCCTCTTCCAGCCCATCAAAGACCAGATTATTGAGATCTATTTCCATTCGTCACCTGTATTCAGATTGTTCTACACTCGTCACAGTATATTGCAAAAATGTTGATTGATGTAGCCACGAATGACATCAGACGCGATTGCAGCACAAAGCGCGCGTCGATAGTGAGTGGAGTTCCAAAAGTGTGATGTGGCGCGGCGAAAAAGCGCACATTGAGTACAAAAAACAGTCGATAACAAGCGAATACTGGAAACAGGAAAGCATATAACCTTGAAAACAAAACCAGTTCGGAGGGATATGCAATGCAGAAACAGACTCCACAGGAATTAGCCAATTTTGATTTTCTGGCTCGCAGCTTTGCGCGTATGCAGTCGTTGGGTCGACCTGTCGATATCCGTGCAGTCACGGGTAATATGAGCGAACAACAGGGTGCATGGTTCCGCGAGCGCTATGAACATTACCGAACGCAGGCTGTAAGGGCGAAAAAGCAAACGCTAGAAGTATGTTAATGATTAGCGGGCCGAGTGGCCCGTTTTCGTTATTCGCGGGCACAATCAGGTGCCCGTTTTCATTTTTGCGGAGCCACTTTGCACGCTGTAAAACGCCTCGGGATTAATGAAATTTCCTCATAGGTCAGTTCTTATTTCCCCGTCTAATCAATCATTCTTCTGCCCTCTATAATTCCCCTCATTCACCCGGCTTAGCGTATTGCACGCCACACTTCTGGAGACAACATCATGCAAAGTGCACTCACCGTACGTCAGCAGGCCATGATCCCTATCGCGGCGCTAACCGCGTGCGGTGAAATGGAAAAATTGACCGTAGCGCTTAACGAAGGACTCGATGTCGGGCTGCGCGTTAATGAAATCAAAGAAGTGCTGATCCAGCTTTACGCCTACTGCGGTTTTCCGCGCAGCCTGAATGGGTTGGGCTGTTTTATGACGGTGGTTAATGCGCGTAAAGCTGCAGGAATGAAGGATGAAGAGGGGGCGGTCGCGACACCGCCTCCTGCAGGCTGGGATAGCCTGGCAGCCGGTACGCAAACGCAAACGCAGTTAGTCGGGAAACCAGTCAGTGGCCTGCTATTCGAATTTGCGCCAGCGATTGATGTTTATCTGAAAGCACATCTGTTTGGCGATATTTTCCAGCGCGACGTGTTGGATTGGTCGGCCCGTGAACTCGCCACCCTATCGGCGTTGGCGGCAGTGCCCGGTGCGGAAAGTCAGCTCAAAAGTCATTTTGCAATTAGTCTGAATAACGGCATCACCCCTGAACAGTTTCAGGCCCTTGTCGCGGTACTGGCGGTGAAATGCTCCGCTGAAATGGCCGCAAATGCCAGGGCGGTGCTGGCGCAATTCCTCAGTGAAATTTCCCTATAATCAGAGACCACGGAGCAGCAATGAACGAGATATTTGATGGTAATAGCAGTTTCCCACGCGGTGAGAAAAATGAAGCCTATGCGAAGTATTTCACCGGTACCAGCTATCTGACCATGCTATCGCGTGAAGGCGTCACCATTGGCAACGTGGCGTTTGAGCCGGGTTGTCGCAACTTCTGGCATATTCATCATAAAGGCGGGCAGATTCTGCTGGTAACCGGTGGCCGTGGCTGGTATCAGGCATGGGGCGAGCCGGCGCGCGAGCTGAAAGCCGGTGATGTGGTGAACATTCCGGCGGGAACCAAACATTGGCACGGCGCGGCGCACGATAGCTGGTTTGCACACATTGCGGTAGAGGTTCCGGCACAAGGGGCGTCGAACGAGTGGCTTGAAGCCGTCAGTGACGAAGAGTACAACCTGTTACCCTAACAGCGTCAAAACAGAAGACCAGCAGGTACTATGCCAATAGTATTCTCCGCTTTTGACATTGCGCTTTTGTGTTACACATCGCCAAAACCTCAATAAAACCATGGTTATAATGCAGGCTCTACAACCAATGGAGAGGAAAATGATGCGCGTACAGGTTCGATTACTGAAAAACGCTATGCTTGCTAGCGCTATGCTGATGGCATCTACGACCGTGTGGGCCGCGGAGCACTGGATTGATGTTCGTACCCCGGATCAGTACCAGCAAACTCACGTGCAGGGCGCGGTGAACATCCCACTCAAGCAACTTGAGCAGCGTATTGGCGAAGTGACCCAGGATAAAAATGATACGCTGTATCTGTACTGCAATACCGGCAATCAGTCAGGCAAGGCCGAAACGCTGTTGCAGAAGATGGGCTACAAAAATGCGGTAAACGAAGGCGGACTGAAGGACGTTGAGAAGAAAACAACGTTAGTAAAATAAACCTTCGCCGTGCGTAATCAGTCAATTCATTTACAACAGAACCCCGGACTCCGCAGAAGAGTAGTGGCGGTTGGCGTAAAGGCCTGCTCGCTGCTAGCCTGAATCATTCAGGCTCTGGGGTTTTGTCTCAGGGCATCCTCGATACAGCAAGGATTTCCAATGAGTGAAGTTAAGATTGTTGCCACGCTGACCCCTTTTCCTGAACATATCGACACTATCCGCAAAGCAGCGCAAGCCATGGTGCCGTTAACGCATCAGGAAGCCGGGTGCCTGCAATACTGTTTGCATGAGAGCCGGGCAATTCCCGATGTTCGCGAACTGGCAAATGAGGGTGCGGTGTCTTTTGTTTTTATTGAGCGCTGGAAATCGGAGCAGGATTTGGTGAAGCACGTCGCGATGTCATATCACGATGATTTTCTGGAAACGCTGGATGGAAAACTGGAAAGTATCAGCGTTCAACGCTTGACCGAGCTATAAAAAATAGGGGATTTAAGCAGGACTGGAAGATAATGCACCATATCAGATAAGATATGGTGCGTCCGAGTGGACTCGAACCACCGACCCCCACCATGTCAAGGTGGTGCTCTAACCAACTGAGCTACGGACGCATAATGGTGCGTTTAATTGGACTCGAACCAACGACCCCCACCATGTCAAGGTGGTGCTCTAACCAACTGAGCTATAAACGCATAATGGTGCGTTCGATTGGACTCGAACCAACGACCCCCACCATGTCAAGGTGGTGCTCTAACCAACTGAGCTACGAACGCATTGTTGCTTGCGGCAACGGGGACGAATATTAGCGGCAGTCACCGGTTGTGGCAAGCGGAAAATGTTTGATTTCACACGACTGGAGAACTTTTGCCCATCTCTGGCGTATTTTCCCGCCATGTCGGCGATTCCATTGATCTCTCTCGATTTTAGCCATGTTCTTTTTCACGGTTACGCTCGTCAATCGGTGCGGAATACATTTCGATGTCTATTGTTGCAGTATGAAATGTTATGTTATAACATTTTGCGCTTAATGCATCGGATAAGGATAAAACGCGGGTGAAACATTCAGGTAAATTTGCGCTGGCGGTTACGGCGCTGTTGATTGGCGGCCAGGCACTGGCGCATGGACATCACGACCACGGTAAGCCGTTAACGGCCGTGGAACAAAAGGCGGCAGAGGGCATTTTTAATCTCAATGATGTGAAAGACCGTCCGCTTACCGACTGGGAAGGGATATGGGAATCGGTGAATGGCTATTTGTTATCCGGGGACTTAGACCCGGTTTTCCGCCAAAAGGCTGAAAAACAGCAGGGTAAAACTTTCGCGGAAATTAAAGAGTACTACCGCAAGGGCTATGCAACCGACGTTAACATGATCGGCATCGAAAACGGTGTGATGGAGTTTCACGTCGGCGATAAGGTGAGCAGCTGCCAGTATCATTATGCCGGGCACAAAGTATTGACCTACGCATCCGGAAAGCAGGGTGTTCGCTACCTGTTTGAGTGTCAGCAGGCCAATACCGGGGCCCCGAAATACGTGCAGTTTAGCGACCATATCATTGCGCCGCGTAAATCCGCACATTTCCACATTTTTATGGGTAATCAGTCGCAGGAAGCATTGCTGGCGGAGATGGACAACTGGCCGACGTATTACCCGTACCAGTTGACCCGGCAGCAGGTCGTTGATGAGATGCTGCATCACTAAGATGTTGTCGCATAAGCCCGGTGTGCGATGTCTCACCGGGCTTACCGGGTATTTTAGCGCGCCGCGCGCTGGAGAATAACCGTCGCAGGCTGACGTTGCAGGAAACGCATACGCAACATCATTAATACTGCCGCCGACGTCAGGCCGATAATAAAGCCCCACCAGAACCCAGCCGGGCCCATTCTTTCGACGACCAGATCGGTCAGCGCCAGTACGTAACCGCACGGCAACCCGAGAACCCAGTATGCGATAAAGGTAATAAAGAAGATCGAACGAGTATCTTTATACCCACGCAGAATGCCGCTGCCGATAACCTGCACGGAGTCGGAAATCTGATACAGCGCCGCCAGCAGCATCAGTTGAGCGGCCAGCGTCACAACCTCAGGATTATCGTTATACAGCAGGGCAATGTGTGTCCGCATCACGGTGGTGAAAATGGCCGTGCACATTGCCATGCAAATCCCCACGCCCAGACCGGTCCGGGCGGAAACCTGTGCATCCGGCGTGGAGCCTTGCCCAAGTCGGTAGCCGACACGGATGGTGACGGCGGCGGCAAGCGACATTGGCAGAACGAACATCAGCGAGCTGAAGTTCAGCGCAATCTGGTGACCCGCGACGTCGACGATCCCCAGTGGCGATACCAGCAGGGCGACCACGGCGAACAGCGTGACTTCGAAGAACAGCGCCAGCGCAATCGGCAGACCCAGGGTGGTCAGACGCTTGAGAATGACTGGATCCGGGCGGGCAAAACGTTCTTTATTACGGATGTCACGCATTGAGCCCGCGTGGCGAACGTAATAGAACATGCTGAAGAACATCACCCAGTATACCGAGGCCGTGGCCACGCCGCAGCCCACGCCGCCGAGTTCCGGCATGCCAAAATGGCCGTAAATAAAGATGTAGTTCACCGGGATATTGACCAGCAGGCCAATAAAGCCCATCACCATGCCTGGCTTGGTTTTTGCCAACCCTTCGCACTGGTTACGCGCCACCTGGAAACAGAGATAGCCCGGCGCACCCCACAGCAGCGCACGCAGGTAGCCTACGGCTTTGTCCGCCAGAGCCGGGTCAATGTTATGCATCGAGCGAATAATGTAGCCCGCATTCCACAGCACCACCATGATCAGCACTGAGACAAATCCCGCCAGCCAGAAACCTTGACGCACCTGTTGTGCGATACGGTCGCGACGACCTGAGCCATTAAGCTGAGCGATAACTGGCGTCATGGCCAGCAGTAAACCGTGGCCAAAGAGGATGGCCGGCAGCCAGATAGAGGTACCGATCGCTACCGCAGCCATGTCGGTAGCACTGTAGCCACCTGCCATAACGGTATCGACGAATCCCATTGCCGTTTGGGCAACCTGCGCAAGGATTACCGGGATAGCCAGAGATAATAACTGACGCGCTTCGACAAAGTACTTCTGCACGTTAACACCTGTATTGTTGTTATTTATTCTCGCCGTACAGCGGCTACGGGAGACAGAAAAGCCGCCTTAACCGGCAGCAAGAAGAATAAATAGAGGAATTGCTCCAATATTGTAGCGAGGATTTGCTATTAATCTAGTCAAAAAATGAGTGGCGGGGTGCGGAAGGTAGCAACCTGTATTATCTGCTGCTATTGTGCGTAGCAGATGAATCGGTAGACGTACCGAAATGATGATTAACAGGAGTTAACTGTATGTTCACTGGTATTGTGCAGGGCACGGCAAAAATCGTGTCCATTGATGAAAAACCAAACTTCCGCACACACGTGGTCGCGCTGCCTGAGCACATGCTGGCGGGGCTGGAAACGGGCGCATCGGTGGCCCATAACGGCTGTTGTTTGACGGTGACAGAGATTAACGGCGACCAGATAAGCTTCGACCTGATGAAAGAGACGCTGCGGATCACCAACCTGGGTGATGTTAAAGAAGGCGACCTGGTCAACGTTGAACGCGCAGCGAAATTTAGCGATGAAATTGGCGGCCATTTGATGTCCGGCCATATTATGACCACCGCTGAAGTTGCGAAGATTCTTACCTCTGAAAACAATAGGCAGATCTGGTTTAAAATTCAGGACCCGGCGCTGATGAAGTATGTCCTGTATAAGGGCTTTATTGGCATTGATGGCATCAGCCTGACGGTCGGCGAAGTCACGGCAACCCGTTTCTGTGTTCACCTGATTCCGGAAACGCTGGAGCGTACGACGCTGGGCAAAAAGCGTCTGGGCGATCGCGTCAACATTGAAATTGACCCGCAAACGCAGGCGGTTGTTGATACCGTTGAACGCGTGATGGCGGCAAAAGAAGCGGCACTGCAGGCAGCGTCGGAAGAGAAGTAATAAGAAAACGCCTGCGCCAGAACGGTGCAGGCGAGAACCCCTAGCGGGCGACCCGCAGACCCTGCTCAACTCCACGTGAGAACATCACCTGCCACAGCTGGATATCCCGGGCACGGAAAGCGCCCGCACAGGCGTTAAGATAATAGCCAAACATCCGTTTGAACCGTTCAGAATAGTTGTCGGCGATTTCAGGCCAACTGGCAACAAAACGTTCATACCAGGCCATCAGTGTCGTATCGTAGTCAGCGCCAAAGTTGTGCCAGTCTTCCATCACAAAGTGGGGCTCGCTGGCGTGCGCAATCTGGCGTACTGAGGGTAAACAACCATTCGGGAAGATGTATTTGTTAATCCAGGGGTCGACGTTGTTGTCGGTTTTTTTCGAACCAATGGTGTGTAGTAAAAACAGTCCGTCGGGTTTTAAATTGCGGTCGACGACGGAAAAATAAGTGTCATAGTTTTTCGGTCCCACGTGCTCAAACATCCCGACAGAGACAATGCGGTCAAACTGTGCGTCAAGGTCGCGGTAATCCTGTAGCAGAATCTCCACATCCAGCTTTTCACAGCGCGCTTGCGCAAGTTTCTGCTGCTCGGCGGAAATGGTAACGCCGGTCACGCTGACGTGATAGTTCTTTGCCATATACGCCGCCAGCCCACCCCAGCCGCAGCCAATATCCAGCACCTGCATACCGGGTTGCAGCTGCAGTTTCTGGCAAATCAATTCCAGTTTAGCCTGTTGCGCTTCTTCCAGCGTTTGCGCATCTTTCCAGTAACCGCAGGAGTATTGCATATAAGGGTCAAGCATACGGGTGAACAGATCGTTGCCGAGATCGTAGTGTTCTTTCCCGACCTGCCAGGCGCGTTTTCGGCTTTGCAAATTGAATAAGCGTGCGCCCGCAATGCGGAGCGTATCTTTAAAGTGATGGGGGAGTTGGTTTTCTAATCCTGCACGCAGCACCTGGTCGAAAAAGAGATCCAGACGGTCGCATTCCCACCAACCATCCATATAACTTTCGCCAAGGCCGAGTGAACCTTCTTGCAATACTCGTTTAAAAAACTGTGGATTTTTGACCTGTATATCGCAGGGTGCATTGCCGTTGATTTCAATGTCAGCTCGGCTCAGCAGCTCGCTAACGATACGATACCAGTCATCATCCGGTACGTTTACTTCTTCTATACACGATGAGCTCATAGCTTCTCCATCCCGACCTGATGATCAGAACCTTAAAACAGCGTAGACGCTTTTTTCTGGTTGTGAGAAATGTCACGAAAAATTCGTGAGCCTGCTATCCGACGTAGCATAAGGAAAGGGAAGAACCCCTTGCCGAAAGCCTGTCCATGGTTTAACGGGTGGCATCCTGCCGCCGCTCAATAAGTCCAATGTATATTAATTATGTGATGCCGATCCAGTATAGGACGCTAAGTTAGTTGATTCAATAAAAAACTTAGCGTCCTAACTATGCCTTATGGCATTGATATGCGTGATGATTACGCGTGGGAAGTGGAGTGTTTAGTCGAGCATTCTTCACGACGAGCTGCGCGTTGCATAACGTAACCCATACCTGCTAGTAGCACGGTGGCCAGCATTACGCAGGTGGTGGTCAGCAGCGGGGTGGCTATCAGCGTGGAAACCGCAAGGCTTGCCAGGAAGCACAGACCCAGCTGCAGCGTATTTTGTAACGCCGCGGCACGGCCGGTGGCCTGTGGGAAAGGCTTCAGTGCCTGAGCAACAACGATCGGATAGATAGCGCCGTTGGCGATAGCCATCACGCAGAATGGAATCAGCAATGCGGTCAGAGAGACGTTTTCTACCAGACCAGCGGCCCAGGTTGCTATCACGCTAACACCGAAAAGTACCAGCAACCATGGCAGAAGCTGCGAACCTTGCCATTTTTGTAGCGCTGCGCGACAGCCGTAGCCGCCCACCAGGAAGGCGATGGTCTGCGGTACGTAGCTCAGGCCAATCACGGTTGGGCTATAGCCCATTTCATGCAGGATAAACGGTGAGCCGGTGAGCCACGCAAAGAAGCTGGCGGAACAGGCCGCATAAATCAGTACGTTGCCGCGATAGTCTTTGCTGCGCAGCAGGCGCATAAAGGTTAATTTCTCTTCGCTGGTGGCATTCTTTTTGTGCGCAGGTTTCAGGCGCAGCGCTGGCAGCATCAGCACCAAGGTGATGATGAACAGGGTGGCAAAGATAGCCTGCCAGTCAAAGTGCGCCAACAGCCAGCTGCCAAGCAGCGGGGCTAACGCAGGGGAAAGCCCAACCAGCGGCATGATGGTGGCAAAAATTCGATTGGTACGATGCGCTGGATAGTAGTCAGTGACCATCGCCTGCCAGGTGACAGCTGCGGCACAGACGCCGACCGCTTGCACAAAGCGCAGCACCAGCAGTGTGGTGCCATCGCGTACCCACAGCATCCCCAGACAACCAATGGCGAAAATGGTTAAACCCGCCAACAGAATAGGTTTACGGCCATAGCGGTCAGACAGTGGCCCCCACAGCAGTTGCGCTATCGCGAAACCCGCGAGGAACAGACTCAGGCTGGCACTCACTGCGGATGCCGGCGTTTGCAGGTCTTCCTGAATGGCCGCGAAGGCTGGCAGGTACATATCGGTCGCCAAAAAGCCCAGCACGCTGAGTCCCGCGAGCCAGACTAAAAATCCTTTCCCAGGTTGCATAAATCGCCCTTTTTATCGTTAGTAAATAGTCCGGCAGAGTGTAGAGAGTGCAATAGCGGTTGTGAAACGCTAATATTTGAGTCATGGGTTCAAATTTTTTGCAGGCAAAAAATGTGGTCTGAATATTCTCTGGAAGTGGTTGATGCGGTAGCCCGTAATGGTAGTTTTAGCGCGGCAGCGCAGGAGCTGCACCGGGTGCCTTCAGCGGTTAGCTATACGGTGCGTCAGCTTGAAGAGTGGCTGGCGGTCCCGCTGTTTGAACGACGCCATCGGGATGTTGAATTAACGCCCGCGGGAGCATGGTTTTTAAAGGAAGGGCGCTCTGTCATCAAAAAAATGCAGATCACGCGCCAGCAATGCCAGCAGATTGCTAACGGCTGGCGCGGGCAGTTAGCCATTGCCGTCGATAATATCGTTAAACCGGAACGTACCCGCCAGCTGATTGTCGATTTTTACCGTCATTTTAACGATGTTGAACTGATTGTTTTTCAGGAAGTGTTCAACGGCGTGTGGGACGCCCTGGCTGATGGACGCGTGGAATTAGCGATTGGCGCCACCCAGGCCATTCCGGTCGGTGGGCGCTTTGCTTTTCGCGATATGGGCATGCTGAACTGGCACTGCGTGGTGGCGAGCTCCCATCCTCTGGCGAAGATGGAAGGCCCGCTTAGCGATGAAGTGTTGCGCAACTGGCCATCGCTGGTGCGCGAAGATACCTCGCGTTCATTACCCAAACGTACGACCTGGCTGCTGGATAACCAAAAGAGGGTGGTAGTACCGGACTGGGAATCCTCGGAAACCTGCATTTCAGCAGGGCTGTGTGCCGCAATGGTCCCCGGACATCGGGCGCAGCCGTGGCTGGATAGCGGGGAGTGGGTGGCGTTGACGCTGGAAAATCCCTTCCCGGATGCGGCTTGCTGTGTGACCTGGCAGCAAAGCGAAGCTTCGCCAGCATTAAATTGGCTGCTGGAGTATCTGGGGGACAGTGAGACGTTAAACGAGGAGTGGTTGCGGACGCCCGTGTAAGGCGTCCGTTGGAAAATTAACGGCGGTAGTCGCGGTACGGGCCGTCGGCCACGGAGCGACGCTCGATAAGGCGTGGATGCACCTCAATCGACTGCGACTCTTCGCGCTTGCTGACGATACGGTCCATCAGCATATTGAAGGCCGTTTCACCGAGCGAATCTTTTGGCTGGTGAATGGTGGTCAGCGCCGGCGTAAAGAAGCGGGAGTTGCGCACGTTATCGTAACCGATGAGTGAAATATCCTGCGGCACGCGCAGCCCCATCTCATCGGCGGCGCAGAGCGCACCCATCGCCATCACATCACCGCCGCAGAAGATGGCGGTAGGGCGCGGGTGCTGAGACAGAATCTGCTGCATCGCGCGATAGCCTGACTCGGGCTCAAAGTCGCCCTGAACAATCCAGCTAGCCGGGACGTTGATCAGCGCTTCTTCCATTGCCTTCATGAAGCCCGCCAGACGACCTGCGCCGGTGTTACGCTCCAGTGGGCCAGGGATCACGCCAATATCGCGATGGCCGCGCTCGATGAGGTAACGACCAGCCATATAGCCGCCTTCAAAGGCGTTATCGATAACCGAATCGGTAAAATCAGCTTTAGCTTCACCCCAGTCCATCACCACCATAGGAATGTGACGATACTCTTCGAGCATAGTCAGCAGGGGTTCTGGATACTCAGAGCACATGACCAGCAGGCCATCGACGCGTTTTTGCGCCATCATCGACAGATAAGCGCGCTGCTTTTCTAGATTGTTCCACGCGTTGCCGAGAATCAGGGTATAGCCTTTCTCAAAGCAGTTTTTCTCAACGGCTTCGATAATTTCGGCAAAGTAGGCGGCCTCGCTGCTGGTGGCCAGCAAACCAATCGATTTGGTGTGATTGACCTTCAAGCTACGGGCAACGGCGCTCGGTGAGTAATGCAGCTCTTTGATAGCCGCCCACACGGCTTCGCGCGTATCTTCAGCGACAAAACGCGTTTTGTTAATTACATGTGATACGGTTGTAGTGGAAACGTTTGCGCGCTTCGCTACATCTTTAATTGTTGCCATTCCATCTCACTCCAGACCCTGGCCTGCCCCTGATAAAATCGAAAGGAAAACGTTTGCCTTCACACACCCTGGCACAATCTTAGTGATTGTGATTCGCCGGGAAACGATACAGGACGACAGGAGGGGGTCAATGGCCGGTACGCTCATAAATAAGCGTCGAATTTTGACTTATCCTGGCGCAAAGTGGAAGAGCAAAAACAAACATCCTGCTAAATCTGTGAAGATTTTTACGATTAACTGTGCAAAAATGATTAAACGCAGTTTTACTGTGGTAATCAAAAGGAGAAAAATTGATGAGTACCGATCTTAAACTGTCTCTCTGTACGACCGTTATTGCGCTGGCTCTGATCGTCGCTGCAGGTTTTACCGCTATTTTGCATTAATTCCCCAGTGAGGGGGCATCCGCTCCCTCACGACTGATTGTTACTCATTTCGCAATAATCTTTTGCAGTTTTGTACACTTCTGTTTTTCTGTGATTGATGTCATGCTTTTGCACTATGTTGCCAGGCCGCGTCCAGACTGCGGCTAAACGGAGTCATTGCATGAAAATTAACTTTCCCTTACTAGCGTTAGCTATCGGGGCATTTGGTATTGGTACCACAGAGTTCTCACCGATGGGGCTGCTGCCCGTTATTGCGAAAGGCGTTGACGTCTCCATACCGGCGGCCGGAATGCTGATCAGCGCCTATGCGGTAGGGGTTATGGTCGGTGCGCCGCTGATGACGCTGCTGTTGTCCCATCGCGGCCGTCGTAACGCTCTGATCTTCCTGATGGCCATTTTTACGCTGGGCAACGTGCTGTCGGCTATTTCGCCGGACTATACCACCCTGATGCTGTCGCGCATTATTACCAGTCTCAACCACGGAGCGTTCTTCGGTCTGGGATCGGTTGTAGCGGCAAGCGTAGTGCCAAAACACAAGCAGGCCAGCGCGGTCGCCACCATGTTTATGGGGCTGACGATTGCCAATATTGGCGGCGTTCCTGCGGCAACCTGGCTTGGTGAAACAATTGGCTGGCGAATGTCGTTCCTGGCTACAGCGGGTCTTGGGGTGATTGCAATCGCGAGCCTGTGGCTGTCTCTGCCGAAAGGCGGGGCGGGGGAAAAGCCGGATGTTAAACGTGAACTGTCGGTTCTGGTTCGCCCACAGGTGCTTTCCGCACTGCTTACCACCGTGCTGGGTGCGGGGGCGATGTTCACCCTCTATACCTATATCTCACCGGTTCTGCACAGCATTACGCATGCGACTTCTGGTTTTATTACCCTGATGCTGGTGTTAATTGGCGTCGGCTTCTCAATTGGTAACTATTTGGGCGGCAAGTTCGCTGACCGCTCGGTGAGTGGGACGCTGAAAGGTTTCCTGCTGCTGTTGATGGTGATTATGCTGGCGATCCCATTCCTTGCGCAAACGCAGATAGGGGCCGCCGTCAGCATGGTGGTGTGGGGCGCGGCAACCTTTGCGGTGGTGCCTCCGCTACAGATGCGGGTGATGCGCGTGGCGCATGAAGCTCCGGGGCTATCGTCATCGGTGAATATTGGCGCGTTCAACCTGGGCAATGCGCTGGGTGCGGTAGCCGGTGGTGCGGTGATTTCCGGTGGTCTGGGTTACAGCTTTGTACCGGTGATGGGCGCGATTGTCGCCGGCCTGGCGCTGCTGGTGGTCTTCTTCAGTAGCCGCAGCCGAGGCGAAGAGGCGGTTGTTAGCCAGTAATTAAAGAAAAAGCAGAAGGTTAACCTTCTGCTTTTTTTATCACCGGATGACGCAGATGATCGTGGCTTATGCCGCCAGATTGTCAGCAACAAATTTCCAGTTCACCAGAGCCCAGAAGTGCTCCAGATAGTTTGGACGCGCGTTGCGGTAGTCGATGTAGTAAGCATGTTCCCATACATCAACGGTCAGCAGAGGCTTAGCGTCAGTCGTCAGCGGAGTGCCCGCGTTAGAGGTTGACACGATAGCCAGAGAGCCGTCTGCTTTCTTCACAAGCCAGGTCCAGCCCGCGCCGAAGTTTTTCACCGCTGCGTCGGTAAACTGGGCTTTGAACTCCGCGAAGCTACCGAAAGATTTAGCGATGGCTTCAGCCACGGCGCCAGTTGGTTCGCCACCGGCGTTTGGCGCCAGGCAGTTCCAGTAGAAGGTGTGGTTCCAAACCTGAGCCGCGTTGTTGAACACGCCGCCTTCAGAGGTGCGCACGATATCTTCCAGCGTTTTGCCTTCAAATGCGGTGCCTTTGACCAGGTTGTTCAGGTTAGTGACGTAAGTCTGGTGGTGTTTACCATAATGATACTCCAGCGTTTCCACGGAGATATGTGGAACCAGAGCGTCCTTGGCATACGGTAATGCAGGTAATTCGAACGACATTGCTACTCTCCTTATTATAGTTTGTATACCCAATAACCTTGTATTGAGTGCGGATAGAGTAGCAAATTAAAAGGTGAGATAAAAGATAAGCTTACCCCGTTTATTAACAAACGGGGTAAGTGTTTAACGAATGGTCTTCGGGGTCACGACGCGGCGAGCGCCAACGTAGTGGCGTACCCAGTAATCTTCACTCAGAGAAGTGATTTGAATATCGCGACCGGTGCGTGGAGACTGAATGAACTTACCGTTGCCGACATACACGCCAACGTGATCGGCGGTGCCGCGACCACGGGTGCGGAAGAACACCAGATCGCCGCTTTCGAGTTCACCACGGTCAACCGGACGGGCGTCGCGCAGGTGATACATTTCGTTAGCGGTGCGAGGAATGCGAATATTCACCAAATCTTTATAAGCGTAATAAACCAAACCGCTGCAATCAAAGCCGGTACGCGGTGAGTTGCCGCCCCAACGGTATGGTTTACCGAGCTGTCCCATCAGTTTATTCATTGCCGTTTTCTGCGCTTTCTGTACGCGAACTTTGTGCGCCTGGGCAATGGTTGTCGGTTGGCTTTCAACTGGGCTGGTGGTGCAGGATTTTTTGTGGCCTTTGCGTGCTGGTTTGCAGGTGGTCACGATATTGGCGGTTTTAAGCGCGCTGCCTTTCTTGCTGGCTTTGGCGGTACGAGATGGGGTGGTTTTCCGGGTGGCAGAAGCTGTTTTTTTAGCGACTGCGGATGTTGGTTTCTTTTTAGCAACGGCAGCGGTGGTTTTTTTCTTCGCGTTAGATTTACTGTCCGTATTTTTTTTCTTACGTTCACTGCCTTTTACAGGAAGCGACTTCTGCGCCGTCGGTGTTTTGGCATGCCCTGTAGCATGCGCCAACGGCGTGAAAGATAACGATGTAAACAGCAATGCACAGAGCGTGAACGACCATTTTTTTATCTGCGCCACTGAACAACCCTCTGAGTATGCAGGCTAAACATCCGTGCCTGAGTATGATTTTCAAAACCCAACGATTCTAATCCATAAAAACACGAAATGTTAATAGTGTTTTTATGTCTAAATCGTTGTTTCGTTAGCAACTGCAAAAAAAAACATCAATTGATACATATTGAGTTAAAAAATGAGCAGGATTTTCCGCTTGTTGCCGATAAAGACACATTTATAAAGCAACTTAACGCATCAGACGATAAAATAGTAAAGCGTGAACAAAATGTTATTTTCTGTTCAGGGTCTGAAACGCTACAATGGCAGACTACTGTCGTAAAAAGAAGTTTGAGGAAGCAAGATAATGAGCGAGACAATTGAAAAAATTCAGCGCCAGATCGCTGAAAACCCAATCCTGCTGTACATGAAAGGTTCCCCGAAACTGCCAAGCTGCGGTTTCTCCGCTCAGGCGGTTCAGGCACTGTCTGCCTGCGGCGAGCGCTTCGCTTATGTCGACATCCTGCAGAACCCGGATATCCGTGCTGAACTGCCAAAATATGCCAATTGGCCGACCTTCCCGCAGCTGTGGGTTGATGGCGAGCTGGTAGGCGGCTGTGACATCATCATTGAAATGTACCAGCGCGGTGAACTGCAGCCTCTGATCAAAGAGACTGCGGCGAAGTACAACACCGAAGAGCCAAAAGCAGAATAATCGCTGTCCCGGCTTCGCGTCACGATGCCGGGCGTGATATGCCTCCTGGCAGAAACAAAAAAGCGACCCGAAGGTCGCTTTTTTTACACCATTTATTCTTCGGCTATAGGCAGCGGCCAGCCGCCAAGGCGTTTCCAGCGGTTGACGATTTCGCAAAACAGAATCGCCGTCTGCTCGGTATCGTACAGCGCCGAGTGGGCCTGGGCACCATCAAAGTCCATCCCGGCTGCAGCGCAGGCTTTCGACAGCACGGTTTGCCCTAATGCCAGGCCGCTCAGCGCGGCGGTATCGAAAGTGACAAACGGGTGGAACGGGTTGCGTTTGAGCGATGCGCGCTCGGCGGCGGCCATCATAAAACTATGATCGAACGTGGCGTTGTGGGCCACCATGATGGCGCGATTGCAGTCGCTGTCTTTGATGCCTTTACGCACCATCTTGAAAATTGCATGCAGCGCATCGTATTCGCTGACCGCACCGCGCAACGGATTGTTCGGATCGATACCGTTAAACGCCAGTGCTTCCGGCTGCAGGTTGGCCCCTTCAAACGGCTCAACGTGGAAATGTAATGTCGTGTCCGGCATCAACCAGCCTTGCTCATCCATTTTCAACGTGATTGCTGCTATTTCGAGCAGTGCATCCGTTTTGGCATTGAATCCAGCGGTTTCAACATCAATAACCACGGGATAAAACCCACGAAAACGGTCGCATAGACCATTAAGCTGCGCATTGTCGGACATCTGAATCTCTTAACTTAGAAAAAGTAGCGCGCATTATGGCAAATTTTGCCGCGGCTTGGAAACGCGGGAGAAAAAAACGGGCGCCTGATGGCACCCGTGGGAGAGTTAGTTGCCGAGACCTTTACCGGCATCTTTCTCTTCGATGAGCTCGATTTTGTAGCCGTCAGGATCTTCAACGAAGGCGATAACCGTCGTGCCGCCTTTAACCGGGCCAGCTTCACGAGTGACGTTGCCACCGTTGTTACGGATGCGCTCACAGGCTTCTGCAGCATTGTCCACGCTCAGGGCGATATGACCATAGGCGGTGCCGAGGTCGTATTTATCCACGCCCCAGTTATAGGTCAGCTCGATAACCGCTTCGTCGCTCTCTTCACCGTAACCAACGAAGGCCAGAGAGTATTTGTATTCGGTATTTTCGCTGGTACGCAGCAGCTTCATGCCCAGCACGTTGGTGTAAAACTCGATGGAGCGTTGCAGGTCGCCAACGCGCAGCATGGTATGCAGTAAACGCATGATATCCCTCGTCCTAACTTATGAATAATGTCCTAGTATAGCGGCGGATGACCGCCGCTATCAATGAAGGATCACAGCGTAGGGTAGTCGGTATAACCTTCCGCACCGCCGCCGTAGAAGCTTTCTGGGTGCTGTGGGTTCAGCTCGGATTTGTGCTGCAGACGGGCAACCAGATCCGGGTTGGCGATATAAGCGCGGCCAAAGGCGACAGCATCAATTAAGCCTTTTTCGATCAGATCTTCGGCTTTTTCCGGCGTATAGGCACCCGCACCGATAATCGGTCCATGGAAACGGGCGCGGACTTTTGCACGGAATGCTTCGCTATACGGTTCGCCGCCAGCCCAGTCTGGCTCGGACATATGCAGGTAAGCAATACCGCGTTTGCCCAGTTCTTCAATCAGATACAGCGCATCGGCTTCTTCGTTCGGGCCGTTATCTACGTTCTGGAAGCTGCCAATTGGAGAAACGCGGATACCAATACGGTCGGCACCCCATTCCTTAATCCCGGCATCAACCACTTCCAGCACCAGACGCGCGCGATTTTCTACGCTGCCGCCGTACTGGTCGGTACGATGGTTAGAGGAAGGGGACAAGAACTGGTGTAGCAGGTAGCCGTGAGCAGAATGCAGCTCAACCAGATCAAAGCCAGCTTCGCGGGCATTGGCGATAGCCTGACGGAAATCGTTAACGATGCCCGGAATTTCGCTGGTTTCCAGCGCACGCGGCATAGAGGTATCAACGCGGATGGCATGACCGTTTTCATCGCGCAGGGATGTGCGGGTATTTGCGCTCAGTGCGGATGGCGCGACCGGCGCTTCACCGTTTGGCTGCAGGGTATTATGGGAAATACGCCCGGTGTGCCACAACTGTACGGCGATACGGCCGTTTTCAGCGTGTACGCCAGCGGTAATTTTCTTCCATGCGGCGATTTGTTCCGGACTGTGCAGACCCGGTGCACCCTGATAGCCTTTTGCCTGGGCAGAGACCTGGGTTGCTTCGGAGATGATGAGACCGGAGCTGGCGCGCTGGCGGTAGTATTCGCCCATCAGCGGAGTAGGAATATCACCCGGGACGATGCTACGTAGACGCGTCAGCGGGGCCATAAACACGCGGTTCGGGGCGGTAACCGCACCCACTTTCAATGGGGTAAACAGTTTTTCTTGCGACATGATGACTCCTGAGTAGACCGGTCGTCTAGTGGTATAATAAATAAAAACGCCGGTGATTAGTCCGGCGCGGAAATCAGATTCCTGACATGCGTCAGCGCGCTTTCGAGCGGGGCAGAGCTGCGAGCCATTTTGGCTTGCAAATTTGCACCGAGCCACAGTGAGTAAAGAACCTGCGCGGTGGCGTCGGCCTCACCGATAAACTTCAGGCAACCTTCACGGCGGCCATTTTCCAACGCTTGTGCCAGCAGAACCATAATCTGGTTGGCACCCTTATTCATTTCAGCGCGCATATCTTCGGAAAGATCGCACACTTCAGCCGAGAGCTTTACGGTTAGACACCCGCTAATCAATCCCTGCTGGCAAAACTGGGTGAGCGTGTGCTGGTAGTAATCCAGCAGGCGGTCGCGGTAGTTACCAGCACCTTGTGTAAAGTGCTGAACCAGACGCAGATGGTAATCGGCAAAGTGCCGTTCCAGCATCGCCACGCCAAACGCCTCTTTTGAACGGAAATAGTGATAGAACGATCCCTTCGGGACTTCCGCCGTTTTCAGCAGTTCGCTCAGACCCATTCCGGTAAAGCCCCGGTGCATGCAAAGACGCTCGCCGGTTGCCAGAATGTGTTCACGGGTATCATGTTCAATTGATTTGCTCATGGAACGCACTGTAATAGACCGATTGGTCTAATGCAACCGAATTTTTGAAAATGATGCCTGAGGCGCACGATGGTGGAGAAAAGTTGCGCCCGGTCGATTAAACGTCTTCAATGAGAGTATCACGAGGTAAAAGGGGGCTAACGTGGCGGAGCAACTGGAATTTTTCCCGGTTCAAAGTCCGTGCCGGGGCATTTGTCAGTCGGATGAGCGCGGGTTTTGTCGCGGCTGTTTTCGTAGCCGCGATGAGCGCTTTAGCTGGCAAACAATGAGCGATGCGCAAAAACAGGACGTTCTGCGGCTATGCCGCCAGCGGTTGCTGCGCAAATTACGCGCAGGCAAAGCGCCTGACGCTGAAGAACCTCAGCAGCCCTCACTGTTTTAAGCGCAAAAATGCGTATACTCGATGCAAATTATTTATTGAGGAAGTGGTTATGGTTCAACGTATTACCCTGGCGCCGCAGGGCCCGGAATTCTCGCGTTTCGTGATGGGCTACTGGCGTTTGATGGAGTGGAACATGTCCGCGCGCCAACTGGTGAGCTTTATCGAAGAGCATCTCGATCTTGGCGTGACAACCGTTGACCATGCGGATATCTACGGCGGTTATCAATGCGAGGCCGCCTTTGGTGAAGCGATGAAGCTCGCGCCGCACCTGCGTCAGCGTATGGAAATTGTCACCAAATGTGGCATCGCAACGACCGCAAAACCTGAGCATGCGCTTGGGCACTACATTACCGACCGCAACCACATCATTCATAGCGCCGAGCAGTCGTTGCGCAATCTGGCGACCGATGTGCTCGATCTGCTGCTGATCCATCGTCCAGACCCGTTGATGGATGCCGATGAGGTAGCTCAGGCGTTTCTGACGCTGCACCAGAGCGGGAAAGTGCGCCACTTCGGTGTCTCTAACTTTACCCCAGCGCAGTTCGCGCTGCTGCAATCGCGGTTGCCGTTCACGTTGGCGACCAACCAGGTCGAAATCTCCCCAATTCACCAGCCGACGATTCTCGATGGTACGCTGGACCAGCTTCAGCAACTGCGCATTCATCCGATGGCCTGGTCTTGCCTTGGCGGCGGCCGTCTGTTCAATGATAACGAATTCCAGCCGCTACGCGATGAACTGGCGAAGGTGGCGAATGAGCTGAACGCTGGCAGCATCGAGCAAGTGGTGTACGCGTGGGTGATGCGCCTGCCGTCGCAGCCGCTGCCAATTATCGGTTCCGGGAAGATTGAGCGTGTACGTTCGGCGATTGTCGCTCAATCGCTCGATATGACCCGCCAACAGTGGTTCCGCATTCGTAAAGCCGCATTGGGATACGACGTCCCGTAATCTCGGTAGTGCAGGCGGAAACATCCGCCTGCATTTCTTCTTTTAAGCCGTCTGTTCGGTTAGCGTACCGGGCGTTGGTGCGGTCTCAAGCTGTGAAAGTGAACAATACAGCCGCCACAAAATAGACGCCAGCTCGCGCGCCGCCGGTTGATGGTGGTGAGAGAGCGTGTCGCAAATTCGTTGAAGCTCCTGCAATGTCGCTGCCAGCGGCCGTTGCTGTACCCCGCGTTCACTCATGACATCCCGTAACAGACTGATGCACATGTCGCGGACCTGAGAAAGCGGGTCAGATCGCGCTTCCCATTCGCGTAGCTGCCACACCACGTGCGAACAGTTGAGTAGCACCACCCCCCAACGCAGCAACCAACGACGTGCCGGTTCGTCCTGACTGGTACTGAGTTGGCTAACATGATGATAAACCAATGATTCAAACTTATGCTCGCTGTTGGTCGGATGCCTGCTCAACTGGTCAACAAAGTGACGCCGTAACGCCCGAATATGGCGGCGGCTCTTCCGCGCATCGGAACCTGGCGTCAGCACGGCAAAGGCCAGCCATGCCAGGCCTACGCCGATGATTTTCGCCAGGTTGTCGTTGAGAAAAGCGGCGAAATCATAAACCGGCGGATTGGTGACGGAGATAAATGAGCCCATAAAGACGATCAGCGAGCCCCACAGTCTGGCCTGTTTAGGGATTTGCAGCTTAAGCAACTGCATGGTCAGCAGCAGCGGGAATAAGAACAACATAAACTGCCACAGGTCGCTAATTTGCACCATCAGGCCAAACTTCACGCCAAAACTGAAAATGGACAGCAGGATGAGCGTACGCATCAGCAGGGTAAGTGAACTAAACGGCGACGGCACGTTGGAATAGAGCACACAGCAGATAGCGGCGAGCGTTAACGCCGCCGCGCCGGACTCCCACTGCGTGCTAATGCTGAGTGCACCCACGCTCACCAGGGCGAAGAAAGTACGCATCCCGCTCCATGCGGCTTCGATGTGATCGGTATGGCGCATCAGCGCGGGGGCTTCGGGAACTGAAAACTCGGTCACCGCAGTGGCATTTTCCAGCCGTTGTAACCAATGGCTGGTGGTGAGGTAGAGGCGGCAAAAATAACGCAGCCGATGCCAGAAGGCGTGGTGGCGATAATTTTGCGGATCTCGCGGTGCCAGCGGGGCGATGATGCGGGCAACGGTATAAGCATCACAGTTGGGTTTGGCTAGCGCCTGAAGCAATTCTTCCAGTACTGGGCGAATATTCTCTGG
Source organism: Kluyvera huaxiensis (assembly GCF_040149365.1). Taxonomy (NCBI): domain Bacteria; kingdom Pseudomonadati; phylum Pseudomonadota; class Gammaproteobacteria; order Enterobacterales; family Enterobacteriaceae; genus Kluyvera; species Kluyvera huaxiensis. The sequence goes on from NZ_JBEFLV010000001.1 coordinate 83,739, forward strand.
TGCGTCGGACCAGTTCATCATCAGGCGGCGTAGGCTTGAAATAACGCTAGTCAGGCGTAGCTGCTGGTGAAGGAGATAGTTGAGCAGCGTATTCTGCCGACGTAACCGATAGTGGCTCCAGAAGGCCTGAATACGCAACAGATTCATGGTCAGGATCTGGCTGATAACGCTCTGGTGAGCGGTGCGCATGGCATCGGTTGTCACCGGCTGCCACAGCAGGCTGGCGTGTTCCAGAAGACGCGCATGCATATTCTTCAGCGCGGTCAATAGGGCGCTGCCGTCGGAGGTGCTGGGCAGGACCATCATCATCAGGCCACCGCACAGTATTCCGACAATGACCTCACAAACGCGGGCCTGAGCGATTTCCCACAGTTGGGTCGCGTCAACGGCATTAATGATGGGAAAGGCAATAATCGCGCAGGTGTAGCCCGCTAGCTGGAAAGCGTAGGCGACGTTATTAGTGTACATCGCGCAGACCCAGGTGCAGAAAGCTAGCCAGCCTGACATAGCAAATAAAAATAGCCAGGGCTCAGTCAGCGTGTGTCCGGCGATGAGCAGCGCGGCGCTGGCACCGAGCAGGCTACCGGCAATACGCCCGAGGCTTTTACTGATAACGCCGCCGACGGTAGGAAAACTAACCACGGCGGCCGACGTCAAGGCCCAATACGGCTCATCAAGATTCAGCCCGTAGGCAATGCTGAGCGCTAGACACATGGCAATGGTGTTACGTAACGCATAGCGCCACTGCGCTGGCGTGGCTTTAACCCAGGGCAAAGATTTCCAGGTCAAAGCGGGCAGGATCATGGCTTGTCACCGAGAATAGAGACGGTGCAGGTGGTCCCGGCGACGAGCAGCGTATCCTCCGTCAGTGAGTCAAATTCAATGCGTACCGGTACGCGCTGGGCCAGCCGCACCCAAGGAATAGTGGGTTTGATATCCGCAACCAGCGTGCCGTCGGTAGCAAGGCTTTGATCGTGTATTGCGCGGCCAATACTGGATACGTGACCCTGTAACTTTTTATTGTCGCTATATAAAACGATGTCGGCGCGGTCGCCTTCGCGAATATGGCGTAGTTTGGTCTCTTCAAAATAGCCCACGACGTAGAACGAGTGACTGTCTATCAGGGCGAAAACCGGATGGCCAATGGCGGCATAATTACCGATGCGGGTGGTCAGGTTAGTGACCCAACCATCAACGGGTGCTTTAACTTCCGTTTGGCCGAGCTGCCAACGCGCATGCTCGCGTTCCGCCTGGGCCGCATCAAAATTAGCCTGCGCTGCTTTCATCGCCATATTGGCCGCATCCAGATCTTCCGCTGAGATGAAATTAGCCGATAACCCTCTGCGACGAGCCGCTTCATGACTCGCGCGGGAGAGATCTGATTGTGCTTTCGTCAGCTTTGCATCAGCGTTCATTACCGCAATGCGCCACGGCGTGGGGTCAATCTGGAACAGGACATCGCCAGCTTTTACGAACTGGTTGTCCTTAACGTTAAGGGCCAGAATACTGCCTGAAACCTGAGGGGTGATGTCGACCTGTTCGGCACGAATTTTACCATCACGCGTCCACGGCGACTGCATGTAGTAATTCCAGACCAGCCAGACGGCGAGGATAGCGAGCGCTGCGATCAGCAGTGTTGAGAAATATTTTAATTTTTTCATTGGATTACATCACCACCAAACCAGAATCATTAACGCAACACAGACGGAAAGCGCAAAGAAGGAGAGATCCATCAACAGCGGATGCCAGATATCACCGGCGTACATCCAATCACGCAAGGTGCGATGGACGACGAGCCAGAAAAGGAAGCCAAGCAGGACGGCTTTGAATAATGGGGGAAAATAAATTGAAGCACCGACTACAAGATCTTGTAGTGGTAGTCCTGGGCGATAAAGATTCAATATCACAAAAAGAAATCCTTTATAATTAATGCGTTATAACCCGAAAACGTGACTTCTTTTGAAATAAATATACATGGTTTGTAACAGTGTAATCCATGGATCTGGTTTAAGTGCACGTGGCAATTCATTTGTTTTGCTAATTTAAATACTGCACACTATTCTAAAATCAGTATAATAACTTAGCAAGCTAATTATAAGGAGATGAAATTGGAATCGCCATTAGGTTCTGATCTGGCACGGTTGGTGCGCATATGGCGTGCTCTGATTGACCATCGCCTCAAACCTCTGGAACTGACGCAGACGCACTGGGTTACGCTGCATAATATTCATCAGCTACCGCCCGAACAGTCTCAAATCCAACTGGCTAAAGCGATCGGCATTGAGCAGCCGTCTCTGGTACGGACCCTGGACCAACTGGAAGAGAAGGGACTGATTTCTCGCCAGACCTGTGCCAACGACCGTCGCGCCAAGCGTATTAAGTTAACTGAGAAAGCGGAACCGCTGATTCAGGAGATGGAAGCGGTGATTAGTCACACGCGCGGCGATATCCTGGCAGGGATCTCAGCCGAAGAACTCGGGATGCTGACCCGGCTTATTCTTAAGCTGGAACACAACATCATCGAGCTACAGTCACGCGACTGATACATAAAACCCGCGAACTCGCGGGTTTTTTCATTTCCGGCTACCCCCGCCACACCTCAACCCGGTTACGCCCAGCTGCCTTGGCTTTATACATTGCTTCATCCGCCCGGCGGACACACTCTTCAACGGGCACAGACAAATCGACTGCGGTAAATACCCCCATACTGATCGTTACCGGCTCCGGAAAATGATTGTCACTGCTCACGTCATCGTGCTGGCTAATCACCAGGCGGATACGTTCGGCAATAGAGTGCGCCACTTCCGAAGAGGTATTCACCAACAGGAGCGCAAACTCTTCACCGCCAATCCGCGCGGCGACGTCGTTCTGGCGTACGGAGTCTTGCAGGATATTGGCGACAAATTGAATGACCTTGTCGCCCTGCAGATGTCCATATCTGTCGTTGATACGCTTGAAGTGATCGAGATCGCTGACGATAACCGAGACCGGCTGGCCATTGGCGACAGCGGGTAGCAGGGCGGTGAATGAGTCATAGAAATAACTGCGGTTATACAGCTGCGTTAACGGGTCGCGGATGGAGTTCTGGTATGAATTAAGATACTTAGCGTTGGACTGACGATACAGCGTGAAGACATCGCAGAACAACACGAAGATCAAGAACAGCGTCGATATGGTTTCAAATAAGCGCGCCTGATACCAACTGTAGCTAGCGACGTTCTCTCCAACCATCAGCACCAACAGCGTGAAAATATAACAGGAGCAAAAAAAAGCACCGCTATACCAAAATACATTACGTAATTGCGTCACGAATAAAATGGTTAGCAGGGTGACTATCCAGATCCCTATGAGAGTCCAGATAAATGTTTCTTTCCAGATATGTGTATATCTAAACGTAATATTATCAATGAAATCGACATGTAAGGCCAAATTATTGCTGGAGTACAACCAGGCCAGGTACATTGCTGTCAGACTAAAAGAAACAATAATAGTTAAGATAGTTAAATGTATTACGCGGCTGTGCATTTGCCACTTGCGAATTGCATACAGAATGACAGCCGTCACAAATAGTATGGCCATCAGAATGTTGCGGAATGAGAAAAAGATTAACGCATCATTGTAATTGGTTTTATTCAACCCGCCACACAAAAACCACCCGGGATAGCTGTTTAAGGTTCCGAGCATCAGCAGCGCCGAGGAGGTGAATGCGCAGGCGATAGGCATCAAATAGAGCTGACGTTTATCACATGCATACTTCATGATCATAAACACGGCGATCATGCTGTGGAATACCATCAAAAAAATTGTCAGCGTCGGAAATAAAATAGGAGCTATTGCTGGGAGATTACGTATGAAAGCATTGGATAAATGGTTCAGAACAAATGCCCCAATGAGAGTAATGGCGAGATAAATCAAAAAACGTCGCAAAGGGAATTTTAAGAGCATATATGTATCCTATTTACATTAAGCGCTGTCGCTTCGGGCGTCCTGGCCCTATATGCATAATAGTTTACTGGACTATCTGTAAAGAAATATTGTTTATGCGCAAATAATAGCAGGGGTAAATGGCTTTTATATATTCATCATATGAATATAGTAATGACGAAAGGCGGGAATAAGGAAATACGAGATATCATGAAAAAGTGTACGTGGTCATAAAAACCACGTACACCGGGAGTCTTAACGTGGGGAAACGGTCACCTGGCTACCATTGCTCGCCATTACGACGCGCTGGCCTGCAGAGAAACGGGTATCGCCCTGTTTCTGGACCACCATGATGGTATTGCCATCATCTTTACGGATTTCCAGTTCGACGCCCTGGGTTTTGTTCATCGCACCTTGAACGCTCTGGCCAGCTACGCCGCCTGCCACTGCGCCGGCTGCGGTAGCCAGAGAACGCCCGGTACCACCACCGACGGTATTACCCAGGAAACCACCAAGTACTGCACCACCGATAGCACCGATAACGTTGCTATCGTCACCACCTTGAATCTGAACAGGACGTACGTGGACAATTGTACCGTAAGTCACGTTCTGTACCTGTTTCGCTTCAGAGGCAGAGTAAACATCGCCGGACAGGCCGCTACTGTTGACACATCCAGCCAGGGATAAACCAATCATTGAAACAGCCAACACGCGTAACATCATTATGAATCTCCAGTTCACCAGAATTGCCCTCATGAGCATCCCTACTGAACAATTATATGGTATTTGAACGACGCGGTCATATACTCCGCATTTATTCGCAAAGAATAATCCGCCCTGGCTTAACCAACGCTAAACGCAAGACAAAATGTTGGGTCTCCGGGAATAGCCGTGCTGAGGGTATATTGTTAAAAAACATTATTAGTTAATAGCATTACGTGCCACTTTATGCTGGAGTGTTAACCCTGCAAAAGTGACTAAGGACGGCGTATGAAATCCGGGCGATATATTGGCGTGATGTCGGGAACCAGTCTTGACGGCGTAGACGTGGTACTCGCGGCCATTGATGAAAGCAGAGTGGCACAGCTTGCCAGCCTGTCCTGGCCCATTCCCATTGCGCTAAAAGAAGCGGTACTGGCTATTTGTCAGGGACAGCCGCTAACGCTCTCGCAGCTGGGTCAGCTCGACAATCGGCTGGGTAATTTGTTTGCCGATGCCATTATCGCACTGATGTCCCAGGAGCATCTCAAGGCGCAGGATATCGTCGCTATCGGCTGCCATGGGCAAACGGTCTGGCATGAGCCGAAGAGCGATGCGCCGCATACGATGCAAATTGGTGACAATAATATTATCGCTGCCCGCACCGGTGTTAGCGTCGTGGGGGATTTCCGCCGCCGCGACATGGCGCTTGGCGGGCAGGGCGCACCGCTGGTTCCTGCGTTTCACCAGGCGCTGCTGGCCCACGAGAGCGAACGGCGAATGATCCTTAACATCGGCGGGATTGCCAATCTCTCCCTGCTGGTTCCGGGTCAACCGGTGCGGGGATTTGATACCGGGCCGGGCAATATGCTGATGGATGCATGGGTCTGGCGTAGTCTCGGCAAACCGTACGATAAAGACGCCGAGTGGGCTAACGAAGGCAAAGTTGTGTTACCGTTGCTGCAGGATATGCTGAGCGACCCGTATTTTAGCGCTCCGGCACCGAAGAGCACCGGGCGCGAATACTTTAACTACGGCTGGCTGGCGCAATTCCTCTCGCGTTATCCTGGGCTGCGGCCGCAAGACGTACAGGCGACGCTGACGGAGCTCACGGCGGTGACCATCAGTGAACAGGTGCTGCTTAGCGGTGGCTGCGACCGTTTGCTGGTATGCGGCGGCGGAAGCCGCAATCCGCTAGTGATGGCGCGTCTTGCCGGGCTGCTGGCGGGTACGGAAGTCGCCGCCACCGATGAATATGGTATTAGCGGTGACGATATGGAAGCGCTGGCTTTTGCCTGGCTTGCCTGGCGCACGGTGGCGGGCCTGCCGGGAAACTTGCCTTCTGTGACCGGCGCATCAGAGGCTACCGTTTTAGGGGCCATTTTCCCAGCGAACCCACAGAATAATAAGAGTTAACTGAAATCTTCTTTTACCATCGGCCTGTAGACTTACCTTGAACGGGAGTGTGAAAATCGCTCCTTGACCAGGAATGTCGAAAGGCCTAATAAAATGAAAAAACTACTTATTGCTGTTATCCCTTTGATGCTTGCCGGCTGTAGCACTTACAACCAGTTTATGGAACGCATGCAAACCGACACGCTGGAATATCAGTGCGATGAAAAACCGTTAACGGTTCAACTTAACAACCCGCGTCAGCAGGTTAGCTTTGTTTATGACAATCAGCAGTTGAATCTGCCGCAGGGCATTTCTGCTTCGGGTGCACGCTATACCGATGGTATTTACGTGTTCTGGTCGAAAGGCGACGAGGCAACGGTCTATAAACGCGACCATATCGTGCTGAATAACTGTAAGTTACAAAACCCCAAGCGTTGAGATTTTCAGGCGGGCGGCGCACAATAACGCCACCTACTGACTACAATTTCAAACGCCATGTCTGATAACGAAGATCTGCAGCAAATCGCGCATCTGCGCCGAGAATACACCCGTGGCGGCCTGCGTCGCCACGATCTTCCCGCCGAACCGCTACCGCTTTTTGAACGCTGGCTTGGACAGGCCTGCGAGGCACGTCTGGCCGATCCTACGGCAATGGTTGTGGCAACGGTGGATGAAAACGGTCAACCGTATCAGCGCATTGTGCTGCTTAAACATTATGACGAGAAAGGGCTGGTGTTTTACACCAACCTGGGCAGTCGCAAAGCACATCAACTGGAGCAGAACCCGCGCATCAGCCTGCTGTTCCCATGGCATATGTTGGATCGCCAGGTGATGGTTATTGGTAAAGCTGAGCGCCTGTCGACGCTTGAAGTGATGAAATACTTCCACAGCCGCCCGCGCGATAGCCAGATTGGCGCCTGGGTCTCTAAACAGTCCAGCCGCATCTCTGCTCGCGGGATCCTCGAAAGCAAGTTTCTTGAGTTGAAACAAAAATTCCAACAGGGCGACGTGCCGTTGCCAAGTTTTTGGGGAGGCTTTCGCGTCACGGTTGAGCAAATGGAGTTCTGGCAGGGCGGTGAACACCGTCTGCATGACCGTTTTTTGTACCAGCGTGAAGCCGACGCGTGGAAAATTGACCGCCTGGCCCCGTAAACGCTGAAATTTGTTGTCTTAAGCGCTAGCGCTGAATGCGCCAGCGCTTTATTCTATAAGGCTTTCGCGTCTGGCGAAAAGTCGTGTACCGGCAAAGGTGCAGTCGGATATAGATGGAGAATTTGATGGCAAGCAGTAACTTGATTAAACAACTGCAAGAGCGGGGGCTAGTTGCCCAGGTAACGGACGAGGTAGCGTTAGCAGAGCGACTGGCGCAAGGCCCGATCGCGCTCTATTGCGGCTTCGATCCTACCGCTGACAGCTTGCATTTGGGGCATCTTGTTCCTTTGTTATGCCTGAAACGCTTCCAGCAGGCAGGGCATAAACCTGTTGCGCTGGTGGGTGGTGCGACCGGTCTGATTGGGGACCCTAGCTTTAAAGCCGCCGAGCGTAAACTGAACACCGAAGATACCGTACAGGACTGGGTTGCGAAAATCCGTAAGCAGGTTGCACCGTTCCTCGACTTCGACTGTGGCGACAACTCGGCAATCGCCGCTAACAACTACGACTGGTTTGGCGGCATGAACGTGCTGACTTTCCTGCGCGATATCGGTAAGCACTTCTCTGTTAACCAGATGATCAACAAAGAAGCGGTTAAGCAGCGTCTGAACCGTGACGATCAGGGGATTTCATTCACCGAGTTTTCCTACAATCTGCTGCAGGGTTATGACTTCGCTTGCCTGAACAAACTGCACGGCGTTGCGCTGCAGATTGGCGGTTCCGACCAGTGGGGCAACATCACCTCTGGTATCGACCTGACCCGTCGTCTGCACCAGAATCAGGTATTCGGCCTGACCGTTCCGCTGATCACCAAAGCTGACGGCACCAAATTCGGCAAGACTGAAGGCGGCGCAGTATGGCTGGATCCGAAGAAAACCAGCCCGTACAAATTCTATCAGTTCTGGATTAACACCGCGGATGCCGATGTTTATCGCTTCCTGAAGTTCTTCACCTTCATGGACATTGAAGAGATCAATGCCCTGGAAGAAGAAGATAAAAACAGCGGTAAAGCCCCGCGCGCCCAGTATGTGCTGGCGGAGCTGGTGACTCGTCTGGTGCACGGTGAAGAAGGCCTGGTGGCGGCAAAACGCATCACTGAAAGCCTGTTCAGCGGCTCCCTGAGCGCGCTGAGTGAAGCTGACTTCGAGCAGCTTGCACAGGATGGCGTGCCGATGGTTGAGATGGAAAAAGGCGCCGACCTGATGCAGGCGCTGGTGGACTCCGAGCTGCAGCCGTCTCGCGGTCAGGCACGTAAAACCATCGCTTCTAACGCGGTCACCATTAACGGTGAAAAACAGGCCGACCCAGAGTACTTCTTCAACGACGGCGACATTTTGTTTGGTCGCTACACGCTGTTACGTCGTGGTAAGAAAAACTACTGTTTGATCTGCTGGAAGTAATATTCCAAAACAGGGGGGCGTGGGAAACTACGCCCCCTTCTTTTTTGTCGTCTGAGTAGAACTAATGAACAACATCCTCGCCATTCAGTCCCACGTTGTTTTCGGTCATGCGGGCAACAGTGCAGCCGAATTTCCTATGCGCCGTCTTGGCGCGAACGTCTGGCCATTGAACACCGTTCAATTCTCCAACCACACGCAATACGGTAAATGGACCGGCTGTGTGATGCCGCCAGCGCACCTGACCGAGATTGTTCAGGGGATTGCGGACATCGACCAGTTATCGCGTTGTAGCGCCGTGCTGAGCGGTTATCTTGGGTCAGCGGAACAGGGCGAGCATATTCTGGGTATTGTCCGTCAGGTCAAAGCGGCGAACCCGCAGGCGAAATATTTCTGTGACCCGGTAATGGGGCACCCGGAAAAAGGCTGTATCGTGGCACCCGGCGTGGCCGAGTTCCATAAGCGCTATGCGCTTCCGGCAAGCGATATCATTGCGCCGAATCTTATCGAGCTGGAGATCCTCTCCGGCCACGCGGTGAACGATGTCAATGAGGCCGTGCTCACGGCGCGTGAACTGATTGCGCAAGGGCCGGAGATTGTGCTGGTGAAACACCTGGCGCGCGCGGGATACAGCCCGGATCGTTTCGAAATGCTGCTGGTGACGGCAGACGAAGCGTGGCATATCAGCCGTCCACTGATTGATTTCGGTTCACGTCATCCGGTTGGTGTTGGTGACGTTACCAGCGGTTTGCTATTAGTGAAACTGCTGCAAGGGGCTTCGGTCCGTGATGCACTGGAGCACGTTACCGCGGCGGTGTATGAAATCATGCTGACGACAAAAGAGATGGGCGAGTACGAACTGCAGGTGGTTGCGGCCCAGGACAGGATTGCGAAACCCGAACACGACTTCAGCGCGACGCGACTGTAAGTCGGTGAACAATGCCCGGTAGCGCCATGCGCACCGGGCAATGCAAATGTTAAACGCTTATTTCAGCCCTTCAGCGGCCATTGCTGCCGCTACCGCCGGACGTGCAGCTACGCGTGCCATATAGTCCGCGATATTCTTATAACCCGCCATATCCAGCTTCACGGCAAATGCCCAGCGCAGCACGGTAAACAGGTATGCATCGGCAATGGTAAAACGTGAACCGCTGATCCACTGAGCGCCTGCCAGGGATTCGTCAATGTAAGCCAGCTTTTTATCCAACAGCGCGCGCACCGTTGGTTTGTACTCTTCTGGCGTGTCCGGGCGGAACAGCGGCGTGAAGCCTTTGTGCAGCTCGGTGGCGATGAAGTTCAGCCACTCCAGCGTTTTGTAACGGTTAATGGTACCCACCGGTGCCAGCAGCTGGCGGTCAGAGACGCTGTCGGCGATGTATTGCATGATCGCCACGCCTTCAGTCAGCAGGGTGTTGTCATCCAGCAGCAGCGCCGGGACCTGGCCCTTCGGGTTCACCTTCAGAAAATCGTCGCCGTTTTCCATACGTTTGTGCATAAGGTCGACGCCAATCAGCGAAAAATCTTTTCCGCTTTCCCGTAGGGTGATGTGCGATGCCAGGGAACAGGCGCCAGGTTTATAGAACAATTTCATGGGTAACTCCTTCAGACTTCGGTTATTTTTGTGGTCCATCAGCAGAAGGGCGGCTGGCGGATATGCAGGTATGTTAGTGCTTGAGTCGATAAAAAAAAAGCCGCTAACGAAAGTTAGCGGCCCAAAATTATTCGTTTCCCGATGACATTACGCGGAAGCGGCTTCACCGTCTGTAGCAGACTTCGGATCGTCCTGAGTCATGCGGTTCAGTTTTGGTGCGGTCAGCAACATCAGCACGGCGACAACGGCAGTGGCGACGCCAATCTGCAGGAATACGCGGCCATAGACTTCCAGCGACATCACCGGGTCGGTTACGTTTTCTGGAACTGCCATCATGCCAGCAACATAGCCACCAATGATGTTTGCACCGGCGGTGGTCAGGAACCAGCTACCCATGATGAAGCCCATCAGGCGCTGTGGAACCAGCTGTGCAACCATAGCGAGGCCCAGACCGGAAATCATCAGTTCACCGATACTCTGCAGACCGTAGCAGATAATCAACCAGTTAACAGAAACAATACCCGCGTCGGTGGCGAATTTCGCGCCCAGCGGCAGGATCAGGAATGCAGCGGAGCACAGCACCATACCAATCGCAAACTTGGTTGGCATTGGCAGAGTGTCACCCATCTTGTTGTAGATAGCGGCAAGAATTGGGCTACCAATGATTATCCAGAATGGGTTCAGCGCCTGATACTGTTCCGGTTCGAACGCGATACCCAGAATGGAGTGCTCAACGTTGCGAATGGCGAAGAAGTTCAGGGAGGTCGGCATCTGGCTGTACAGAACGAAGAAGATAATCGCTTCCAGCATCAGGATGAAGGCCACAATCATCTTACGACGTGCCGCGCCCTGCATTGCAAAGGCTTCTTTACCGAAGATGAATACGATACCCAGCGCAATCACGCCCAGCACCATACGTGCAATTTCCTGGTGGTGGAGCAGCCAGGTAGCAACGGCTACCAGCACTACAACGCCCAGGATGGTCAGCAGCAGGTTGCGGTAGTTAGTCGGTTCAAAGTCAGGTTTAGAACCGTACTGTTTAACCCAACGCTGGCAGAACGCGAAGTTAACTACGGTGATCAGCATACCGACGACGCTCAGTGCGAACGCCGTGCTCCAGCCGTATTTAGCTGCGAGCCATGGTGTTGCCAGCATAGAGAAGAACGAACCGATGTTCACGGACATATAGTACATAGTGAATGCACCGTCCAGACGTGGATCGTCTTTGGCATAACAGGTAGAAAGCAGGGAAGATGGGTTGGCTTTGAACAGGCCGTTACCCACGGCGATAGTCGCCATACCCATATACACGATACCAGCATCGTGGCCGGACCATGCAACCAGCGCATAACCAATCGCCAGTACTACGGCACCGAGCATAATCACGCGTTTCGTACCCAGCACTTTGTCACCCAGCCAGCCGCCGATAGCAACCAGACCGTAAACTAACGCACTGAAGGAAGAGAACAGGGTGATGGAATCTGCTTCAGACATACCCAGTTGTTTAACCAGGTAAACGGCCATAATGCCTTGCAGGCCGTAGAAGCCAAAACGCTCCCATAACTCGATAGAGAAGATGAGATAAAACGCTTTAGGTTGTTTGAAGGCGTTCAAACTCACGCTTTCAGTTGGTTTATTGTTTGCAGTAGACACATATACCTCTTATTTACATCCCAATTACTGGGGGGTGTACTGGGCGGAGTGCTCGTTTTGGCATCCACCTTATAGTTATTCTGGAGGGAAACGGGAAGTAATGTTCACTATCCTGCACTTTCAGACAAGGCCTTTGAAATACTCTGTTACAAATAAAGTAACTGGTATAATTAACCATTTTTATAAATGTTATTCAGCGTTAAATTTCATGCTTTAAAAATAGGTGGTTTATTATGCTATCAGCGGACGCTAAAAACCGGATTGTAACCATATCTTCTGCTGATCGCGCTTGAATATAGTGATATAGGCTGAATTCTGAAAAAATACTGGATGATCGTTTTGTGCATTGCAAATGTTGCAATGCGATGATGTAGGTGTTTTGCCTGTAAAGAAACATAAATGCAACATTATGTTGCTCACATGATCTTGTCAGCAATTGTATAGAAATTTTCGCTAGTGATGACACGTTTGACCTGTAAAAACGGTATATAGGCGTTATAAATGCCAAATACTGAATAATTATATGGGATTAAACGTGGCTTAAGCGCGAGGAGAGAAGGCGGTAAGCGGACTTGCTACACCGCGAAAAATGGTCTACAGCTCAATTTTCTCTTTATATTCACACAGATCTTCGATAATGCATGAGCCGCAGCGTGGTTTGCGGGCAATACAGGTGTAACGTCCGTGTAGAATCAACCAGTGGTGGCAATCAACCTTAAATTCGGCGGGAACAACCTTCAGTAGCTTCTCTTCGACCTGTTCGACGTTCTTGCCCGGAGCGAAATTTGTGCGATTGCAGACGCGGAAAATATGGGTATCGACGGCAATGGTGGGCCAACCGAAGGCCGTATTCAGCACCACATTCGCGGTCTTACGCCCCACGCCCGGCAGCGCCTCTAGCGCCTCGCGGTTTTCCGGAACTTCACCACCGTGCAGCTCAAGCAGCATCCGGCAGGTTTTGATGACGTTTTCGGCCTTACTGTTAAACAGCCCAATAGTCTTGATGTATTCCTTCACGCCATCAACGCCTAAATCGAGCATCGCCTGCGGCGTATTGGCCACCGGATATAGCCTGGCGGTCGCCTTATTCACGCTGACGTCGGTGGCCTGAGCGGAAAGCAGCACCGCAATCAGTAGTTCAAACGGCGAGCTGAAGTTCAGTTCGGTGGTCGGATGCGGATTGTTGTCGCGCAGGCGGGTCAGGATCTCAAGGCGTTTAGCTTTATTCATCAGGCTTTCTCTGCCGTATTAATTTCGACGTTTTCAGCCGCGACGGCCTGGGCACGACGTTGCTTCGTCCGTTCATCAATCAAATACTTGATGGCCAACAGCATGCCAAGACCGATAAACGCGCCCGGCGGCAGCATGGCCAACAGGAAAGGCGTGTCGGTATGGAAGAGCTCAACGCGCAGCGATTTAGCCCAACTCCCCAACAGACCGTCGGCGCCGTCAAACAGCGTCCCGTTTCCTAACAGCTCACGAATAGAACCCAGAACGAACATGGTGCAGGTTGCGCCCATGCCGATGGCAAAACCGTCAAGTGCAGACAGTGCCGGGCCTTTCTTAGCCGCGAACGCTTCGGCGCGTCCTACGACGATGCAGTTGGTGACGATGAGAGGGATAAAGATCCCCAGCGACTGATAGAGGCCAAATGCATAGGCGTTAATCAGCATCTGCACGGCGCTCACCACCGAGGCGATAATCATCACGTAAATCGGGATACGAATTTCAGCCGGCGTCCAGCGACGTAGGCTGGAGATTGCCAGGTTGGTCAGGGTCAACACCAGCGTTGTCGCCAGGCCCAAACCAAGGGCATTGGTCGCAGTGGAGGTGACCGCCAGCAGCGGACACATTCCCAATAGCTGGACCAGCGCGGAGTTATTTTTCCAGAGACCCTGGACAATAACCTCTTTGACCTCGCTCATTATTTACTCTCCACAGGCTTGCAGTTGTGAAAGTTGCTCAGGAAGCGTTTCGGCATACAGCCCGGCCCGCTTAACGGCGTTGACGACGGCGCGAGGCGTAATCGTTGCACCGGTAAACTGGTCAAACTGGCCGCCGTCTTTTTTCACCGCCCACTGGGCGTCGTTTGCGCCGCTGATTTTCTTCCCGGCAAAGAAGGTTATCCAGTCCGAGAGGCGTAATTCAATTTTATCGCCAAGCCCCGGCGTTTCGTGATGTTCCGTGACGCGGGTGCCAAGCACGGTACCGTTGAAATCCGCACCGACTAAAAGCTGGATTGCACCAGAGTAGCCGTCAGGGGCGGTCGCTTCCAGCACGGCAGCAACCGGCTTGTCATCCATTCTCGCGATATAGATTTTATGTTGCCCTTTACCCAGTTCGGGCGCAGTCACCACAAAACAGCTCTTCAGCAGCGCATTATTATAGCTGTCAGCGGGAACCACCTGCTGGAATAACGCGTTTTGCTGCTTTTCAGCCTGTTCGTCAATAGTGTGCTTGGTGAGCTGGTTAATTGCTGCCGTCAGGCCCGTCGAACCGGCAGCGAACAGCGCCAGCGTGACACCGTGTTTACGCATGGTTTTTAACATGGTGAATCCTCAGCGGTGTCCGTAAGTGCGTGGGCGCGTGTAGTAATCAATCAGCGGCACGGTGATGTTGGCCAGCAGAACGGCAAAGGCCACGCCGTCTGGATAGCCACCAAAGCTACGAATAAGCCATACCAAAAGCCCTGCTAGCGCGCCAAAAATAAGACGTCCGCGATTGGTGGTCGATGCGGTGACAGGGTCGGTCAGAACAAAGAATGCGCCCAGCATCGTTGCGCCGGAAAGCAGATGCATCTGCGGCGAAGCAACGTTTTCAGGATGCAGCAGCCAGCCTAGGGTAGAGCAGACCGCGAGGCTGACCAGGAAACCGAGCGGAATATGCCAGCGAATAGCCTTTTGCCACAACAAAAACAGGCCACCCACCAGATACGCAATATTGACCCACTGCCAGCCGATGCCGGCCAGTGCGCCATGATAGATAGCGCCGTCGAGGATTTGCTCAACCGGCTGCCCGGCGTGACGCGAGGTTTTAAAGGTATCCAGCGGCGTGGCCTGGCTGATGCCATCGATACCGATCTTCAGGGCGTTCATATCCTGACCCGCAACGGTGTGGCCGGTGAAAATCATATGTACCGCATCGATAAAGCCCGGCGTCGAGGCGGCAATTTCATGCGGCGGCAGCCACGAGGTCATCTGTACCGGGAAGGAGATCAGTAGCACCACATAGCCAATCATTGCTGGGTTGAATGGGTTTTGCCCCAAACCGCCGTACAGTTGCTTGGCGATAATGACCGCGAACACGGTGCCGAGCACCACCATCCACCACGGGGCGAACGGTGGAATACTGATAGCCAGCAGCAGGCCGGTCAGCAATGCGGAATTATCCGCCAGCGTCTGGACGACATTTTGTTTACGCAGACGTAGCACCAGCGATTCGGCAAGCCAGGCGGTAATGATAGCCAGCATGAGCTGAATAACGGTTCCCCAGCCAAAGAACCAGCTCTGCACCAGAATTCCGGGCAGGGCGGCAATGACCACCAGCATCATGATCCGCGATGTCTGGCGTTGGTTATGGGTATAAGGGGAACTTGCAATTTTGAAAACCATTTAATCCTCGTTAACGGCCTGAGCGGCTTTCCTGGCTTGAACACGGGCGATCGCTGCGGCGACTGCGGCTTTGCGAGAATCGTCGTTAGCGGCAGATTCCGTAATATCTTGCTGCGCCGCTTTACGCGCTTTAGCGCGAGCAATAGCGGCTTCAACCGCAGCTTTGCGCGGGTCGATGATTTCATCAGAAACGGCAGGCGCTGCTTCCGCTTCCTGCTGCTGCGCCGCTTTACGTGCTTTAGCGCGAGCAATAGCGGCTTCAACCGCAGCTTTGCGCGGGTCGATGATTTCATCGGATACGGCAGGCGCTGCTTCCGTTTCCTGCTGCTGCGCCGCTTTACGCGCTTTAGCGCGAGCAATAGCGGCTTCAACCGCCGCCTTGCGTGGGTCGATGGTTTCATCGGACACGGCAGGCGCTGCTTCCGCTTCCGGCTGCTGCGCCGCTTTACGTGCTTTAGCGCGAGCAATAGCGGCTTCGACCGCCGCCTTGCGCGGGTCGATGGTTTCATCGGAAGCGGCAGGCGTTGCTTCCGCTTCCGGCTGCTGCGCCGCTTTACGTGCTTTGGCACGAGCAATGGCGGCCTCAACGGCGGCTTTGCGCGGATCGATGGTTTCATCGGAAGCGGCAGGCGTTGCTTCCACTTCCGTCTGCTGCGCCGCTTTACGCGCTTTGGCGCGAGCAATAGCGGCTTCAACGGCGGCTTTGCGCGGATCGGTTGCCTCATCGGCGGTTTGCTGTTTTTCCGCCTGTGCTGCGCGAGCCTGCGCTTTACGCGCTTCGCGTGCAGCGGCGACTGCGCTGTTATCAGGCAGAGAACCGGATTGGATAACAATCGGCTGGGTGGCCTGCTGTTGTTTTTCCTTCACCCGTGCCAAAGCGGCATGAATGGCATCTTGATCTTTAGCGGTCGGCTGTACCGCCGCCTTTTTGTGGCGCTCTTCACGGGCAATTTTTTCGCGCTCAAGACGCAGTTGACGAGCCTCAAAGCGGGCTTTTGCCTCTGCGGCACGTTGATCTTCAAGGCGAATTTCGTTTATCTCGGCCTTTTCCTGGCGGAAATACTGCACCAACGGAATGCTGCTTGGGCATACCCAGGCGCAGGCCCCGCATTCGATGCAGTCGGACAGATTATGCGCGGTCGCTTTGTCGTGCTGCTGGCCTTTACTGAACCAGTACAACTGCTGCGGCAAAAGATCGGCCGGGCAGGCATCAGCGCAGGCGCTACAGCGAATGCAGCCTTTTTCCTCTTCCGGCTCACCCATCTCGGCAGGCGATGGCGCCAGCAGACAGTTGGTGATTTTGACCACCGGAACGTCCAGCCAGGGCAGGGTAAAGCCCATTAGTGGGCCACCCATAATGACCATCTGCTCGCTGGAAGGACAAAAATCCGCGTGTTTTAACAGATGCTGTACCGGCGTACCCAGGCGCGCCCAGACGTTACCGGGTTTACCGACGGATTCCCCGGTCAGCGTCACTACACGCTCGGTGAGAGGCTCGCCGTCAATAATGGCGCGTTTAACCGCATAGGCTGTACCGACGTTTTGCATCAGGACGCCAATGTCCGACGAGCGCCCGCCGTGCGGAACCTGCTTGCCGGTCAGAATTTGCGTCAGCTGTTTTGCGCCGCCGGATGGATATTTAGTCGGGATAACCCGCAGGTGAATATTATGCTGGCCCGCCAGCACCGCACGCATCATAGAGATAGCCTGCGGTTTATTATCTTCAATGCCGATAAGTACCTGCTGTGGCTGCAGGATATGGGCGAGAATCTGAATACCATCAAGGATTTGCGCTGCGCAATCCTGCATCAGCCGATCGTCAGCGGTGATATACGGTTCGCACTCAGCGGCATTGATAATCAGGGTGTCAATTTTATCGCCACCGCCGCGCAGTTTTGTGCCCGTCGGGAAGCCTGCGCCGCCTAAACCGGCGACGCCAAACTGGTGAATGCGTTCGATAAGCTCTTCGCGGCTACGATTTTTGTAATCACTCCAGCCGTCGCGGGTCGTCCAGAGGTCTTCGCCATCGGCATCAATAATCACGCTCATTTCCGGCAGCGCGGAGGGGTGCGCGGTGGCATGCGGTTCAATTGCCACAACGGTCCCGGACGTTGGCGCATGGACTGGCAGCATTTTTCCCCAACCGTGAGTCAGCGGCTGACCGCGCAGCACGCGATCGCCTGGCTGAACGCTGAGTTCGCCTTCTGCGCCGATATGTTGTTTCAGAGGGATAACAAAACGCTGGGCAAGCGGGATCTGGCGCAGCGGTGTGCCGTTAGACTGGGTTTTCATTTCCGGCGGGTGAATGCCGCCGTTGAAGTCCCAGACTTTATCTTTTCTGAACGCGGAAAATAGCTTAAACATGGTGTTCCACAGGAATAATTCGGACCGGGATGGTGTGCAAATCCCATTTCCAACTGTCGGTGGTGGTCTCTACCGGGCGTAATTCAATGCACTGTGTCGGGCAGGGGGCCACGCACAGGTTACAGCCGGTGCACAGTGAACTCACCACGGTATGCATGGCTCGCGTGGCGCCAACGATGGCATCCACCGGGCAGGCCTGAATGCATTTAGTGCAACCAATACAGTTGGCTTCATCAATAATGGCGAGCATACGTGCGGGTTCCGCCGCAGATTCATCAGCATCAATAGGCTGTGGATCAACGTTTAACAGCTCGGCAATCTTTAACATCACCGCTTCGCCGCCGGGGGCGCAGCAGTTAATTTTTTCACCGTTGCTGACCGCTTCGGCGTAGGGGCGGCAGCCAGGGTAGCCGCACTGGCCGCATTGGCTCTGCGGCAGCAGCTCATCAATTTTTTCGACAACGGGGTCATCTTCAACCGCAAAACGGCGAGAAGCATAGCCAAGAATGACGCCAAAAATCAGCCCTAACAGGCTGATTGCGACGACAGCAATCCAGAAGGTCATCATTACAACTTCACCAACCCGCTAAAGCCCATAAAGGCTAACGACATTAAACCAGCGGTAATCAACGCGATGGCGTTGCCGCGAAACGGTGCGGGTACATCGGAAACGACCAGACGTTCGCGAATAGAGGCAAACAACACCATGACCAGCGAGAAGCCGACGGCGGCGGAGAAACCGTACAACGCCGACTGCAGGAAGTTATGACCGAGGTTGATGTTCAACAACGCCACGCCGAGTACGGCGCAGTTAGTGGTAATGAGCGGCAGAAAAATCCCGAGCAGGCGATACAGCGCCGGGCTGGTTTTACGCACCACCATTTCGGTGAACTGAACCACCACGGCGATGACCAGAATAAAGGCCAGCGTGCGCAGGTAGATTAAGTCCAGCGGGATAAGGATCCAGGTATCGATAAGCCAGGCGCAGATAGACGCGAGCGTCATCACGAACGTCGTCGCAAGCCCCATCCCCATGGCGGTTTCCAGTTTTTTGGACACCCCCATAAACGGGCACAGACCCAGGAATTTCACCAGGACGAAGTTGTTTACCAGCACAGTACCGATAAAGAGCAATAAATAGTCAGCCATCATTTGACCTGTAACAAAAAAAGCTACCTATTATCTGACAAAGCGTTGCCAGCGACAACAGGCTAAGTGTGGGGTTATTAGGTGCGTGTAAACGTGCGCTTGACCCGCGTAGAGCGCTTGAAGTAAGGAACAATCAGCGCGGCGGCCAGCAGCGGAAGCAGCAGTTGGCGTACGGCCAGATCGTCGGCGATAGGCGAGAAGGCAAAGGCTTTCACCGCCAGAATGACGCCTACCATCAACCAAATAATATAGTGCTTTGGCACATTGCTACGTCGTCTGAAGAAGGCAACGGTCAGCCACATCGTGTAATACCACATGGCAACGAATGAGATGAACGATAGCGCGAGTAACGTGACGTTGGATGTGCCCAGGTCTTTTAACAGCGCTAGCGTTTGTGGTGAAAACAGAACATAGGTGAATTTAACCAAGGTTACGCTGATGCTTATTAACTGAACGATTAACCAGGCCAATGGGCCGAGCAGCCATCCGCCGATACGTTCTGCAGAAATATCTGACATTGTGTCTCCTGAAAATCAGCGCCAGTGGTGAGGTAAATTACAGGCCGTGGAGTATAAGCAACTGGCGCTGAGGAGAAAACCCTTATTGCACGAAACGCCAAACGGATTTTGGCACCTGGCCTACATCGTACAAACGGCCACCGGAGACCAGCTCAGCTCGGCGGTGGTCAGCGGCGCGGTACATATTGATCAATTCTTCGGTGTTGGTCAGCGAATAGTTCAGGTGGTCATAAAGCTTTTCAAGGGTGTCAAGCGAACTGACTTTGCGGAATTTTAATAAATAATCCAGGACGGTCATTTGTAGGTATCCATTTAAAATGTTAAAGCCACCGGGCATCGCTTTTCAACCGAGTGGATATCGGGAAAACGAGGTGGGGTTTTCAGTATTTATAGCCAATGTGATTATTGGTATCCGCTTGATCGAGCGTTTAGCCAACCAGGCTAAGTCTCAACGGGATATTATGGATTATTTGTTTTATACGAATGAATTTCAATAACAGAAAATGTGCTTATTGATTTCACCCCGAAATTCGCCGTTTTTTGGCAGTCAGGGCGCCGAATGGCGCCCTGATGAGAGTGGGGATCAACGATTTTCGCCGCGACTGGCAATAACATCCTGATACCAGAAGAAGCTTTTTTTACGCTGACGCGCCAGATTCTTTTTATGGTCGACATAAACGAAGCCGTACTGCTTTTTATAGCCGTTCAGCCAGCTCAGTAAATCGATAAATGACCACGGGTAATATCCCCGCACGTCGGCGCCCAGCGCAATGGCCTTTTCCAGCGCATCAATGTGCATCCGCAGGAAATCGATGCGCGGGTCATCAACGATTTCGCCATCAACAATGGGGTCGACCGCGCCCAGGCCGTTTTCAGTGATATAGATAGGAATATCACCGTAACGCTCTTTGATCATCATGATGCCGTCGGTCAGACCCTGTGGCCAGATTTCCCAACCCCATTCGGTGTAGGTGCTTTGCGGATTACGGACAAAATAGAACAGGCCTTCAACGCCTTGTTCACCGCTCACTTTTTCAACCGGCGGCTGCGCGGAAACCGTTTCGCGGCGATAGTAGTTAAGGCCGATAAAATCACAGCGGTTTTTGCGCAGCAGTTCGTCATCGCCAGGCGCAAAACGCGGTACGCCCCACAGAGCCTGCGACTGCGCTAACAGTTCGGCAGGATAATGGCCTTTCAGGACCGGATCGTAGAACCAATGCGTATGAATCGCATCGGCGAGATCGCTGGCGGTCTTATCTTCCTGGCTGTTGGTGAGCGGACTGTGCGGCTGCAGCACGTTCACGAAACCAATTTCACCGTTAATGCCCATGCCGCGGAAAGCTTTGATTGCCAGCGCATGTGCAACAAAAACGTGGTGACAGGCCTGAATGGCGCGAGCAGGATTACGTACCGACGGTGGGTGATTGCCGGTGATGTAGCCGTGACCAATAAATACGATGGTTTCGTTAAAGGTGGCCCATTTCTTTACCCGCGAACCGAAGCGGGCATAGCACAGACGCGCATACTCTTCGAAGGCTTCCGCTGTGGAACGGGCTTCCCAACCGCCTTCATCCTGCAACGCCTGCGGCAGATCCCAGTGATAAAGCGTAATCATCGGCTCAATATTATGCGCCAGCAGGTCATCAATCAGGTCGCTATAAAACTGAATCCCGGCTTCATTGATTTCGCCACGGCCGTTCGGCAGCAGGCGAGGCCAGGAAATGGAGAAACGGTAGCTTTGCAGGCCCATTTCAGCCATCAACTGAACATCTTCTTTTACGCGGTGGTAGTGATCGACGGCAACGTCGCCGTTGGTCCCCTGGTAGGTTGTACCTGGCTGGTGAGAGAAAATATCCCAAATAGACGGGCCTTTGCCGTCTTCATTATATGCACCTTCGACCTGGTAAGCTGCGGTGGCAGCACCCCATAGAAAATTCGGGGGAAAAGCAGACATATCGCGCTCCTTATCTTTGTGATAGAGGAAGTGTAAAGAGCGAGATAAATACGTGCAACCGGTTTCAGAAACCGGTTGCATAGATGGGATCCGAATCACTTTTTTAGCGTGATAACGTTACTTTTTTTGTAGTGATGCGGTGGTAGTAGGTTCCGGTGACTGATAATTATCGATGTGATGCGCGACAAACAACAGGAGAACGGAAAAACCCAAAATAACCCAACCAATCAGTTCAACAATACGATTCAGTGCGTAAGTCATGAAATTTAGCTAACAGTCCATTGATAAAATAGTGCCGGAGCAAGATCTTAGCGCGCTTTTCCCACAACGCAAGTTTTCAGCCGAAACGATTCGACAAGTGGTGTTTATTTAATCAATATCGCAGCGGGAGGCCGATAATGTTATTAAACTGTTGTATGAAATTGAGAGATCGGGTCAAATAAGAAATCGATTACAAAAAGTATTTAACCGCATAAAACGAAGAGTGAGGCTGCAATATGAGTGACCAAATCCGCGTCGGGCTAGTGGGGTATGGCTTTGCCAGTAAGACGTTTCACGCGCCGCTCATCAGCGGTACTCCGGGTATGACGCTGGCGGTGGTCTCCAGCAGCGATGCCAGCAAGGTTCACGCTGATTGGCCTGCGGTAAAAGTGGTCTCCGACCCGAATGCGCTGTTTGCCGATCCCGACATCGACCTGATTGTTATTCCAACGCCGAACGATACCCATTTCCCGCTGGCGAAAGCGGCGCTGGAAGCTGGGAAGAATGTGGTGGTGGATAAACCCTTTACCGTGACACTGTCACAGGCGCGTGAGCTGGATACGCTGGCGAAACAGCAGGGTAAACTGCTGTCGGTATTCCATAACCGCCGCTGGGATAGCGATTTTCTGACGGTAAAAGCGCTAATCAATGAAGGCAAACTGGGCGAGGTTGCCTATTTTGAATCGCACTTTGACCGTTATCGCCCGCAGGTTCGTGCCCGCTGGCGCGAGCTGCCGGGATTGGGTAGCGGCATCTGGTATGACTTAGGTTCGCATCTGTTGGACCAGACGGTAAATCTGTTCGGCCTGCCGCAAAGTCTGAATGTCGATCTTGGGCAAATTCGGCCCGGCGCACAGGCCACCGATTACTTCCATGCTGTTCTGACCTATCCGCAACGCCGCGTCGTGTTACACGGTACGCTGTTGGCGGCGGCAGAAACCGCCCGCTATATCGTACACGGAACCCAGGCAAGTTATGTCAAATATGGCCTCGACCCGCAGGAAGACAGGCTGAAGAGCGGCGAACGGCTACCGCAGGCAGACTGGGGTTATGATATGCGTGACGGTATTTTAACCACGGTTGAAGGTGAAACCCGCGTTGAAGAAAACTGGCTGACGCTGCCGGGTAATTATCCCGCCTACTACGCTGGGATCCGCGATGCGCTAAACGGTATCGGCGAGAACCCGGTGCCAGCGGGTCAGGCAATTCAGATAATGGAACTGATTGAGCTGGGGATTGAGTCGGCGAAGCATCGCACGGCGCTTAATTTGGTGTGATAGCAGGACAATAAAAAATCCCGGCCGCCTTATACGCTGCCGGGATTTTTTTATCCGCGTACTTTATCCGCGCAGAACGCGGGCTTTCAGCGCCTGCTTCTCGGCGTCAGACAGGAAGGCCATTTCCAGGCCATTGATCTGCGCCTGGCGAATCAGCTGAGGCGTTAAACCGGCTGCCGGGGCGGCAACATGATATTCATGCTGAATATCAATGCCCTGTACTGCCGGGTCATCGGTATTGAGGCTCGCCAGCACGCCGTGCTCAAGGAAGGTTTTCAGCGGGTGCTGCGCCAGCGATGGCACGGTGCTGGTTTGAATATTAGAGGTCAGGCAGGATTCAATGCCAATACGTTTTTCTGCCAGATAATCCATTAATGCCGGATCCTGCACCGCCTTCACGCCGTGGCCGATACGTTCGGCGCCAAGATCGCGAATCGCCTGCCAGATGCTCTCCGGGCCCGCAGCTTCACCGGCGTGAACGGTGATGCGCCAACCGGCGTCACGCGCACGGGAGAAGTGGTTCAGGAACAGATGCCCCGGGAAGCCCAGCTCATCACCGGCCAGATCAAGGGCGGTAATGCCGTCGCGGTGCGCCAGAAGCGCGTTAAGCTCTTCTTCACAGGCGGCTTCGCCGAAGGTTCGGCTCATGATACCGATAAGCCGCGCTTCGACGTTAAAGTCTTTGCAGCCTTCTTTGACGCCGGCGATGACTGCGTCCACCACGCCGTCTACCGGCAATTGGTGGTTCATGGCCATATAACGTGGAGAAAAACGCAGTTCAACGTAGTGCAAACCGTTGCGGGCCGCGTCTTCAATATTTTCATAGGCCACACGACGGCAGGCATCCAGCGAGGCCAGAACCTTGACGCCCCAGTCCAGTTTGCTGAGGAAACTCACTAAATCAGGTTCATTGCTGGTGACTTGCACGTGCGGAATCAAGGTGTCGAGCGAAGTGGCAGGGAGCGCGAGATTGTACTGGCGGCCGAGGTCAAGAATGGTTTGGGCACGAATGTTGCCGTCAAGATGGCGGTGGACGTCGGTTAAAGGCAGGTTAGTATCAATCATGGTTGCACTCATTTTTTAGTTAAAGTGCAAATTATTATAACATAGAGCCATTATCGAATAAAAGTATAGAAAAGGTACTGATATGCAGGGATTTGATTACATAACAGGCATTTTTCAGCGATTTATTTTTTGATAGCCATTTCCCTCTACGTTTATCGGCTCATCCACCAGAACATAGCCTTTCCGGTCGAGATAATTCAGCCGATTGTTATTGAATGAATAACAATGAAGTTCTTTTACCGCTATTTTTCCGCCGCTAACAACCAAGTAAATTGCCTGCAGATGAATTGGGTGCGCTTTCGACATCAATGAAATAGCGTGCCGCTAACTGATGAGGTTTTACGATGTCTAAAGTGGTTACATTTAATCGTACCGGCGGGCCGGAAGTGCTGGAAATTGTTGATGTGCAGGTCTCTGCGCCTGCGGCTGGGGAAGTCCAAATTTGCGTACAGGCGTTGGGCATCAACCGTGCAGAAATTATGTATCGCAGCGGCCAGTATGTCATTGAACCTGAGTTTCCAGCGCGTTTGGGTTATGAGGCCGCAGGTGTGGTTGAAGCGGTTGGCGAAGGTGTAGAAGGCTTTGCTAAAGGGGATGCGGTTAGCGTGATCCCGTCGTTTATGTTTAATCAATACGGCATGTACGGTGAGCGGGTTAATGCGCCGGTACACGCGGTGGTTAAACATCCAGAAAATCTCTCGTTTGAACAAGCGGCTGCAAGCTGGATGATGTATGTCACGGCTTACGGAGCGCTGGTTGAGTTCGGGGATCTTCAAGCGGGCCAGAATGTGGTGATTCGCGCCGCCTCAAGCAGCGTCGGCCTGGCCGCGATTCAAATCGCGAATATGCTTGGCGCAAGGCCGATTGCCCTGACCCGGACCCATGAAAAACACGCCATGTTGATGCAGGCTGGTGCTGCTGCCGTAATCGCTACCGCCGAACAGGATATGGTGGCGGAAATCATGCGAGCCACCAATGGCGAAGGGGCGCATATTGTTTTTGACCCCGTTGGCGGCCCGGACGTGGCGAAACTGACGCAGGCGATGGCACCGCAGGGCATGTTCTTCCAATACGGTGCGCTCGATAGCCGCGATATGCTGGTTCCCGTATTCGATATCCTGGGTAAACATCTCACGCTGCGCGGCTATGAACTGTTCGAAATCACCACCGACGCCGAAAAGATGGCGCGGGCAAAATCCTTCGTCACGTCAGGTCTGCGTTCTGGCAAGCTAGCACCGGTAATTGATAAAACCTTCCCGCTGGAAGAGATTGTCGATGCTCATCGTTATATGGAAGCCAGCGAACAGGTAGGAAAAATTGTTGTCACCGTTGAATAACCTGTCTTCCGTTGATCTGTAGAGGCAGCATCCCTTCACGGGATGCTTTACCTCGTCACAGCCCCAGTTCGCTCAAGCCCGGATGATCATCCGGGCGTCGCCCTTGTGGCCAGTGGAAAAGGCGCTCTGAGGCGCTAATCGGCAGATCGTTGATGCAGGCAAAGCGGCGCTGCATCAGCCCGTCATCGGTAAATTCCCAGTTTTCGTTACCGTAAGAGCGAAACCAATTCCCGCTGTCATCATGCCATTCGTAGGCATAGCGAACCGCAATGCGATGGCCTTCAAATGCCCATAACTCTTTGATTAAGCGATATTCATGCTCTTTCTGCCATTTTCGTTGCAGAAACGCCTGCGCTTCGTCGCGGCCATGAACGAATTCAGCGCGATTACGCCACTGGGTATCCTGCGAATAAGCGAGGGCGACTTTTTCTGGATTGCGGCTATTCCAACCATCCTCGGCCAGGCGGACTTTTTCCATAGCGCTTTCACGGGTAAACGGCGGCAGCGGTGGGCGAATGCTCATTAGACGTTCCTCATGCTTAAATTAGGTAGACAGGTCTGTCTGCCTAATTTAAGCTAATCCGACATCAAGAGGTTGTCAATGAGGAAAACAACAGGATGGCGATAATGGAGAAGCGGGAGCAGGCCGCCAGCGCGCGTGAGAAAATCCTGCTATCAGCGCATGAACTGTTTTACCTGAACGGGATCCGCGCCACGGGGATCGATAAAATTATTTCCCATGCCAGCGTAACCAAAGTGACCTTTTATCGTCATTTTCCCAGTAAAAATGCGCTGATTCTCGCCTATCTGGATTATCGCCATGTGCGGTGGATGCAGTGGTTTAGCGGGCAACTACAGCGACACAGCGCAAACGGACTACCGCCCGCGGATGCGCTGGTAGCGACCCTGGATAGCTGGTGGCAAAGCCCTGAGTTTCGCGGCTGTGCGTTTCTGAATGCCACTGCCGAGATCGGTGAAGCTTTACCGGAGGTGGAACGCCTGACCCGTGAACACAAGGCTTCCGTGGCCGATGCGTTGATCATCACGTGGCAGCTTAAGGATCCGATGCTGGCTTCCGTGCTGGTGGTGGCGCTGGACGGTGCGATTATGCATGCGCAGATGGGCGTAAATCTGGCGACGGTCAGTGACCAGCTGCGCGCTCTGGTTAATGCGACAGTCAACCGCTAACGAAAAGCGCATTCCGACAAATCAAAATCTACCGCTGCGCTACAGTGTCTTCATATTTGATTTCACAGGAGTCGCGCTTTGTTAAGCCATATGCGTATTGCCAGACCCGTTACCGACCTTGAGAAAACCTGCCGGATGTACTGCCAGGGGCTGGGTTTGCAGAAAATTGCCGACTTCAGCGATCATCAGGGCTTTAGCGGTGTGATGGTGGGGAGCGAGCAGCTCAGCTGGCACCTTGAGTTTACCCTCTGTCACCATCACCCGGTTGCGCCATCGCCGACGGATGACGATCTGCTGGTGCTTTACTATCCCGATGCCACCGCATGGCGACAGGTCTGCGCTAACATGGAGACCGCTGGATTCTCAGTCGTTGCTTCCTTTAACCCTTACTGGGATCTCAATGGGCGTACGTTCAGGGATAGCGACGGGTATCGCGTAGTATTGCAGAACCAGACATGGCCGGTGTGATATTTGGGGGAAAAAACGATGCAGCGGCCATGAGCGCTGCATCGTGGGCAGATTATTGCAGGGTACGAATGGCTGCAATCAGGCGTTTGACGCCGTCTTCCAGTTTCACGCGCGGGCAGCCTGCGTTAAGACGGATAAAACCGTTGCCTTCTGCGCCATAGGTGTAGCCCGGCATAATGGCGACTTTCTGTTGCTTAATCAGCACATCCTGCAACTGACGGTCGTCGATATTCAGCGGACGTAAATCGATCCACGCCAGATAAGTGGCCTGCGGGCGCTGCCAGTTAAGCGCGGGAAACGCCGCGTTCAGCGTCTCTTCTATATAGCGCATGTTGTCCTGCAAATAATCGCGCAGGGCATCCAGCCAGGACTCGCCCTGTTGATAGGCGGCAATGTGCGCCACCAGTGCAGGCACCGACGGTGAAGATAGGCCATCTCGTCCTTTGAGCGCATTAAGATAGGCGTCGCGCGCGCTTTCATCGGCAATCAACCCATAGGCGCCGGTGAAGGCCGGAATGTTGAAGCTTTTGGAGCCAGAAGTGAACAGCGCCCATGGCCCTTGCGCTACGTCGCACCATGGAATGTGCGCGTGCCCGGACCAGGTCATATCCATATGAATTTCGTCGCTGATGACCCGCACGTTGTGTTTTGCACACAGCGCGGCCATGGTTTCCAGCTCTTCGCGAGTCCACACTTTGCCGGTCGGGTTCTGCGGGCTACACAGCAGCAGCACGCTGTTATGTGGCTGAGAAAGGGCGTCTTCGAGCTTTGCCATATCGCAAAACCACTGACCGTCCTGCTTATCCAGCGGTACGCCGACAATCTTGCGCTGGTTGCCTTCGATGGTTTTAAAGAACGCGTCGTAAGCTGGCGTATGCACCACGATACCGTCGCCGGGGGCGGACCACTGGCGAATCATCTCGGCGACCATATAAATAACCGACGGCCCATAGACAATGCTGTTAGTGTCAATTGGCGTATGGAAGCGATGGGCGAACCAGTGGGCGATAGCGGGTAAAAATTCGTCGTTTTTCCAGCGGCTGTAGCCAAACACACCGTGGGAAAAACGTTTGCTCAGGGCGTCGAGAATGCAGGGCGCGGTGGCAAAATCCATATCTGAGATGGTAAATGGCAGCAGGTCGGCGTCACCGAAACGGTCGGCAACGTAATCCCATTGCGTGCACCAGGTACCGTGTCGGTCAATCACCGTGGCGAAGTCAAACATGTGGGCATCCTAACGAAGAGAAGATGGGGGCTATTTTGCCCCTGTTTTTTACAGGGGCAAAGAGCTTCAGGCGCTAACGGTATTCATCAGTACCGACATTTCGTCTTTCACCGACTGAACCTGCGGGCCAATCACCACCTGCAGGTTATGCTGGTTGAGCTTCACCACGCCGATGGCGCGATTGGCTTTCAGCACGGCTTCATCCACTTTGCTCATGTCGTGGACCGACAGACGCAGACGGGTGATGCAGTTGTCGAGAGAGACGATATTCTCAGCGCCGCCGAGCGCGGCCAGGATAGCCGGTACGTTGTAGCCGGACTTACCGGTTGCGCCGCTGGTAGCGTGATCTGCCGCCGGCGTGGTGTCGATATCACGGCCAGGCGTTTTGACGTTAAAGCGCACGATAGCGAAGCGGAAAATAGCGTAGTAGACCGCAAACCAGACGGCAGCGACAACCGGCACCAGATACCACTTGGTAGACAGACCGTGCAGAATACCGAACACCACGAAATCGATGATATTGCCGTCGGTGTTGCCGATGGTCACGCCGAGCACCGCCATCAGGGTAAAGCCCAGGCCGGTCAGCAACGCGTGGATGACATAGAGCACCGGAGCGACGAACAGGAACAAGAATTCCAATGGTTCAGTGGTGCCGCCGATGACGCAGGCAATCACGCCAGAAATCAGCAGGCCTTTAATTTTGTGACGGTTTTCCGGGCGAGCACAGTGGTACATTGCCAGTGCAGCACCAGGCAGGCCGCCAAGGAATGCCGGCATTTTACCCTGCGACAGGAAACGCGTGGCGCTTTCAGAAAAACCGTGGGTGGTTGGACAGCTTAGCTGTGCCTGGAAGATGGTCAATGCACCGCTAACGCTATGCCCGCAGACGTCCATGGTGCCACCGGCTTCGGTAAAGCGGATAAGTGCCACCAGAATATGGTGCAGGCCAAATGGCAGCAACAGACGCTCGCCGGTACCAAAGATCATTGGACCGAAATCGCCCGCGCTGTTGATAACATGCCCCAGTGCGTTGATGCCCATGGCGAAGATTGGCCACACCAGCGGGATAACCAGCCCCACCAGTCCCAGCACCACGGTGGTGATAATCGGCACGAAACGGGTACCGCCGAAGAACGCCAGCGCATCCGGCAGGCGGATAGTATTGAAGCGTTCATGCAGCAACCACACGATGATCCCGGCGATAACTGCGCCTAAAATCCCCGTATCAATAGACTGAATGCCGAGGATATTCTGAATGTTATTGGCTTTCAGAATGGCGGCATCGGTAGTCGGAAGGATCCCTTTGGCGGTCAGCCAGAAGTTAACCGCGAGGTTCATTACCGCGTAACCGACGAAACCGGCGAAGGCGGCAACGCCTTTATTATCGCGCGCCAGACCCAGCGGAATGGCGATACAGAACATCACCGGCAGGAAGCTAAAGGCGAATGAGCCGACTTTGCTCATCCAGACGAACAGCGCTTGCAGGAACGGCGTATCCAGCCACGGTAACAGCGTGATGACATCATGGCTGCTTAAAGAGCTCCCGATCCCGAGCATGATCCCGCAAAACGAGAGCAGAGCAACCGGTAGCATAAACGTTTTACCCAATTGCTGGAAAAATTCCCAGAGGGTGAATTTTGGTGCGGTTCTCGCCGTCATGAAACGACTCCTTAGTCCTGAAAAACAGTTTCTGATAATCTCGGAACAGGAAGATAAAACGTTTTACCATTTTTTAGTGAGAAACAAATCACAAAAGCAAGTGATAATACGGTTTATAAAGTACAGGTATAGATAAAACGTTTTATCGAATGGATAAAAGGAGTCGTGCCGAAGACATGGCGATTGCAAAAAAAGTCACCATCAACGATGTCGCGCTGGCGGCTGGCGTGTCGGTCAGTACCGTCTCGCTAGTGTTGAGCGGCAAGGGCCGCATTTCATCGGCAACCGGTGAACGGGTCTACCAGGCTATCGATCAACTGGGTTTTGTGCGTAACCGTCAGGCGGTGTCGCTGCGCGGTGGGCAAACGGGCGTGATTGGCCTGATTGTCGGCGATCTCTCTTCGCCGTTTTATGCCGAGCTGACCGCTGGCCTGACCGCTGCGCTAGAGTCGCAGGGCAAAATGGTGTTCTTAACCCAGGGCGGAAAACGCGGTGAACAGATGCTGCAACGTTTCGAAACGCTGGTGTCGCAAGGGGTTGATGGGGTGGTGATCGCCGGTTCGGTCGATAAGGCGGTAGAGCTGCGGGAGAAAGCAGCAGAAACCGAGACGCCGCTGGTTTTTGCCTCCCGCGCCAGCTATCTCGATGAAGTCGATATTATCCGCCCAGATAACATGCAGGCGGCACAATTGGTGACCGAGCATCTGATCCGTCGTGGTCATCAGCGAATTGCCTGGCTCGGTGGTAAAAGCTCGTCGCTGACGCGCGCGGAGCGGGTAGGCGGCTACTGTTCCACGCTGATTAAGTACGGGTTGCCATTCCATAGCGAATGGGTGCTGGAGTGCGAGTCCAGCCAGAAGCTGGCGGCAGAGGCGATTGCCGGGCTGCTGCGCCATAACCCGACCATCTCCGCCGTGCTGTGCTACAACAGCGTGATTGCCATGGGGGCGTGGTTTGGCCTGATGCGTGCCGGTATGCAAAGCGGGGAAGACAGCGTCGAGAGTTACTATGAGCAGCGGGTCGCGCTGGCGGCGTTTGCCGACGTCGCGGAAAATGCGCTCGACGATTTACCGCTAACCTGGGTGACGACGCCCGCGCGGGAGATGGGGCAAAGCGTGGCAGAACGTATTTTGCAGCGTATCGATAATGTGCAGGGCAGCGTGCGTAATTTGATCATGCCGCCGCGTTTACTGGCGCGGAAATAAAAAAAGCGCCTCGTGGAGGCGCTCTGCGTGTTGTACCGGTTACTGTGCCGGTGTTGGGGCCGCTGCCGGTTCGTCCGGCTCGGTCAGACCCGGCATACCGAACATACCAACCAGTTCTTCCAGCGACATTTTCTGCCCGTTCAGCGTGACCTGACCGTCGGCATATTGCAGGCTGCTGCTGATGGCGTTGTCCTGGGTGGTCGTCAGGCGGAACATCTGGCCCATTGCCGCCAGCCCCTGAACCTGCTGTTTCGCCAGTTTAGTGGCATCTTCCTGCTGATAACCTTCCAGACGCGCGACCTGAGTCATCAATTCAGTTGCCATTTCCATTGGAATGGTCAGCTTCGCATCCAGCGATTTCACGCCGCGATCAACCTGTTGTGCCAGCGTTTGCGCTTCACCGGTGGCTTGAGCCGGGTCTTTCAGCGCCAGCGACAGGTTAAATGCGCTCTCGCCTTTGGCATTTTTCCAGCTTAGAGGTGACAGTGTCACTACCGGATCGCCTTTCATCAGCAGCGGAAGAGCGCTGAACAGAGCGTCAACGGCTTTTTGCTGATACAGCTCTGGGTTTTGCGCCAGATCGGGCTGCGCCAGCAGAGCCTGGGTTTGCGCCTGATACTGTTGGCTAAACTGGTGCATTGCGGCACCGTCAATGCCATCGACTTTAAACGTCAGCTGGCCGCTACCAAAGTCCTGATTTTGCAGTTTCAGGCTGCTGATCGAGTAGTCGAGCTGGCTGTTGATTTTTTTCTTATCGGCGGTCAGATCGGACTTGCCGGCAATGCGCATACCGTTAATTTCAGCCAGATCTTTGCCTTCCACCGCAATTGCCAGACGCTCCAGGCTCAGCGTCTGGTCACCTACGCGCTCGTCAAAGGAGGTCAGGCTGCTGGAACCGTCGGTTTTCAGGTTATTGAAAGTGAACTGCACTTTCTGGTCGTATTCGTTAACCGCATTAACCTGGCCGCTTTTTGCTTCGCCGGTCAATGAGACCAGGCTGCCCTGGTTATCGGCTGACAGCGTAAACTCGCCGCCGCTAAAGGTGACTTTGTCGGACTCTTTTTCGTAATCCAGCGGCTTAAGAGAGATAGCTGACTTGGTATCGCCGTTGTAGCTGATGCGGGTATTGATATCGAACGGCGACTGACCTTTAGCAATATCAAACAATGGTTTGGTGACGTCGTTGTTCACCAGTACAGTGTTAACGGAGGCCATCGCAGGCGCGAGGTTAAAGGTTTTCAGCGACGCCAGCGGGAAAGGACCGTGGCTGACGGTTTCATCAAGCAGAATGCTTTGACCCGGTTTTAACCAGGATTTTTCGGCACCCGCCAGCGGTTTTACTACCATTTTCAGCTGGCTGCTGAATACGCCGCGCTGATAATCCTGATATCCCACTTCCAGTCCTGCTTCTGGTGCGGTCAGCTTAAGTTGGGTATTGGCCTGCGATACCATTTCCGCAATGTGAGTTTCCAGCTGTTTGCCCGTGTACCAGGCTCCACCCGTCCAGACAACCCCTAAAGCAACAATGATACCTGCGGCAACCAGCGTTTTTTTCATCGTATATGTCCATAAAAATGAAACCAGGCGGGAGAGCCGCCTGGTTGAGTCATAAGGCTATGCAAAAGAGTAGCAAGCCTGCCCTGAAACTTCAGTAATTACTTCAACTTATTATAAACGCGCGCTAAACGACCGTTGCCGCTGGCCTGTACCGGCGACTCATTTGCCGCCACAAAGGCTGATTCGCCCGGTTTTAGCGTCAGCGTCTGGTCATTTTTACGGATAATTGATTCGCCTTCGAGGCAGAAAACAATCGCGGCGCCATCCTGGGCCAGTTCTGTTGCATCGGCGCTGAGGCCGTGCAGCGAGAAGGCAAAATCGTCAACCGGAATAGGGAACTCCAGCGTGGTACCGACTTTTTGCGGCTGCGTTAACAGAGTATTCGCCGGTTTGGCGGTGAATTGCACGTTGGCGACCAGTTCCGGGATATCAATGTACTTTGGTGTTAACCCGGCTCGCAGAACGTTATCGGAGTTCGCCATCACTTCCAGACCGGTACCGCGCAGATAGGCGTGTGGGGTTTCGGCGAACAGGAACATGGCGTCGCCTGGGTTGAGCTGCACCACGTTAAGCAGCAGCGGTGAGAACAGGCCGCTGTCATCTGGATAAAACTCGGCAATAAGACGGATGCCATCCCAGGCCGGGCCGGTTTGGGTTTCGAGAGCGGTACGCAGCACGCGCAGGGCATGGGCCTTTTCGTCCCCCTGCATATTGAGCAGGCCGGCGAACAGGGCGCTCAGACGATCGCTGGTCGGTTCAGCAATAAACTGACCGATAGCCGGGTTGGCATCTGCCACCGGGGCCAGCAGCTCAGCGATTTCGCTAAACTCGCGAAATGCGTTCATCGCCAGGAACGGAGTCAGGGCGAAAACCAGCTCTGGCTTATGGTTTGGATCTTTGTAGTTACGTTCGGCCGCGTCCAGCGGGATACCGGCGGCGTTTTCTTTAGCAAAACCGACTTCCGCCGCTTTTTTGCTCGGATGCACCTGAATAGACAGCGGTTGAGCCGCGCAAAGCACTTTGAACAGATACGGCAGTTCACCAAAACGCTCGGCGACTTTGGCCCCCAGCAGTGCGGTTTTATCGGCGTCAATCACGTCGCGCAGCGACTGCTCCTTGCCTTGACCGTCCAGTACTCGTGAGCTGCTCTTAGGGTGTGCGCCCATCCACAGCTCAGCCATTGGCTGACCGTCGAGATTAGCCATTCCATAGAGTTCCGTTAACGCAGTTTTGCTGCCCCAGCCATAGTTTTGCACTGAGTTGATGAGTTTTTGCATTATCAAGCCCTGTTTCAATGTGGATTCTTTTGGCTGTATTAAAGCAAAAAAACGCACTGCCGTATGCTGGAGAAATAAAAAGTCGTACTAGTCTCAGTTTTTGTTAAAAAATTGTGTACGATAGGGTAACTCGCTTTTACATGGGCAAATGGGAAGTCCGCCCTTCATAACATCATCAAAGCAGTAAGTGAGAGCACAATGTCGAATAAACCTTTTTACTATCAGGATCCTTTTCCGTTAAAAAAGGATGAAACCGAATACTATCTGTTGAGCAACGACTACGTTTCCGTCGCTGAGTTTGAAGGGCAGGAAGTCCTCAAAGTTGCCCCGCAAGCGCTGACGCTTCTCGCCAAACACGCCTTCCATGACGCCTCCTTTATGCTCCGCCCCGCGCACCAGCAGCAGGTGGCCGATATTCTGAGTGACCCTGAAGCCAGCGAAAACGATAAATACGTGGCGCTGCAGTTCCTGCGTAACTCCGATATCGCCGCGAAAGGCATTCTGCCGACCTGTCAGGATACCGGTACCGCCATTATCATGGGCAAAAAGGGCCAGCGCGTGTGGACCGGCGGCGGCGATGAAGCTGCCCTGGCTCGCGGCGTGTATGACACCTTTATCGAAGACAACCTGCGCTATTCGCAAAACGCCGCGCTGGACATGTATAAAGAGGTTAATACCGGCACCAACCTGCCAGCGCAGATCGATCTCTACAGCGTGGACGGCGACGAATACAAATTCCTGTGCATCGCCAAAGGCGGCGGTTCGGCCAACAAAACCTATCTGTACCAGGAAACCAAAGCGCTGATCACCCCGGCGAAGCTGAAAAACTACCTCGTCGAGAAAATGCGCACGCTGGGCACCGCGGCCTGCCCGCCGTACCACATTGCGTTTGTGATTGGCGGTACGTCTGCGGAAGCAACGCTGAAAACCGTGAAGCTGGCGTCGACCAAATATTACGACGGTCTGCCAACCGAAGGTAACGAACACGGCCAGGCTTTCCGCGATGTACAGCTGGAAAAAGAGCTGCTGGAAGAGGCGCAGAACTTAGGTCTCGGCGCGCAGTTCGGCGGCAAATACTTTGCCCACGATATCCGCGTAGTGCGCCTGCCGCGCCACGGCGCATCTTGCCCGGTAGGGATGGGCGTTTCCTGCTCCGCTGACCGTAACATCAAGGCCAAGATTAACCGCCACGGGATCTGGATTGAAAAGCTGGAAAATAACCCTGGCAAGTACATTCCAGAGCCGCTGCGTAAAGCCGGTGAGGGCGAAGCGGTAAAAGTTGACCTCAACCGTCCGATGAGCGACATCCTAAAACAACTGTCGCAGTATCCAGTTTCCACGCGTCTGTCGCTGAGCGGCACCATCATCGTTGGCCGCGATATCGCCCACGCTAAGCTTAAAGAGCGCATGGATAACGGCGAAGGGCTGCCGCAGTACATTAAAGATCACCCAATTTACTACGCGGGCCCGGCCAAAACCCCAGAAGGTTACGCCTCCGGTTCGCTTGGCCCAACGACCGCAGGGCGTATGGATTCCTACGTGGATCAACTGCAGTCCGAAGGCGGCAGCATGATCATGCTCGCCAAGGGCAACCGCAGCCAGCAGGTGACTGACGCTTGCCATAAACACGGTGGCTTCTATCTCGGCAGCATCGGCGGCCCGGCAGCGGTGCTGGCGCAAAGTAGTATCAAGAGTCTGGAATGCGTGGAATACCCTGAACTGGGGATGGAAGCTATCTGGAAAATTGAAGTGGAAGACTTCCCGGCGTTTATCCTGGTGGATGACAAAGGCAACGATTTCTTCCAGCAGATCCAGTCGTCACAGTGCGACCGCTGCGTGAAGTAATCTTTAACCGCCCCATGGGGGCAACCGCGAGTTTGAGATTGAGATACCCGGGGCGACCACCGGGTTTGGCGTCCCTCCGGGAACCAAATCCCGGCGTTTCCCCTAATCGCCTTGCTCAAGTGTACGGTTGTTACCCCGCGTGGCGGTTTTTATTTGTACCATACTTACCCAAGTTTGCCTGAGCAATGTCAATTCACAATCACTTTGAATTCAAGGAGAAGGTAATGACAACGTCACGCCGCGAAAGCGATTCTATGGGGCCGATTGAGGTTCCTGCCGATAAACTGTGGGGCGCGCAAACCCAGCGCTCGCTGGAGCATTTCCGGATCTCTACCGAGAAAATGCCGCTTTCGCTGATCCACGCCCTTGCGTTGACTAAACGCGCGGCGGCCAAGGTAAATCAGGATTTAGGTCTGTTACAGGCCGATAAAGCCGGGGCGATTATCGCCGCGGCCGATGAGGTATTGAATAACCAGCATCCGGACGAATTTCCGCTGGCCATCTGGCAAACCGGCTCCGGTACCCAGAGCAATATGAACATGAATGAGGTATTGGCCAACCGCGCCAGCGAGCTGCTGGGCGGCGAGCGCGGTATGTCGCGGCTGGTGCACCCGAACGATGACGTCAACAAAAGCCAAAGTTCTAACGATGTGTTCCCAACGGCGATGCACGTGGCGGCGGTGATTGCCGTGCGCGAGCATCTGTTGCCGCAGTTGGCAGTGTTGCAGGAGACGCTGCGACAGAAATCCGAGAATTTTCGCGATATCGTCAAAATTGGCCGTACCCATCTTCAGGACGCCACGCCGCTGACGCTCGGCCAGGAGTTCTCCGGCTGGGTAGCGATGCTCGAGCATAACCGTCGACACATTGAACAAAGCCTGCCGCATCTCAGCGAGCTGGCGCTGGGCGGCACGGCGGTGGGCACCGGTTTGAATACTCACCCGGAATATGCGGTTCGCGTGGCGCAGGAACTGGCGACCATTACCCAACAGCCGTTCGTCACGGCACCGAATAAATTTGAAGCGCTGGCGACCTGCGATGCGCTGGTGCACGCCCACGGGGCGTTAAAAGGGCTGGCGGCATCGCTGATGAAAATCGCCAACGACGTGCGCTGGCTGGCCTCTGGTCCACGCTGCGGCATTGGTGAACTGTCGATTCCGGAAAACGAACCGGGGTCGTCCATCATGCCGGGTAAAGTTAACCCGACCCAGTGCGAAGCGATGACCATGCTCTGCTGCCAGGTGATGGGTAACGACGTGGCGGTGAATATGGGCGGCGCCTCCGGAAACTTTGAACTCAACGTTTTCCGCCCGATGGTGATTCACAACGTGCTGCAATCGGTTCGCCTGTTGGCTGACGGCATGGAAAGCTTTAATGAGCACTGCGCGGTGGGGATTGAACCCAACCGCGAGCGTATCGATCAGCTGCTCAATGAGTCGCTGATGCTGGTGACTGCGCTCAATACCCATATTGGCTACGATAAAGCGGCAGAAATTGCCAAAAAGGCGCATAAAGAAGGGCTGACCTTGAAAAATGCCGCGCTGGCGCTGGGCTATCTCAGCGCCGATGAATTTGACCGTTGGGTTCGTCCGCAGGAGATGGTGGGCAGCCAGATAAGCGGCGCTTAATCAGTCGCCAGCCACAGGTGCAGCCGCGGGATAATCAACTGCAGCGGCTGCGCCTGCGGTTTATGCCGATGCTGGACGTTATCGGCATCGTAGTTCAGCAGTTCGCCAAGATCCGGCACGCTCACGCCGCTTCTGCCGGACAACACCGCAATCAGCGGCCCAGGACAGGCGTACTGCACCTGTTTTTGCTCCCCTGCATACCATACGCGCGCAATCGGCTGAACCTTCACCGGGCGCTTGATTTTCAAGCGGGCGTTCTGCGGCAGGGCGGCGATATCCTGATACTCACTTTCCAGCTTTTGCTGCCACTGCTCCCGCGTCCATGGCGGCACGGCGCGCGGCGACTTCAGGCTTTTTTCGAGTTGCGCCATCACTTCATCGCGGGTCAGATTTTTGATGATGTGTTTGTTCGCCCAGCCAAAGCGAATGGTGCTGGGATCGGAAAGTAGGGTCAGCGAGCGGTAGGCATTCAGGGTAATCAAGCCGGGAATATAGCGATGCACCCACTCAAAACGAGCGACTGGCGGCAGACCGGAATCGACGGTAATGATTTTCTCCAGCTCCGCTTTCAGCGTATTAATCAGTTCGACGCGGGCAGCTAGCGCCTCATGTTGTGTCGTGCTTGCCTGTAAGCAAATTGCCCCCGGTAGCCGCACGGCTGCTTTGCTGCTGCGGTTTTCCGATTGCTGCTGAATAAACAGGTGGCCGAAGTGCTGCAATGATCGGGTAAATGCCGCCTGGCCAATATGTTGCACCACCTTAACCTGCGACATCGGCGCGTGTTCAGCGCTTTTATCAACTTCAGGTAGCTCAAACACTCGCGCAGTCAGCAGGCGGCAGTCGCTCAACTCATCGCGCAGGGCGGCAATGTTGCGTTCAATCTGGCGAAAGGTATCGGTTAACCGTTCAACAAGGTCGTAGCTGGCCATCGTTATCCTTTGAGAGTGTCATTAGTTACAACATACTGTTTGTGCTTTCACTATACGCCGGGAATCGGCAACGTGCAAACCGCGGTCAGCTAGCCGAGGGCAGGGAAATATGGTGGTAGATAGGCCATTGTAGGCTGAAGCTGGCGCCGCCGAGCGAACTGCTTTCGCAATTGGCGTGACCGCCCATCGCCACGGCAATAGAGTGCACGATGGCAAGCCCTAATCCGCAGCCACCGGTGGCGCGATCGCGGCTTGGATCGAGACGGACAAACGGCTCGAAGACCCGTTCGCGTTCACTTTCCGCAATACCCGGGCCGTCATCTTCAACTCGTAGGCAGGCCTGGCTGCCGTTGAGCGTCAGGCTGACCTGTATTTTTGACTGGCTATAGCGCATGGCGTTATTGATAAGGTTATCCAGCACGCGTTCCATCAGGCGCATATCCAGCGCGCCGAAATCGCCATGCGTAATCTCGCCAATCACTACCTGGCGCTGCGGATTCACCGACTGAACATCTTCAACGTGGGCCGCAATCCAGCCAGGAAGGTCCGGCGTGGTCAGCGACAGCTCAGTTTGTGGGCGGTCGAGACGCGCGTAGGTGAGCAGCTCTTCAATCAGCGCTTCCAGTTGCCCGATATCGCGATTAAGCGCCAGCGATTCCGCTTCGGTAAGATTTTCGCTCATCTCCAGGCGATAGCGTAAGCGCACCAGCGGGGTACGCAGTTCATGGGCAATGCCATCGATTAACTGCTTTTTACTGGCGATCAGCGCGTTAATATTGTCGGCCATCTGGTTAAACGCTACGCCCAGGCGTTCAAAGCTCGACATGCTGTCAAAGTGAATTCGCTCGGTAAGATGACCGTCGCCAAACCGCTGCGCGGCGCTTTCAAGGCGCAACATATCCTGCCAGTGCGGTCGCATCCAGATAAACACCGGGAAGGCCAGCGAAATGGCAATAAACGCCATCAGCGCAATATCTAAGAGCCGCATCTCATGCATAAAGTAGAGATAGGGAATCGGGCCCACGGCCAGGACATAATGGCTGCGCGGAATCCGCTGAATAAAGGTGTACTGATCGTCAAGCGCGACGATATCGCCCGCGCGTAGATGCTGCATTGAGCTTTCGCCCAGCTCGAACTTACTGAGCGGCTCAATGCGCAGATCGAACGACAGGTTCAAATCCAGCTCGTTGAGGGTTTTACTCCAGTTGCGCGGTGGTATTTCACGCAGTTCGCTGCGCATCAGAGACAACGAGCTCTTCATCAGATCGTCGAGCGACTGACGTCCCGCGCGTTCGGCGGTGAACTTATACACCAGACCGACCAACATAGTCATGACCAGGAAGCAGACAAACAGCAACAGGTAAAACTGCACAAACAGCTTTTTCATCTAAAACCACCGAACGTTCAATATGTTAACTAATGCCTGTTGCTGTCTGAGGCTCCAGGAGCATGATGATATTCACTGATGAGCGAACGCCATCCTGCGTATTTACCCTGGCAGATTACACTGTATACATTATTTCTGCATTCACATGGGTTATCGAACTGCGTGATGGCATACCCGGCAAACCCTATGACGCGTAAAAGCAGGGCGGCAAAATCAATTCAATCGGGAGAAGTAACTCGATGTGGAGCCGCTCAAATGTCGCTGGTTAGTTGTCCTTTTCCTTCGGCTTTGCAACTATGTGTCGCGCGAACAAATAGCAGAGGAATTTCTATCGTGAGGATTCTGATATGACCACCTTTCATCAGCTGACCGCCACTAGCCTGGGTGGCCAGCCTATCTCGATGGCCGATTACACGGGCAAGCTGGTGTTGGTCGTTAATACCGCCAGCCATTGTGGTTTCACACAGCAATATGCAGGTCTGGAAGCGCTCTACAAGAAGTACGCAGCCCAAGGGCTGGTGGTACTTGGTTTTCCCTGCAATCAGTTCGGAAAGCAGGAGCCAGGTGGTGCCGATGAAATCGCGCAGACTTGCCACATCAACTACGGGGTGAGCTTTCCGATGTTTGAGAAAATTGAGGTCAACGGTTCCGCAGCGCACCCGGTGTTTCGTTACCTCAAAGAGCAATTGCCCGGCGTGCTGGGAGGAAGAATTAAGTGGAACTTCACTAAGTTCCTTATCGGGCGCGATGGCAAACCGCTCAAACGCTTTGCACCGTACGCCACCCCAGAGAAAATGGAAGCCGTCATCCTTGCTGCACTCGAAAGATAAGTTTCGCGGCCTCAAGCTAAAGATTGAGGCCGGAATGAGAATCGGCTGAACGCGTTTTGTGCTGAATAATGAGGACTGTCCATGGATAGATAAATATTTTATAAATCCCCCGGTTCTACCCGGCAATTCATCAAAATATATTGAGCATCCTTACGCTTATGTCGATCAATTAATGGTACAAGCCGCCTAAAATGCTCACTTGCACAGTGCAGGTCAAGCGCCGCCCGATCCGTCCATTCTTCTATAAAAATGAAATGGCCCGGGTCTTTTTCGTCGATATACAGATCATAAGCAATGCAAAAGGATTCCTTTCTGGTGGCCGAGATTAGCTCACGGTACAGCGGCATGACTATTTCAACACAGTCCGGTTTTATAAAATCCTCAGCAATAACTTTTAACATTCCTGCTCCTCAGTAAAAAAGTCATTTCCCGGTAAAAACAACAATCCTGTTTCTAACATTATTGAACCGTTATTGTCGATGTGTTGCGGGCATTTGATTCATGGCGATAGCAGAGGAGGCCGCCACTGTTTTGGTCTTCGTCAGCGATGTCATGCTGAAGTTACCGGAACGGTCTTTTGTGATAACGTTTGGTCAGCAGTACTTCATTGGTCACAGATCCTTCTGCCCTGGATAACAATCATCATTAAATGAGCGTCTTATGACAGAACAAAAGATTTACCCGATAGGTACACCCGGTAAGCCCTGGACTGCAACTGAATTACAGCAGTGGCGTGAAAGTCAGACTCGCTTACGAAGTTATCAGCGCGATGTGCTTGATGCTCTGGACATTATCCGTCTCCGCTATGACGTCATCCAGTATGGCGAGTTGTGCTATGGCGATGAAAGCTATCCGTTGATGGCTGTTAAATCCAGGCGCTGGGACGATAATCTGCCCGTTGTGCTGATCACGGGAGGAGTCCACGGTTATGAGACCAGTGGTGTGATAGGTGCCCTGGAATACCTGTCGGGAGATGATGCCGACTATGAAGGGAAAGCGAATTTACTGGTTGTTCCCTGCGTCAGCCCTTGGGCCTATGAACGTATATCGCGGTGGAACTACGACGCTGTTGATCCGAATAGACAGTTTTTCCCAGAAGGAAATGCAGAGGAATCACGTGCTTTAATGGCATTTATCTCTCCTTATTGTGGTCGGTTTATTGTCCACGTTGATTTGCATGAAACGACCGACACCGATGAAAGTGAGTTCAGTCCGGCGCTGGCAGCACGGGACGGGAAGAAGTATGAGCCTGAAGAAATTCCGGATGGTTTTTATCTGGTCAGCGATACGCAGAATTCAAGGCTGGATTTCCAACAGGCGCTTATCAGTGCTGTCGCAGAAGTCACCCATATTGCTCCGGCGGATTCACAGGGCAGAATGCTTGGTTTTCCTGTAGTTAGCCCCGGT
This sequence comes from Kluyvera huaxiensis, assembly GCF_040149365.1. Lineage (NCBI taxonomy): Bacteria > Pseudomonadati > Pseudomonadota > Gammaproteobacteria > Enterobacterales > Enterobacteriaceae > Kluyvera > Kluyvera huaxiensis. The sequence goes on from NZ_JBEFLV010000001.1 coordinate 125,691, forward strand.
GTGATTGAGTACGATAACAATGCCTATCACCTTTGCGCCACCATGACCGGAGCACCTTTTACCACGACGACGGAAGTGTACCCGGACAGCCCGAGAACATCTCCGGATGAATGTAATCGTGCGCAAATCGCCACTATCCGCAGCGCGATTAAATTCTCACTGAATAGCCTTTAATAGCCCGGATGCCTGTTGTAGTGGCCAGTGAATACTGGCCACCGTTTTACCGTAAAACGATATTTGTTCTCTGATTCCTCTGACATCAGCCATCCGTTGTAATAAGGTGGTCCGGCTGGATAGCCCGTTTAGCCAGTTTCTTTTGCAGAATAATAATGATAATTGGAAACACTGATGCGGAAATTGCACACACCACCAGCAATGTGTTCACATTTTTTTGTGCCATTCCATAGTCGGGTAATAAAAAAGCAGACAGGAAAAATGCGAGGGTTGTAATCAGATACATTATTGATGTCTGTAATGACGAGAATCCAGCTCGTTGCCTGTCATCCGGAAATTGAATCGTAATCGCCGAAGATGAAACCAGACGACTGTAAGACGCACCGAGAAATAAAGTAATAAATAACGCCGCATGCTGATAACCCAGGATGGGTATGAGCAAACTCAATATAAAGATTAGTGTGGAACATGTAGCCAGAATCAAAGCAGAAAAACGGGAGGTTAGCGCGCCCGTAATTTTTGTAGACAGATAACCGGTAATTCCCCCGGCGAGGAACAGCCACGGCAACAGATTTTGCGAAGCGCCCAGTTGCTGTGTCATTAAAGGTACCAGAATTGGGATGACCAGCATTGGGCTAAACTGGACAAACGCGTTACTGGAAGCGAACAGTAAAGTATCCGCACTGAGAGACTGTGTGCGGAGTGTGGGGAAGGAGACCGGGTCCTGAGGGATGATGGATACAATCAGTGGCAATGCCAACAAACAAAGTGCACTTATTAACCACAAAGCGATATGCCAGCCATAATGCGTACACAAAAATAATATTGTTGGCATACCGACAATGCTTACCATTGAAAATGACGCAATCACCGTCGCCAACATTTTTCCGCGCAAGTTAGCCGGTGCGTTGTTTATCAATATACTTGTACCCACACCCATTGTCGTACCGCCAACCAACCCCGCACAGAACCGTAGTGCAAGCAGAAGACTAAAACTGGCGGTGAAGGTAGTCAAAAGCGTCAGTAGACCTAATAGCGCCATATTGGCGATTAAAAAACGTTTCTTATTGAAATGACCAATCCAGTAAAAGGCGATAACTCCCGAAAGGACTGCACCCGATGTGTACATACCGGACACATAGCCTGAGAAGGATACGGGAACGGAAAAATCTGCTGCCATAAAAGCAAAAATAGGGTTGAACATCATGTATTCCAGCGCATTAGTGAACTGGATAAAAGCCATTACAGCGGCTATTCGCATAAGGGCTTTAGGATTAAACGTTGGTGTGAACAGTGGCATAGCAAGCAACCTGTGGATGAAAGATATCCGAGTTTAACCGCTATCAATAATGTTCATTAGATGGTAAAAATGGCACTTATTGTTATCTTATATGGGATAATCATGCGTTCAGCTCTTGATTTTAATACCCTGAAAGTATTCATCGCGGTGGTCGAACGAGAAAGCTTTGTTGGGGCATCGAAAGTCCTTGAAATGCCGACATCAAATGTGAGCCGTTGTATTTCGCAGTTAGAAGAAAAACTGAATCTTCAGCTCATTGAGCGCAGCACCCGACATATGAAACTCACCCAGTCGGGGCATCTGCTCTATACCCGAGCGAAGCCATTGCTGGAGGCGCTTGAGCAAACTGAGACAGAATTAACGTTGCGGCAAATGCAACTCAAGGGCCCATTACGTCTCTGTATTCCCAATGAAATTGGTCCGGCATTACTGGGTTCTGCAGTTGCTGAATTCGCCTGTCAGTACCCGGACCTGGAGATCAGCTGTGTCACCAATTTGTCAGGTCTGGAGTCCCTGCGAGATGATCTGGATTTAGCCATTATTGTTAGCCGCGGTCAGATGGACGACAGTGACTACATAGCTCGTCATCTGGTGACTATCCCTTGCACCATAGTGGCAGCTCCCTCCGTCATTCAGCGTTATGGCATCCCTTCTCGAATACAGCAATTTGAAGAATTACCTTGTATTACAACGGTAAGCGCACTGAAAGGTGCTCCCTGGCAGTTTATCAACAAAAAGGGAGGGTTCGAGACGATTAAGGTTAAAGGTCATTATCGGGTCAACAGCGGAGAGATGGCAGGGCGTGCGGCAGTATCAGGGGTCGGTTTTGCCATTTTATCTAAACAAGCCTGCCAGCCCTACATTAGTGATGGAAGGCTAATCGAGGTTGAGTTTGAACAATCGGTTGCCCCATTGCAATTGTTCGCACTCTATTCAGACAGGCGTTATTTGCCCGCGAAAACGCGCGCGTTTATTGATTTCATCCAGCAGAAATTAAGCACTATATCCTGCGAAACATAAGGCAGCGATGAAATCGCTACAGAGAGTCTGGTTTCTAAGCAAAGAATTTCTACTTCTGGCTCACCGTGGGCCATCAAGCTAGCGCTATACAGCAATCGGCTTAGCGGCGGGGAAGACTGCAAAGCCAGGCTGTTACGGCACAAGCGGTCAAAACCAATCCAAGCTGCTGCACGATCCCGGCAAGACCCAGCATCATTCCCAGCAATAAATAGTAGACTAATCCAAACAGCGCTCCGGCAGCTCCGGCCTGTTCACGATAATGGCTCAGGGCCTGGCTCAGTACATTGGGTATCGCAATGCCATAGGCAACCACAACCCCAGCTACCGGCACAAGGATCCACGCAGATTGCTGTAATCCCCAGGCAGTGACGCCAGATAGCAGCGCAAGCGCGCAGGCATATTTCACCAGCTGTTCTGATGACAAGCCGAGGGACAGCAATTTCCGGTTCCACAGGCTCCCTGATAGAGAAGCAAAAGCCAGTAAAATCCCCGTCCACCCGAAAGCCCTTGGAGTCCAGCCCAATTGCCCAAAAAGAAACGGCGCAAGGCTGTAGTAACTGAAAAGCATCGTATTCAGCAGCGCAACAAGCATGGCATGCTGCCACAGTCTTCCATCTCCCGCCATCCGGTAAATCAGCCCGCGAAACCGGGAGCCGGAAGTATTTTCCGACCGCGTTTCAGGGAGCAAGAATGCGGTCAGCATTAACAGTACTAACGATGTCGTGGCCAGCGCAACAAACATGCCGCCATGACCGTACAGGCTAACCAGCCAACCGCCACTGACCAGACCGAAAACTGGGCTTATCGCCAGCGCCGCTCCCATAGCGGAAAAAATACGGGCTAATGCCGTCGATTCGTAGCTATCCCGCAGCATGGTTTGAACGACAACAGACCCTGCAGCCGCGCCTACGGCGGCTATCATGCGAGCCAGGAGCAAAACGCTAAACTGTGTGGCAAAAAGCGCCATTGCGCAGCCTGTCCCATAGCAGAGTAGTCCGGACATCATGGCAGGCCGCCGACCAATGCTGTCGCTTAACCACCCCCACAGGGCAACGCCGATAGCAAAAGCGACAAAATAGACTGAAAGAGTCTGAGCTGCACGTTCACTGCTCACCTGAAAAGCTCGGGCAATGTCTGGCAATGCCGGGCTGTAGATCGTTTCCACAAGCTGGGGAAACATTATCAGCAATGTCAGTAGCCACAAAGGTGGCCGTTTATGGGTATTCATGACAACTTCCTAAGCAAACTTAATATGGGGGGATTATTGCGGAAGTGTTTATGTCTCATTACCATTATCAAGACTAGATATATTAAAAATCGGACATAAGATGAAAATTGACCCTGAGGATTCTTTCAATCCGGATAATTTTGCTGATGTGGTTGTTGGGATTGCATCCGATATGGGGGTACACGATTCAGGCATGCACAGTCACCTTCGTCATCAGTTACTTTTTTCAGCGGCTGGAAGCATCACTATTGAGATGGATAACACCCTTTGCCTGCTTCCACCCCGGCGCGCTGCCTGGATACCGGCCGGCACGGTTCATCGTGCCATTATGAGTGGAACGATGGCCTATCGATCTCTTTATTTTTCAAATAGTTTACCGCTAGCTTCACTGCCTCTGCAGATCGTTGAAGTTAACCCCTTATTCTTTGAAGTCATAGAGCGGATGGCGTTCTGGCCATGGGGAATGGCTGAAGCACAACAGCTCAGTCTCATCACGGTTTTTTGTGAAGAAATTAAAAATGCACAACGTGAAAACTGGACACTGAGATTTCCTACAGATAATCGCCTGAGCGCATGGCTGGACAGCGTTCGCAGGGGAGAATTACCTCCGCGCCTGGGACAATTGGCTCAAAAAGCAGGCGCGTGTGAGCGTACGATAAGCCGTATCTTTATTAAAGATACAGGAATGAATTATCAGAGCTGGAGGCAGCAGTGGAGGCTACTGAAAGCGATGGAAATGCTATGTGATGGTTGGAAGCTAAGTCAGGTTGCGCAGCAGCTTGATTTTGTCAGCGACAGTGCCTTCATTGTTTTTTTCCGTCACTATACGGGGACAACACCAACCCGCTATCTCCGCCATTCAAACGCTGAAAATCAGGACCTATCCTCGGTTCAATAGCCCGATACAAATCTGGTTGATATTAGCCGATACTCATCGGGGCTCTCCATTTCGTCATCGATGGTGAGCAAGACTGATTTCCAAAAGTTTCCCGGGATACTTACAAACACAGTGTCGTTTTCCGCACCCGGTAGGCCGACTAAAATGTATTAGGTAATTGAGTGCTATGAGGCAAAATTCCGGCTTCAAGTACACCGTCCACTTTCTATGTGCTAAACTTTTGCATCTGTTTCTACTAGAGTTTTTTCTCAATGTAAGAATTCCATCTTTTGACAGTTTTTACTTTCCGCATTGCCTGTTGGCTATGTGGATCTCTGTTATTTAAAGATGAGAATTTTTCTACATGAATACCTTGCTGCTTGCGCTAATTCGCGCACTGCGTAGCCATCGTTGGCTGCGTTTCCTTGGTTGTGCTTATATCCTGTCATCACTGGGTAATGGGCTTACTCAGATAATTATTTTTGGACAACTGTTACACTGGCAGGCTTCTCCTGCGACTCTGACCATCGTTTATATGCTGTCGATGCTTCCCAGCTTTATCGGGAGTCTTTGGGGCGAGGTTTTGTGTCGGACAGTTTCACCGCTCCGAATACTGATTTGTACAGAGATACTCGGTTTGCTGGCACTTATATTTCCGTGGTATGGCTTGTTGCATCATAACGTTCCGGCCCTGCTTGCGGTCCAGTGTTGGGAAGCTCTGTTAACTGGTATGAGTTATCCTGCGTTGACCTTGCTGTTTAAACGCGGATTGCGTCATGAAGAATTACCCGCTGCCACCGCCATGGAAACGATAATTTTTGCCTCGCAGGTTATATTCGGCACCGGTCTTGGCGTTTTACTGTTTGATAGGGTTTCTATTCTAAATCTCCTTGCCATCGATGCCCTGAGCTTTGCCGCTTCTGTCGCTATGCTCCTGGCATCTGGTTCTGTCTTTCAAGTGGCCCGATTACAGCCGGAAAAGGCTCCGCCTGTCTCGCAAAAACTTCTCTGGCGGTGTTTGTCTCCGGTGCAAAAAAGGAGCATGTTGCTTTTACCTGCACTTGCCGCCGTGGGGTCTCCTGCAATGGCACTTTTGCCTGCTTTGGCACAAGAAATCAGGCCAGAAGATTCTGCTGAATTGGCGCTGCCACTGATACTTGCTCGAAGTCTTGGGCAACTCTGCGGCCCGCTAATTCTTAATGCCGATAAACTACAACGATATGCCGCTAATAACTGGCTATTGATGCTATGCCTGGGAGGATACATTGGAAGTTATTGTTTATTACCCCTATCCACTGGTTTTACATTCGTCGGGTTGGCGCTGATCTTTAGTGCGCACATGGCGTCGAATATTGTGTTTGCTTTAGGCTCTTTCGGGGTACTTAAAAACTTCGCAGAAACTCAGGTTGCGAAAGCTAGCGCAATAACCTGGCGTGGGCAGGTTCTGACAGCCGCTGCCTCTACAGGAATAACCAGTGTGATAGCACAGAAATTTGGCGCTATTACTGCACTCTACACTATTTCGATATTTAGCCTGACAGTCGTCGGCGCTTTGCTGTGGTTCAATGGACCACGTAAAACAAGCTAAAACGGTTAATAGTGGGGAGCCGAATGCTCCCCACTAATCTAACGTTCACCTTCGATTAAGACGATGCGTTAGGTTTGCTCCGCGCTCACCGCAGTTGATCAACCCCACGTTAACCCTACATTTGGTAGTGGATGCATGAGAGGGGTTCATTTATTCTGCTTGCATCAGTGAGCAGGCCGGAGCCACTCTTTATGGATAACCCCATATTTCAGAAAACCATCATTACTTTTATTCTTGTCCTGTGGGTAATTAATGAATTCAGGCCAAAGAAAAAAAAGCTTTCTCACTCCGCGATTGAAGAAGCCGATGCCAAAGAACGTCATGAATGGCGATATTTCAGGTGGGGATGGCGGGCAATACAGATGGCCGCGACGGTGTATATCATTATTCAGCTGGTTCAGTTTTTGCTGAGATAGCCAGCCGCTGACTGATTAGATTGGGCGGAGAGGCATGACTACCCAGACTGATCGTAGCTCCTTCCCGGCAATGATGGTTCGAATGTCACCTGAGTGCCGGGAGCAGTCGCTGATGTTAGCGTCCTGAAATAGAGGCAACCAAAAACGGCAGCCTCCTGACACTTAGCTCTCAACAAAAATCAATATTATCAGCAAGATAGTGATAGCAGGGGGATTGGTTTTGGATCTTATTTTTCATATCCGTATAAATTAATTTTACCCGATAAATACTCACCTAAATAGACTTCACTGATTTTATTGAAGCCTTGCTTTATCACTTCATTTTCTAACCACTCACTGTCCTTATTAAGGATCTCGAGCAGATCATGGTTAGCTAAACCATCCACTATAATGGGATAGCGTATATTTTCATCACCACTTTGTATAATGGTTAACTGCCCATTCTGTTCGAGAACCACACGTTTTAGTTGTTCTATCTCATAAATGCCATTGGCTCTTAGTTTGAACATCAGGTCATTTGCAGAAACACCGTTGCGTAAACACTCCTTAACATTAATACTGCCATTATGTACTAAAGTAATAGGTTTTCCGTCAATGATTCTTTTAACTAACCGATTGTTCTCTTTTAAAAATTTAAGAACAAAGACGAGGAAAGTCCATATGATTAACACGAGAACAAACTGTAGTACGGTTATCGACTCATTGTAAATTACACCACCGATAATCCCCCCGAGCACATAGTTCTGCACCTGATCCATTGCGGACGAAGGAGCCAGATTTCCTTTCCCCATGAGGTTTATTTGAACAATTAAACACAGTATCCCCAGACCTAATTTTATAATGATAGGCGTATAAATTATCATTTCTATTCCTCAACTTTTCATGATTTCAATGTCTGGGTTCACTAACGAAACTTCTTCTAAGCTGTATGTTTTTTGATCCTGGCTTAAGTTTACGCGGTAATAAATCTCATTAATTTTAACGATAATGCCATCCGAGAGTTGTACTGAACTGGAGAATATAGAATTCACATTCACTTTTTTTTCATGGGATAACAATCTAACAAAGTTAACCATCTGTGATGATTGGGAATGTATATTTTGGCTATCGGTATAGTCTGCATACTGGACACCAGAAATAAAGAGTAAAAATAAAAAGACAATGATTGTTAAGTCCCGATATTTAGTTTGCAAGCGATGACGCATATACAGGCTAAAAACAACGATTAGGATAAATAAAGCACTGAAGATAATGATGTATTTTAAGTAATCATTGATATTAGACTGTGTTTGTAGATAATCGATGCCATAAAATCTCATATATTTTTAATTCCTAAATCCTCAAGACCCCATTTTCATTATAGTAACACATTGCATCATCCTGCTCTGATGCAACTTAACAACAAGTTGGCTTCCTTTAACGTGGCTAGGTTCCGGCATGAATACGGACGGCATCACGGTAGGCCAGTAGCGCCTGGCGGAGGCTAACCGAACTGGTGAGCCACCTGGCCGCAACGCGGCACTCTGATGCCTTCACCAGTGCTCACCAATGACACAATCGTTTCACATTTAATGCGAACATTAAGATAACCTTAAGAAGATCGCATGCAATGCTAATGGCTAAACACATTGGGAATTTATCATGATAGGCAGATTCTTAATGTGGCTATTATTTATGAAATTAGATACGCACGTTTCGCTTCCTGTGATTGTTCTGATTGTGGTGTCGGTACTATTTCCCTTGGCCGCTGATTGGCGTATCCCTTTGCTGGGTGGGGAGCTGGTGACGCAGATTGAAAATATGCAGGCAGTATGGCTGCTATTCGGTGCGGTATTTACCCTGTGGTATATTCGACCACATTTGAGACCTGAAGGTGAGAAACAGTTCTGGATGTGGGCGGCCCTGTGGTGGGTGGTGTTGTTAGGGCGTAGCACCAGTTGGGGACGCGCCTATTTCCCGGAAGCGCCGCATATCGTGTTTAAAGCTATCTCGGTGATTCTGGTCGGTGGTTTACTGTTGAGCCTGGGGTCTTTACCACTACGCCGTGAAATAGCGCGCCGACTGCGGAATATGACTTTACCGCTGTGGTTGATGGCGGTGACGGTGGGCACGTTTTTAATTGCCGATACGATAGAGCACCATCGTCTTTTAGCGCCGCTGTTTGTGCACGATCTTAATTATGTGGATCTGATGGAAGAACTGTACGAAATACCGTTTATGGTGGGTTTGTTCCTGGTGACATTCTATTTTATGAAAGCGGATAAAGACGCAGAAATGATTTTCTCGGCGTGGTATCAGCACAGCCATTAAAAATAATATGCCTCAGCGTTCAGGGCGCTGAGGCGTTTGCGTTTAGTTGGTAGTTACGTTGGCTTGGTTCTCAGCCGACTCTTTTTTCTGCTTGAGAACCCGGCTAGCGATAACCCCAGACATCATCGAGCCGTTCACGTTCAGCGCGGTACGGGCCATATCGACAATCGGTTCGATAGCAATAAAAATACCGACCAGCGCCACCGGGAAATTCAACGTTGAAAGCACAATCAGAGCGGCAAACGTACCGCCACCGCCGACACCCGCGACGCCGATTGATCCCAGCGCAATCGCGGGAAGTAGCGTTGCGAGGAACTGGAAGGACAGGGGAACGATGCCCATAGTTGGCGCAATCATCGCCACCATAATGGCCGGATAAATCCCCGCACAGCCGTTTTGCCCCATGCTGGAGCCAAAAGATGCTGCGATATTAGCAATCGTGCTCGGTACGCCGAATTTTTCCTGTGCGGTAATTGCCAGCGGAATAGCCGCGGCGCTGCTACGTGAAACAAATGCGAAGGTGAGCACTGGCCATACGGTTTTATAATAGTGCAGCGGATTATTACCACTTAATACCAGCAAAATCGCATGAACGATAAACATCATGGCAACTGCCAGGTAGCAGGCGGCAATAAAGCCTAGCAGGCTGGTAAATTGTTCCAGCTGGTAGGTTGAGAACACTTTGGCCATTAAGGCCATCACCCCATAAGGCGTCAGCGCAATCACAATACGCACCATCTTCATTACCCAAATCTGAATCGCGTTGATACCTGCGCTTAATTTGGCTCCTTCTTCTGGTGCATCCTTTTTCACCTTCAGCAGAGCCACACCGGCTAGCAGCGTAAAAATCACGATACCGATAACCGATACGCTGCGCGCGCCCGTCAGATCGAGGAACAGGTTAGTTGGAATCAGTGATGTGAGCAGCTGCGGCAGGGAAACTGTGGCGGTTTTGGTCACGTCATCAGCGGTCAGCGTCGACTGCATATGGCCAAAAGCGCTGGCATCGAGCCCGATAACGTGCGCGGTAAATAGCCCAACAAATCCAGCGATCATCACCAGAATCAGCATGCAAGCGACGATGGTCAGCGACATTTTGCCGATCCCCGCGTTATTCTCGAGCTTATTAATGGCGGAAAGAATGGAAATAAAGATCAGCGGTACCGCAACCAGTTTCAATAAATTAACGTAGCCGTTACCGATGATGCTGTACCAATCAATCACGGCTTTACCGCTGGTGGCGGAGATGAAGTGCAGGGATAAACCGATAACGGCCCCGATGAAAATGGCGATAAACACGGATCGGGAAAGCGAACGGCTTTTTTGATCTATTTTGAATATGCCCCATGAACAGATTAAAAAAAGGACAATATAGGCAAGCGTTGTGAACATGATGTAGCCTCTTACCTCATTCAGCACCTGAAATGCCGGAAAGAGTGGTGTGCAATAAATTAACCTCTTATCCAGTGCGGGTAAGAGTCCGTGGCGGATTATAAAGATAAAAACACCATATTGTCATACAAAAGGCGTGATTTTATGCTGTTTTGTTGATCGTAACGGTTTATCAAATTCACATATTAAAATCGGCGGCTTGTTATCAGTACCGCTCTCTGCGTAAAGTGTTTTTTTAACGTACAGGCGAGGGCGCTATGCAGGCATTGTTGATTATCGATATGCAGGGTTTTGTTACTGAAAGAATCGCGAGTGGCATGGATTATTACCCCACCAACAGCATCGACAATATGCGCTCTGTCATTCGCGCATTCCGTGCAGCGGGAAAACCGGTGCTTCACGTCCGGCACCAAACCCTTGAGCCAGGTTCTCCGATGCATACATCGTCAGCGCATTTTTTACCGGTTGAGGGATTTAACGAGCTGCCGAGAGAAGCTGTGTTTGTGAAACACACCTCGTCGGCGTTTAGCTCAACCGAGCTCTATGGCTGGTTGAAGAGTGAGAATATCACCGAGGTGGCGGTAATAGGGGCGGTGGCCGGATTTTGTGTCAACTCGACGATTCGCTCGGGCTCAGATCTAGGGCTGGCGATGACCGTGGTTCGTGATGCGGTGCTGAGCTTCCCGCTGGAAGGTGACGGTCTGGATGCGAAAGCCATTTACACGGTGACGCTGGGTCTGCTGGAGGCCGGTTTTGCGCGTGGAATGCTGGCCGCTGAATTCACGGCCTGAGTATTTATATAAAATGCTGACAGTCGGCGATAGTTTAGCCATCTGTCAGCATAATCATGCTGTTTTTTAGGTGTGTGGTGCGACGGCTCTCGAGGGTTATAGTTTTGCACCCAGCATAATCTGCTGTTAGCTTTCGGGATTAGTCCCAGGCGTGCGGGGCGAACAGATAGCCTTTATTACGAACGGTTTTAATGCGGTACGGCTCGGCGGCGCTATCGAGAAGTTTCTTGCGCAAGCGTGAGATAGCCACATCGACGCTGCGATCCATCCCGTCGTAGCTCACGCCACGTAGGTTTTTCAGCAGCGCATCGCGGTCCATAATCTGCCCCGCATGGGTTGCCAGTTCCCAAAGCAGTTCAAAGTCTGCGGTCGATAGGGCAATGTTTTCGCCGCTCAGCAATACCTGACGATTGACCGGGTCAATGGAAAGAGTGCCAAACCGCAGCGCCTTGTGCGGCGTCAACGTCGATTGCGCGGAAGCGATACTGTTGCTGGTGCTGGTATTCTGCCGCAGGTGCAGACGCAGGCGCGCCAGCAAAACGGCGGGCGGGGTGGTTTTGAGAATGTAATCGTTCGCGCCCATTTCCAGGGACAAAATATGGTTCATGTCGCTGTCCAGCGACGTCAGTAGCACGATCGGCCCCTGCCACTGGCCGCGCAGGTCGCGACACAGGGTCATACCGTCTTTGCCTGGCAGCATAATATCCAGCAGTACCAGATCGGGCTTTTCGCGAGCAATCGTCGCTTCGGCGTTATCGCCGCGCGGTTCCACGATGACATCCATATCATGTTTGCCGAGGTAGGCGGCGATCAGCGCCCCAACATCGGGATCATCTTCAACATAAACGATCTTGTTCATTGTTTTACATCATGGCTGGCGAAAACGCTACGATACCGAAAAACGCGCAATTATCACAGGCACAAATCATTCGCGCTCCGGCAAACACTGCAAATGGCCATGACGAACGCCGCGCTGGGCGATAACGTCATCGGCAAAATGCTGTACATCACCCATGTCGCCTTTGAGCACCGCAATCTCAAGGCAGTCCTCGTGGTTAATGTGTACGTGCAGTGTTGAAACACTGAGATCGTGATGATGATGCTGAGTGGATACCAGGCGGCTGGCTAAATCACGCTTCTCATGTTCATAAACATACGACAGGACCGCAAAGCCTTGAGTGCCGTGCTGCTGCGTGGTTTCTTGTGCCAGCGTATCGCGCAGGATATCGCGGATCGCTTCTGAACGATTATGATACCCACGGCGTTGGCTGAGGTTATCGAGCGTGGCGAGTAAATCATCATCCAGGGTTATGGTGACGCGTTGCATCGGGTTAGACCTTATTTCGGCGAAGGGGGAAGGCGGGAAGCACTGCATTTTGCAATTCTTGCCCGGCAGAAGAGGTAAACGTCAGTTTGTCGCCGACCAGTTGTGTCTCGACGATTTGACCGCCGTCCATCACCATCACCCGCTGGCAAAATCGCTCAACCAAACGTAAATCATGAGTGATAAACAGACAGGCGGTACCAAACTGTTGTTGTAGCTTTTTGAGCAGGCGAATCACGCCCGCCTGTAGCACCAGATCGAGATTAGAGACGGCTTCGTCAAGGATCAGCAGTTTTGGTTCCACCACCAGCGCTCGCGCCAGGCACACCCGCTGAAGCTGACCGCCGCTCAACTGCGGAGGGCGTTTGTCGAGCACGCTGTCGTCAAGATCCACGGCGTTGAGCATGGCGCTGGCCCGCGCCAGTTGCTCGGTTTTATTGAGTGACAGCAGATGGCGCATAGGTTCGCGTAAAATATCGCGCACGGTTTTGCGCGGGTTCACCGCGCTGATGGCGTCCTGAAAGACCATCTGAATGTCGCGGCGAAACGCCTTCTGCCGGGCGTGGTTAAGTTTTGCCAGCGGTTCACCGCGCCAGCAAACATGCCCCTGCGCGGGAGACTCCAGGCCAACCAGCAGACGCGCTAAGGTACTTTTACCGCAGCCGCTACGCCCCAGAAGCGCAACGGTTTCACCGTTTTTCAGCGCCATTGAAACGTTATTTAGCACACGGATTCCGGAATAATGCTGTGAAACTGTCGAGACGCTCAGGACGGTCATGACGCTAACTCCAGGCCGTAGAGGGCCAGATGTGCCGCCACCAGATTGCGGGTGACGCGATGTTGCGGTGCGCGAAACAGGCTGTCGACATCGCCATGCTCCACAATGATGCCGTTGTCCATTACCGCGACATCATCGGCCAGCCGGGCAACCACGCCCATATCATGAGTCACCAGCAGCATTCCCGGCGCACGAGTTTGCATCATCTCAGCCAGCAGATCGAGAATGCGCGCTTGAGCGACAACGTCGAGATCGGTGGTCGGTTCATCGGCGATGATAAACGGCGCATCGCACAGGACCGCCATCGCAATCATCATGCGCTGCAGCATGCCGCCGCTCATTTCAAACGGGTAGAGCGCCAGCACACGTTCGGCATCCGCCAGCCCCACGGAGGATAAAGCGGCGATAAGCGTGGCGTCGTCAGCGGGTTTACCTAACGCCCGGCAGGTTTCCCGCGCATGGGCCGCCATAGTGTGTAGCGGATTAAACGCGCTGCGCGGGTTTTGCATAATGGTGGCGATGGTGCCGCCGCGTAAATTGTCGGGGGATACTGGAATGCCATCCGCGAGGATTGTCCCGGCCGTCTGGCGAACGCCTGCGGGTAAAATGCCCAGCGCCGCCGCGCAGGTCAGCGATTTTCCGCTACCGCTGCCGCCGACCAGCGCCAGTACGCGGCCACGCTGAACCGTCAATGAAACGCCCTGTACCAGCGGACGTTCAGCCTGCAGGACAATGTTATCTATGTCGATTTTTTGCGGCATCAGTGGGCGGCCTCCGTCACCAGATGAGGATCGAGGTGATCGCGCAGCGCGTCACCCAGCAGGTTAAAGGCCATCACGCAGATAAATAGCATCAACCCCGGCCAGAACATTTGCAGCGGTTGAGTCCAGATGTACTGCCGCGCGTCGTTTATCATCACCCCCCATTCGGCGGTGGGCGCAGTCACGCCAAGGCCGAGGAAAGACATACCGGCAACGTGCAGCATCATATGACCAATATCCAGCGTCGCCAGCACCAGCAGCGAGGGAATGACCGCCCCGGCCAGATGATCGGTAAACACCCGCAGATGTCCAGCACCGGAAAGCCGGGCGGCGAGCACAAATTCGCGCTGGCGCAGGGCAATTGTCAGGCTGCGCACCATCCGCGCATACCATGCCCAGTGCGACAGCGCGATGGCGATAATCACGTTGCTGAGCCCGGTTCCCAATACGCCGACCATAAAGAACGACAAAATGGAGGTCGGGAAGGTCATAAACATATCGGCGATGCGCATCGTAATTTGATCAACGCGGCCACCGAGCAGCCCGGCGCTGCCGCCAATAATCAGCCCGAGAACTAACACCAGCAGCAGGCAGGCAATGACCGAACCCAGCGATACGCGGGTGGCCGCCAGCAGGCGAGAGAAAATATCGCGTCCCAGATGATCGGTGCCCAGCCAGTGCTGGCTCCCGGCGGCCTGTAAACGTGAGGGCAAATCAATCGCCTGAGGATCGTAAGGGAGCCACCACTGGGCGGTAAGCGCCACTAGCGCCAGCAGAGTAATAATGACGATGGCCAGGCGAACCGACCACCGCGAGGAGAAGAAAAAGTTCACGAATGCGCTCCTTCATGACGGCGAATACGTGGGTCCAGCATGGCGTTAAGCACATCGACCATCAAATTACAGACTACAAAAACAATCACCATCATTAGCGTAAAGCACTGGATAACCGGATAGTCGCGGTTAAAAATCGCCGAGACGGCGTAGCGCCCAACGCCCGGCCAGGCAAAGATATTTTCGATAATCATCGTCCCGCCGATCAGTTCACCGATGTGCATACCGACCGCGGTCACGACCGGCAGCGAGGCATTGCGCAAAATATGACGCCGCTCGGTTTGCTTGTTGTTGAGACCGCGAAGTCTGGCCCAGGTGACATGGCGTTGCCCGGCCACTTCCAGCATGCTGGCACGCAGCAGGCGGGCGTTAATCGCCAGCGACATAAAGGCTATCGACACAGCTGGGAGCAACAGGTGCTGCCAGCCGCCGTAGCCCAGCGCGGGCAGCCACTGTAAATAGACCGAGAACACCATCACCAGCAGGAAAGCCAGCCAGAAATTGGGCATCGACACGCCGAGAAAGGCGATAATTCGCACGATAAAATCCGGCAGGCGATCGCGATGACGCGCGGCCCAAATGCCGAGTGGGACCGAGGTCAGCAGGATCAGCACTAGCGCGGCTCCCGCCAGTTCCAGGGTGGCGGGCAGAAAGTCCAGCATGTCATCCAGCACCGGGCGCTGGCTGGCAAATGAAAGGCCAAAATCCAGGTGCAGCGCTTTCCACAGCCAGTTGCCGTACTGAGCAATTAGCGGCTGATTGAGTCCCAGCATGACTCGCGTCGAGGCGACCATTTCGGGCGTTGGCGGCAGGTTAGAAAGACGCAAATAGTCGAGCGCCGGGTCGCCGGTGCCCAGACGCAGCATCAGGAAGATAATCACCGAGGCGGCAAACACCATCGGGATCAGCAGCGCAATGCGCCGTAATACGTAGCGCAGCATCAGGGTTTCACCGGCGTAATCTGTTCAAATGGAATTTCCGCCGCAATCGGCGCGTAGGGAATGTCGCCCAGTTCCGGCCTGGCCACCACCATCATTGAGATGTAGCTGATGGGTAAATAGACGGCATCATTATGCAGACGGGTCAGAATGTCGCGATACAGCGCCTGACGCTGGGTTTTATCGCTGGTTTCCAGCACTTCGCCAATCTCTTTATCGATAATCGGCTTGTCGGCTAATCCCTGTTGCGCCTGGAAATCGGCGTGTGACGGCACGCGCATTGAACTCATAAAGGCGTGTGGATCGTACGGTGCGCCCCAGGTGCGGTTGAAAATCATGCCAAAGCGGCCATCGCGCTGGCGCGCATAAATGCTGCTCTCTTCCTCGCCGACAAGCGCCACATCAACGCCTATCTGGCGCATATCGGCCTGAATGATTTCGGCCATCGATTTACTCAGCGCGTCGGTGCCGATAAAGGCCAGTTCAATGCGCAGCGGTTGGCCATTTTTCTCGCGGATAGTTTTGCCCGTCGGCAGCGTCCAGCCCGCTTTTTCCAGCAAGCTTTTCGCCAGCTGCGGTGAGTATTGACGGGGTTTGAGCTTGACGTCAGCGTACGGGACGGAGGGGGAAAACAGCGTGTCGGCCACTTGCTGGGTGCCGTAAAGGACATTATCTATCAGCAATTTTTTATTCAGCGCATGGTTCAAGGCTTCACGGACTAACTGCTCGTTGGTCGGTGCCCTGGCGGAGTTGAGCGCCAGCATCACCGTTTCAATCGGCTGGGAAAGCTGGGTATGGTAGGCCGGAAGCTGGCTAAAACGCGCGAAAGTATCGAGCGGCAGCAGCCCTTCGTTACCGTACAGCAGGTCGATATCGCCGGTTTCAAAGGCCACGGCGCGGGTAGTTGGGTCCGGGATCACCTTAACGGTGATTTTCTGCAGCGCGGGTTTTGCTCCCCAATAATGATCGTTACGCACCAGCACGTCGTACTGATTCAGCTTCGACTCTTTGAGTATCCACGGCCCGGTGCCGATAGGGGCCTTAATACCATGCAGAGTTTCATTATCTTTAAACTGCGACGGCGCGATAAAGCGGAAAGGGCGCGGCAGGGCTAACTCTTGCAGGAACGGGTAGTAGGCGCTTTTAAGGGTGATTTGCAACTGGTGTGTATTGAGTGCTTTAACATCGACAATCTGATTGACCAACTCTAGCCAGGCATGCCGTTGGTGGTTATCCAGAACCACGCGGAAGTTTTCTGCGGCGGCGTGGGCGTCAAAGGCTTCGCCGTTCGAAAAAGTCACATCATTGCGCAGGTTGAAAATCCAGATTTTACCGTCCGTTGAGTGCGTCCAGCTTGTTGCCAGCCACGGCGTCACGGAACCATCGGCCTGATATTTTACCAGCGGTTCATACACCATACTCTGGGCGAACATCTGATTAGGTGTATACAAATGCGGGTTCAGCGGCCCTACGTTGACCGGCCAGGCGATACTGATTTCGTTGGGGGTGGAGGCGTGAGTAAAGAGAGGGACGCAGGCGAGCAGCGCCAAAAGCGAGCGGCGTAGACTGGACAAAACAATGGCCTTAATGATGGAGGTATACAACTAAAAGAGTATGACGATTGTAAGGATTCATCATACTAATGGGGTGAGCGAGATCAAGTTAAGTCCCATTACTGCGAGCAATGGGGCAGACGTTTTCTATTCATAATCAAAAGCGTATCCGCTATGCTGGGACCACATGTTGTTTAGCGGTGAAAAATGAAATGGGGTTGTTAATTAAAGCGCTGCTCGGAGCGCTGGTGGTGGTACTGATTGGCGTACTGGCGAAAACCAAAAATTACGCCATTGCCGGGCTGATTCCGCTGTTTCCGACCTTTGCGCTGATTGCGCACTACATTGTCGCCAGCGAGCGGGGAACGGAGGCGCTGCGCGCCACCATCGTGTTTGGTATGTGGTCGATTATCCCGTACTTCCTCTACCTGCTGTCGCTGTGGTATTTCACCGGGATGATGCGCCTGCCGCTGGCGCTGGCGGGCGCGGTGGCTTGCTGGGGAGTGAGCGCCTGGCTGCTGATTTTCCTGTGGGGCCGCTTCCACTAAACCAGCGGACGGCCGCCATCTACCGCAAAGGTACGGCCGGTGACGTAGCAGCTGCCGAGGATGTAATCCACCAGATCGATAATCTCTTTCTCCCCGGCGGCTATCTTCATTAACGACTTATTCAACGCTTTTTGGCGATACGTCTCATCATCATCTTCGTTAAACAGCACCAGCGCCGGCGCAATAGCGTTCACCTTCACCTCTGGCGCGAGCTTGCGGGCAAACGAACGGGTCATATTATCCAGCGCCGCTTTGCTGGCGGCGTAGGCGATATGCTTATCGCTGCCGCGCTCAACGACATAATCGGTAAAGTGAATAATATCGCCCTCTGCATGGCCGTGGCCGCGAAGCAGATCCTCCAGCGCGTGGTTGAGCAGATAAGGGGCGTGGACGTGGATTTGCAGCATGGCGTTCAGCACGTGACTTAACGACGCGTTAGGGCTTTCTGCCAGCCAGCCGCTGGCGTTATGCAGGATACCGCGCAGACTAGTACACTGCTGGCGGACATTATCGGCAAAGGTATAAATGCCGTCGTCGGTCGAGAAATCGGCCTGGATACAGACCGCACCCGCTTTGCGCATCACGTCAATTGCCGGATAGTGGGTTCGATAGCTCAGAATAACCGGCTGCTGCTGGGTGAGAAAATGGTGGGCAAGGGCGAGGCCGATACGACGGCCTCCACCGGTTATCAGGATTGGACGTGATAGCATGTTTCCCATCGTTATTTCCTTTTCAAATTGACGATGAGGCCGCGCACGTTACCTCACCAGCATCCACGTTGCCGGAACGGCGGCAACAAGCAGCAGGCCAATCAAGGCCAGTTCACGACGCTTGAGCAGGACGTTATCGTCATGGGTGCGTCGTGCATAAATAAACACCATTAGCCCCGGGGCATACAGCACCACTGACAGTAGCAGATGCATCGGACCGGAAGCATACAATAACCATAAGCCATAAATACAGGCTCCGACACCAATCACCTTATGTAATGGGCGGCGGGCCACTTTTAATAAGAACGCCCCGACCAGGAAATACGGCACGAGGATCATCTCTGAAGCGATGGTCAGCAGGGTGTTGTAGTCCGAACCGGTCAGCCAGATCAGCACCAGGCTTGCCTGCACGCTGAGGTTGGTCAGCCACAGTGAAGCGGAAGGGGCATTATTGGCGTTTTGACGGGCAAAGATGCGCGGGAAAGCTTTGTGCGTCGCCGCCAGCAGCGGTACTTCCGCCGCCATAATCGTCCAGCTCAGATAGGCGCCACAGACGGAAATAATCAGACCGGCGGCAATGACAATTTCGCCCCAGGAACCCATCATGCGAACCATCAGACCGGCCATCGACGGGTTGCGCATTTCGGCCAGTTCGGGGCGCGCCACCACGCCCATCGACAGCAGCGTCACCAGCAGATAGACGCACAGCGCGGAGATGACCGCTAGCAGGGTCGCGCGGCCCACATCTTTCTTATTGCGAGCGCGGGCGGATACGACCACCGCGCCTTCCACGCCGATAAACACCCACAGAGTGATCAGCATGGTGTTTTTCACCTGCTCCCACACCGGCACGCCTAAATCGATGCCGTGGAAATCAAGCGTAAAGACGTCGCTATTAAACGCCATGGCGGCGAGAACGATAAACAGCCCCAGCGGTACCAGCTTGGCCAGCGTTGCGGCGAGGTTGATACTGGCCGCCGTCTGCACGCCGCGCAGCACCAGAAAATGCACCACCCACAGCAATACGGACGCGCCGACAATCGACTGCCAGGTGTTGCCGTCGCCAAACAGGCGCAGCTCCGGCGTATCGGTAAAGAAGCTCAGGGCGGAAAAGACGATAACCAGATAGGAGACGTTGGCTATCACCGCGCACAGCCAGTAACCCCAGGCGGAGCAAAAACCAATCAGCTCGCCAAAACCTTCACGCGCATAGGTAAAGATGCCGCCGTCCAGATCTGGACGAATACGAGTCAACACCAGCATAGCAACGGCGAGGAACAGAATACCGACGCCGGTAATGGCCCAGCCAATCAACAAAGCGGCAGGGCTGGCGACCATCGCCATGTTTTGCGGCAGACTAAAAACGCCCGCGCCGAGCATTGAGCTCAGAACCAGGGCGGTCAGGGCGCTAAGCCCTAATTTCTTTTCCATGTGAATCCTGTCGCGGAAAGAGAAGACGGAGAATATTTATTTGGCGAAATCGCATAAACATGGAGGATTGCGCTGAGGCGGCGATTTTACGGAGAGAGATACGCACATGCAACTGTGGATGGCTTAAAGCGAAAAAAAAGGCGGCTGGCGCCGCCTTTCGGTGTCTCTTATTTGTACAAGTCGGCGCTGATGGTGACGTTACCGCCACGTTCCTGCCACTGACGCGTAATATGGTAGTACTTCGCGTCTTTCTTCGCGGCACGTTTCGCCACCTGGTAGGACACTTCGGTCATGTTGCCGTAGTTACCGGTGAACTTAATGCTGTCGAAAGGAACCATTTGCGCAGCGGCAACTTTGTTCAGTTCTTCAACTTTGGTGCCATCCGGCAGCGTGACGCTGTAACGTCCACCTTTTGATGATTGTGTTTCAAAGAAACGACCTACGCCGGTGCCGGAACCCACGGCTGCGGTAGTCGCCACGCCTGGGATCTCAACCTGTTTCGCCGCTTCACCGCCTTCTGCGAGAGCTTTACGGCCCGCATCGGAGTTGGCAGGAATTGCGTCTGGGCTCTGCAGCACGCGTTTTTCAGCATCGGCTTTGTAGACATAAGCCGTAATGCGCTGGTTGCCGCCGTCGTTAGCATCCACCTGACGCACGATAAAGAACGACGCCGCGCCTTTTGCCTTCGCCGCTTTGGTGATGGCATCGTTAACTTCCGGCTGGCTACGGTAGAAGCCCTGGACGGTCACGGTGTCGTAAGGAACCAGTGCTACTGCCTGGTCTTTTGGCAGTTCCATCACGCCGTTAATAATACGGTTTTTCGGCACATCGGCTTTTGCCGCATCTTCTTTATAGAAATCGGCTGTTACGCGCCAGTTCCCGCTGTTGCCGTAATCGGAGGTATCGACAACGTAAAAAGAGGCTGCGCCTTCTTTATCCGCTTTGCGGGACATTGCCTGTACCGCGTCGCCAATGGCGGTATAGCGACCGGTGATCACTACGCGGTCATAAGGTTTCAGTGCGGACGCTTGCTCCGGAGTCAGCTCAGTGGCTGCGTGAGCGGACATCGCTGCGGCAGACAACATGGCGGACACGAGGAGGGTGTTCTTAAGCTTCATAAAAATAATCCTTCGCCTTGCGCAAACCAAATTCGGGAAATGTTGTTAACAGGAAAACAGCTGATTATGGCATTGAAATGACTCCACTGTCTGCGTCATTTTTAACTTCAGATGCGAAGCTGGTGACGGTTTTGGATAACTTTTCCTGATATGTTGATAAAACGGGCGCTTGACCAGAAAAAGCGGTCAACCATATGACTTTTTTAAGTTAATGGAATGTTAAACAGCCTGTCATGCCCGAGAATAATCATGTTTTCCCGTGCTGATTAAGCGAATTATGAGGCTCGCTAATCAAATCGGGGTAAATATCGCTGTTTGTAGCCCTCTGAACTCAGTATTTGGCATTTAATGCAAAAATAGTAATTTTTGGCGCTAGATCACAATCGGTATTTTCAGTAGGTTATAGTCAGTTTGTTACTGTTTTATTTATTCAGGTTGTTCGCCTGTGTACTCGCTACGAGTTCCCCGCAACAAACTGGCGAAACGGCAAACCATCATATAAGAACCGATGGAAGGGAATAGTTATGCGTATTGGTGTACCAAAAGAGAGGTGGGCCCAGGAAACGCGAGTCGCAGCAACGCCGAAGACGGTAGAACAGCTGCTTAAGCTCGGTTTCAGCGTGGCAATTGAAAGTGGCGCAGGACAACTCGCCAGCTTCGATGATGACGCATTTGTACAGGCTGGCGCTGAGATTGTCTCCGGCGAAGCGGTCTGGCAATCGGATGTCATCCTCAAGGTCAACGCGCCGATGGACGAAGAGATCCCGAATCTCAATCCAGGTACGACGCTAATTAGCTTTATCTGGCCGGCGCAAAACGCCGAGCTGATGGCCAAACTTGCCGAGCGTAATATTAACGTGATGGCGATGGACTCTGTCCCGCGTATCTCCCGCGCTCAGTCGCTGGATGCGCTCAGCTCAATGGCTAACATCGCCGGTTATCGTGCGATTGTCGAAGCTGCCCACGAGTTTGGTCGCTTCTTTACCGGGCAAATTACTGCCGCCGGTAAAGTTCCTCCGGCTAAAGTGATGGTCATCGGTGCTGGCGTCGCCGGTCTTGCCGCCATCGGTGCGGCAAACAGCCTTGGCGCGATTGTGCGCGCATTCGATACCCGCCCTGAAGTGAAAGAGCAGGTGCAGAGTATGGGCGCCGAATTCCTCGAGCTCGACTTCAAAGAAGAAGCGGGCAGCGGTGACGGTTACGCCAAAGTGATGTCCGAAGCGTTTATCGCAGCGGAAATGGCCCTGTTCGCCGCTCAGGCGAAAGAGGTCGATATCATTGTCACGACCGCATTGATTCCAGGCAAACCCGCACCGAAGCTGATTACCCGTGAAATGGTGGATTCCATGACCCCGGGCAGCGTTGTGGTTGATCTGGCGGCGCAAAACGGCGGCAACTGTGAATATACCGTGCCGGGTGAAGTGTTCACCACCGCTAACGGCGTGAAGGTGATCGGCTATACCGATCTCGCCGGACGCCTGCCAACCCAGTCATCCCAGCTGTACGGCACTAACCTGGTTAACCTGCTGAAGCTGCTGTGTAAAGAGAAAGACGGCAACGTCACCATTGATTTTGACGACGTGGTTATTCGTGGCGTGACGGTTATCCGTGAAGGCGAAGTCACATGGCCTGCACCGCCGATTCAGGTTTCAGCACAGCCGCAGGCGGCAGCAAAAGCGGTTGAAACGCCGAAAGAAGCAGCGAAACCGGCTTCACCATGGCGCAAATATGCGCTGATGGCGCTGGCGATTATTCTGTTCGGTTGGCTGGCAAACGTCGCGCCGAAAGAGTTCCTCGGTCACTTTACCGTCTTTGCGCTCTCCTGCGTGGTGGGTTACTACGTGGTGTGGAACGTATCGCATGCGCTGCATACGCCGCTGATGTCGGTGACTAACGCCATCTCGGGCATAATCGTGGTCGGGGCGCTATTGCAGATTGGCCACGGTGGCTGGGTCAGCTTCCTGAGTTTTATCGCGGTACTGATCGCCAGTATTAATATTTTTGGTGGTTTCACCGTCACTCAGCGCATGCTGAAAATGTTCCGCAAAGGATAAGGGGTAACAAATGTCTGGTGGATTAGTTACAGCTGCATACATTGTTGCCGCGATCCTGTTTATTTTTAGCCTGGCGGGGCTGTCAAAACACGAAACGTCGCAGCAGGGCAACTACTTCGGTATTGCCGGGATGGCGATTGCGCTGATTGCGACCATCCTCGGGCCGGACAGCCATAACGTTGGCTGGATTATCCTCGCGATGATCATCGGCGGTGCGATTGGTATTCGTCTGGCGAAGAAAGTTGAAATGACCGAAATGCCGGAGCTGGTTGCCGTACTGCACAGCTTCGTCGGTCTGGCCGCGGTGCTGGTAGGCTTTAACAGCTACCTGCAGCATGAGACCGGCATGGAACAAATTCTGGTCAATATTCATCTGACCGAAGTGTTCCTTGGTATCTTCATCGGTGCAGTGACCTTTACCGGTTCCATCGTGGCGTTTGGCAAACTGTGCGGCAAAATGTCGTCCAAGCCGCTGATGTTGCCAAACCGTCACAAGCTGAATCTGGCGGCGCTGGTGGTTTCCTTCCTGCTGCTGATTGCGTTTGTGCGCACCGATAGCGTTGGTACTCAGGTTCTGTGCCTGCTGATTATGACCGTAATCGCACTGGCGTTTGGCTGGCATCTGGTGGCCTCCATCGGCGGGGCGGATATGCCGGTGGTGGTTTCAATGCTGAACTCCTACTCCGGTTGGGCGGCGGCGGCGGCGGGCTTTATGCTCAGCAACGACCTGCTGATCGTCACCGGTGCGCTGGTGGGTTCCTCCGGTGCAATCCTGTCGTACATCATGTGTAAAGCGATGAACCGTTCATTCTTCAGCGTTATCGCCGGTGGTTTTGGTACCGATGGTTCCTCAACCGGGAGCGATGAAGAAGTGGGCGAGCACCGTGAAATCAGTGCGGAAGAAACGGCTGAAATGCTGAAAGATTCCCACTCGGTTATCATCACCCCAGGTTATGGGATGGCGGTGGCTCAGGCGCAGTATCCGGTGGCGGAGATTACCGAAAAACTGCGTGCGCGCGGTATTAAAGTGCGCTTTGGTATTCACCCGGTCGCCGGGCGTCTGCCGGGCCACATGAACGTGCTGCTGGCGGAAGCAAAAGTGCCTTACGATATCGTGCTGGAGATGGATGAGATCAACGATGACTTCTCCGATACCGACACCGTACTGGTAATCGGCGCGAACGATACCGTTAACCCTGCTGCACTGGACGATCCGAAGAGCCCAATCGCGGGCATGCCGGTTCTCGAAGTGTGGAAGGCGCAGAACGTTATCGTCTTCAAACGCTCAATGAACACCGGCTATGCTGGGGTTCAGAACCCGCTGTTCTTTAAAGAGAACACCCAGATGCTGTTTGGTGATGCCAAAGCCAGCGTGGATGCGATTCTGAAAGCGCTCTGATAGCTTAGGTAAAACGTAAAGCCGCCGTCGATGCCGACGGCGGCTTTTTATTTGTTCTGTGATTGCTTT
Source organism: Kluyvera huaxiensis (assembly GCF_040149365.1). Lineage (NCBI taxonomy): Bacteria > Pseudomonadati > Pseudomonadota > Gammaproteobacteria > Enterobacterales > Enterobacteriaceae > Kluyvera > Kluyvera huaxiensis. The sequence continues at coordinate 150,303 of NZ_JBEFLV010000001.1, forward strand.
TGGTCAAAAATCACCCAGACAATGATGTTATACTGTCCAAAGTCGTCCACACCTATGAGGAAACTATGGATACCTTGTTAACGCCAGCACAGTTGGCAATCGAATTTCTCCGCCGTGAAACCACGCCTTTAACTCCTGCGCAGTATCTGAAACGTGTTAAGCAACTCGAACTGGAATTTGCCGATCTGATGGCGCTGTCCGCCATCGAACTGAAAGAAGAAATCGATTTCGCCTGGCGACTTGGGCTCCACTGATATTCCTCTCTGGGCTGGCAGAACCGTGCAGCATTAAACGGCGAGCCATGCGTCAGCGATAAAAAAACCGGCTTGCGCCGGTTTTTTTGTGCCTATATCGATACTCAGTCGTCTTCTTCGTCATCCATTTCGACGGGCGTTTGATAATCGTTTGGCTTAATGGCTAACAGGTCGCAGCGCAGGTGGTCAATGACCTGTTCCGCGGTGTTGCCGAGGAAGGCCGCGGAAATCCCGGTACGGCCGACGGTACCCAGTACCACGATACCGGCATCAAGATGCGCAGCCAGATCCGGAATGACCTCTTCAGGCAACCCTTTTTCTACGTGGGTAAACTTCTCATCAATGCTGAATTTCTGGCGCAGCGACTTCATTGCCAACAGGTGCTGGCCGCGAATGGCGTCGTTGTACACGCTAGGGTCAAAATCAGGCAGTTCAATGGCGATGTTAATCGGTGTTACCGGGTAAGCGCCAATCAGATGGACTTCGGTATGGTTAATCTGCTCGGCTAACTCAATCGTCTCTTTGACCAGTTTTTCGTTCAGTGCATTGTGGTACACCTCTTCGCTGGCAAGGTTCACGGCGACCAGCGCTTTACCGCCTTCCGGCCACGGCTGATCTTTCACCATCCAAACCGGGCAAGGGCATTTACGCAGCAGGTGCCAGTCGGTTGGGGTAAAGATAACGGACTCAAGCTTATCGTGCTGGTGGGCCATTTTCAGCAGCAGATCGTGACCACCGCTGACCACTTCCTGAATAATCGCCTCGAATGGACGGTTATGCCAGACCACTTTAATTTCCAGCGGTACGCCGGCATCCAGATAGTATTTTGCCTGCTCGCGGATCCATGCGGTACGCTGGCTGATTACCCCCTGACGCATAGCAGTACGCTCGTCCGGCGACAGAAGGGTGGTCATCTCATAGGAAAAGTCATAGATCGGTAAAAACGCTTTAATGCGACCGCCAATCCGTTGGTGTAGATAAACAGCGCGTCGCAGCGCGGGCTGATCGTCCTGGTTGGGATCGATAGCAACGAGCATGTTCTGATACTTGGCCATACAGGGTCTCCTTACAGCTGTAACCACAGTTTGTAAGTAAAAGATAACTCATATACCAGGAATGAAACAGGGGGGAACCTTTGCCAGATCAATAAATCAGGATAAATACCTGGCTCTGGACGCGATAGCGAGAGGCTCGGTTTGCCGTGATATCAGGGGCCAAAGGCGGCCAGCTTCGCGCTTAATCTACGCTGATTTCTTTGTTATTTTGTGCCAGTAGCGCCATCACCAACTCAATATAGGTGAGGGGTTTGTAGAAATAATATCCCTGCATTAAGGCAATATTTTTGCGGTTAAGGTACTCGAGCTGCTCGGTGGTTTCCACTCCTTCGGCCACAATCTGTAAGGACAGCTTATTGACCATATCGAGCACGCAGTCCAGCAACATGGTTGAATCCTCATGGCTATCAACGCGGCTGACAAAACTCTGATCTATCTTGATAAAATCGATTTTCAGGTCGTGCAGATAGGAAAGTCCTGAATATCCCGTACCAAAATCGTCGAGTGCGATGAAGAACCCATGGCGGCGTAACGTATTGAGATTATCAATCAGACGCTGATCTATATGCAGCGGCTCGCGTTCGGTCAACTCTAGTACCAGTATCAAATGACTATGCTGGAAACTTTCCCGGTACTGCAGGCAATCGGTCATAAAGGAAGGCGCGCTAACATGCGACGCGCTGAAGTTTATTCCAATGTGGAAACCTTCGGGTAATTTACTGGCCACTTTATTCATCTCTTGTACTACCTGGGCCATCAGAGCTTTAGTTAGCGGGATAATTAAACCCGTTTTCTCTGCCACCGGAATAAACGTTGTGGGGGAGATATATCCAGTGCGTTCATGTTTCCAGCGAGCCAGCACTTCTACCCCGTGTATTTCACCGGTCCGTCCGTTCACTATTGGTTGGTAAAAAGGAATAATTTCGCCATTTTCAATGGCCCGGCGTAGGTTCTCCTCTGGAGTGGTGTATTTATTGGTATATTTATACAGCGTGTACGCTACCGTGCAGGAGAGAATGAAAATAAAAAATAACAGTCCGGAACCTTGTTGTATCACCCGCAGCGGGCTGAAAAAAGACGGCTGGCGATAACTAATACTGAAGGGATACTGGGGTGAATTCAGCACGCCGGTGGTCTTTTCATTGAACTGACCGACGCTGACATCGCCCGACGTTCCCAGCGTTTTGCCATCAATCAGTAGGGCAAAGTGTGCATCAGGGATAATGCTGTTCAACGCATCGCGAATATGTGCGTCACTTATGCTGACAACTATTTTTCCTTCTGGAGTAGGCGTCTGATATATCAACACCGGCAAATCGTTAGTGGTTTCTTTGGCAGATAAAAGCAGTAATTTCTCATCGGGAAGCGTAGCCAGATGATAAAGCAGTACCCGATTGCCCGGTAGCGAGGAGCACCATGCTTTACCCTCCTTCAAAATGATTATCGTGCGCAGATGCGGTTTTAGTGCCGCCTCGGTCCCCAACTGATATTGGTTTTCCGCAGAGCAGCCCTGATAAACAATCTTCATTGCCGTCTGGGTCGCAACGCGAGCTTCATCCAGAATGGTATCGATATTTTTTATCGTGTGCATTGCGGCATTAGAGCTGATTAAGCGAGCCGAATACCACAGTTGGACATTCAAGATAGCAGCGCCGGCAATGAAAATAAGGACCGCAAAACTCACTGGCAATATGGCCGTGCGCATGACCGTCCTCTTTTAAAGATTATTTTCATTGATAGCTTATGATCTTTTTGATGTTATTCCGCCTTGACAAAAAACGCTGACATCAAATCGCAAGTCCATATGTGAGTAATGCTATTTTATCTATAGGAGAGACTGTATCTAAGATCAATAGAGCAGAGAAAATTTAGTCTTAAATCATGAAGCCTGAGGATAAGAATGTCCTGATGACGGCGATTTACGCACAGTGGCTTATTTGATGAACGGATAGAAAGAAAAAACCCCGAGTTATCGGGGTTTTCAGGAAAACGCGAAGGGCGATATCATTAAGCAACGTTACGTGAATGGCCCGCTAACACCGCCAGCGCATCGCTGTTTTCAATAGTGATATATTTACCTTTCACTGCCAGCATGCCGCTTTTCTGGAAGCGACCTAACAGGCGGCTGATGGTTTCAACCGTCAGACCGAGATAGTTGCCGATATCGCCACGGGTCATGGTCAGGCGGAACTCACGCGGAGAGAAACCACGCTGTGCAAAGCGACGTGACAGGTTATAGATGAAGGCCGCCAGGCGTTCTTCGGCATTTTTCTTCGACAACAGCAGGATCATGTCCTGGTCGCCTTTGATCTCACCGCTCATCAGACGCATCATCTGCTGACGCAGGTTTGGCATCTTACCGGATAAATCATCCAGCGTTTCGAACGGGATTTCGCAGACCATCGAGGTTTCCAGAGCCTGAGCAAAGCTCGGATGGTGGCCGGTGCCGATGGCGTCAAAACCCACTAAATCACCAGCCAGATGGAAGCCGGTAATCTGTTCGTCACCCTGTTCGGTGATGGTATAGCTCTTAATGGTACCGGAACGAATCGCATACAGAGATTTCAGTTCATCACCGGCTTTGAACAAGGTCTGCCCTTTCTGAATGGGCTTTTTACGCTCGATAATATTATCCAGCTGATCAAGCTCATGCTCATTAAGAGTGAACGGGATGCAAAGCTGGCTGATGCTGCAATCCTGACAATGGATAGCGCAACCGCCAGACTGAATGCGTCGTATAATTCTCTTTTCCGGGATCATAGGTTTGCTCAAGCCGTAATTGATATTAGTCAATTTTAACATCTTTTTGGTGAGCAAGTAAGTCTCGGCGGCGGTATTCACCCAAGATTAAAAAGGGATACCATTTATTGATATTTATCCAATTGATATATATCAATAAATTTAAGATAAGACAACGCAAAGTGCTTTCCGATAAACGGCTAAAGGGCACAGAAAATCAAAGCAGCAGGTAGCCTTCATGGCGTAAAAGCCACTCTTTACGCTGCACGCCGCCCGCGTAGCCGGTCATGGTGCCGTTGCGGTCAATCACGCGATGGCAGGGCACCACCACGCTGACCGGGTTTGAACCATTGGCGGCGCCCACGGCGCGCGCGGCTCCAGGACGGCCTAGCTGTTCAGCCAGCTGCCCATAGTGCATTACCTGGCCGCAGGGAATGGTCCGTAAAGCCTGCCACACTTCGCGCTGGAACGACGTCCCGGCGGTGGCGGTAGGGATCGACTCAATAATGGACAAATCGCCCTCAAAGTAGTTGGTCATCACGCGGCTTAATCCACCCGGGTTACTTGAGGCTACACGCTGATAGCCTTCAGTGCGGTAGTGAATATCCAGTAATTGCTCCATGCGATCGCTATGTTCTTCCCATTCGACGGCCCGTAAATGAAAATTTTCATCACATAGGATCCACAGCGGCCCAAGCGGTGTGTCAATTTTATCTTCAAGCAAAATCAGCATCTGTGCTTTTTTCCGTTAATGCGAAATATGTATGTCTGTCACCATACCATGCGAATGGGCGTATGCTCTATACCTCGCAGGTGTAACCATACAAAGAGTATGCGAATCATATAGGTGTACATAAATAGCAACAATTAAAATGCTGAATAAAAATAATAACAAAGAATGAAATGAAATATAAAATATCCAGAAAGGAAGAAATGTAACATCTTGAAGGGTATGAGAAAGAAATGAAATTGTAACATCACAAAATAAAAATCGGGGTCTGTCGACATCGCCAGACCCCGCAGCAACCACACAGTTGTATCCGTACCGTTCCCCACATTTTGCTCCGCACAGCGGGTATTACTATTTATAACGGTTCTTTTCATAATTTCCAGATAATTCTTGGTGTTTTATTTTATCCATCCACAATGAGTGAAAAGTTTTAATTAGGGGTTTATTCTATTTAAGCAGTGATTAATATATTTACAAAAAGAATAGGTTGCGAATGAAAATATCTCATCTGTTTAATCTTTAAACTTTAAAGATAAACGGATTGAGCCCGCGGTGCCTCGCGGCTATAGTATCCGCCAGTTGTCGCAAGGGGAGGTCACATGAATCCTGAAGAAAAATCACTATTCCTTGACGCTATGGATGATGTCCAGCCGCTCAAGCAATGCCATGACGTTCACTGGCAACCTGTCCGTAACTCCCGCACCCGGCAGCAGATAGACACCTTGCAGATGGATAATTTCCTCACCACCGGCTTTTTGGATATCGTTCCGCTTGATACGCCGCTTGAATTTAAGCGTGAAGGGCTGCAAACGGGCGTGCTGGATAAGCTCCGTCTGGGAAAATACAGTCAGCAGGCCAGCCTCAATCTCATGCACCAACCGGTTGAAAAATGCCGTCAGCAGCTGTTTGCGTTTATCCATCAGGCACAGCAGGATAGCCTGCGCAACGTGCTAATTATTCATGGCAAGGCGAAAGAAGACGGCTCACACGCCAATATTATTCGTAGCTACCTGGCCCGTTGGCTGACTGAGTTCGAGGATGTACAGGCATTCAGCGCGGCGCTACCGCACCATGGCGGCAGCGGGGCGTGCTACGTTTCACTGCGCAAATCGGCGGCCGCCAAACAGGAAAACTGGGAGCGGCACGCCAAACGTAGCCGCTAACGCATCAACAGGGTCAGTTCGGAAGCGGCCTTTTGCAGCTCAGGCAGCACGCGCTCCAGCAGCTCGGCTGCCGAAACCTGCCCGGCATGAACGCCAACGTTAAGCGCGGCTTCAACCTGTCCCTGCGCGTTGTAGAGCGGCACCGCCAGCGAGCGCAACCCCATCTCCAGCTCCTGATCGTTCAAGGCATAACCCTGCTGACGCACTGCCTTAAGCTCGCTACGCAATTTGCTCACCGATGAAATCGTCTGCGGGGTATAGCGAATCATCGTCGTGCGCGCCAGCATATCGTTGAGCTTTTCTTCCGGCTGATGGCTCAACAGCACGCGCCCCATTGATGTCGACCATGCCGGCAAACGGCTGCCGATATCCAGATCGATAGTCATAATCCGCGAGCTGGAAGCGCGGGCGATGTACAGAATATCGTCGCCGTCGAGGGTGGCAATCGAACACGACTCATTGAGCATTTCACTTAAGTGTTTCAGCACCGGCTGCGCGGAACGCGCCAGCGGCGTTGAGGCCAGCCACGCATGGCCGAGCGATAGAATACGCGGGCGTAGCTGAAAATTCTTACCATCCTCCGCATAGACAAATCCCAGTTTACCAAGCGTATACAGGCAGCGGCGCACCGCTGCGCGCGGTATGCCGGTCTTCTGGCTGATCTGTGAAATAGACAGCACTCTGCGCTGCGGTGTGAAGGCCTGAATAACCTCCAGCCCGCGCGCCAGCGAGGCCATAAAGTTAGGGTCGCCTTTGAACGGGTCACTATCACCCGTCAATTTATCGTCTGGATGTTGCTCCATTTCTCTCTCCGTTTATGCCGTCGATCACATTCTGAAGCTAAACATACATGATGTTCGATAATCGCACCATATTTCGATTATCGCCCTTGACCCACATCGTTAAGCGGGTCACATTTTGTGCGAACAACGAATATAAGTGCGATAACCGCACATCAAGGAGCAACCTGATGATTGATAAAAGTGTGTCGACGCTGGCGGATGCCGTCGCGGGTATCAACGATGGCGCGACGATAATGATTGGCGGCTTTGGGCCTGCCGGGCAACCGACGCAGCTTATCGACGCTCTGATTGCGCAGGGTGCTCGCGACCTGACCATCATCAATAACAACGCCGGTAACGGCGAAATCGGTCTGGCGGCGCTGCTCAAAGCCGGACGCGTGCGCAAGATGATCTGCTCGTTCCCACGTCAGGTTGACTCGCAGATTTTTGACGACCTCTATCGCCGTGGCGAAGTAGAGCTGGAATTGGTCCCTCAGGGTAACCTGGCCGCGCGTATTCAGGCCGCTGGTGCCGGGCTTGGGGCGATTTTTACCCCCACCGGTTACGGCACACCGCTGGCAGATGGCAAGGAAACCCGGGAAATCGACGGCCGCCACTATGTGCTGGAATATCCCATCAAGGCTGATTTTGCCTTGATTAAAGCCCATCAGGGCGACCGCTGGGGCAACCTGGTCTATCGCAAAGCGGCGCGTAATTTCGGGCCAATTATGGCGACGGCGGCAAAAACGACGATTGCCGAAGTCAGCAACCTGGTGACGCTGGGCGAACTGGACCCGGAAAATATCATCACCCCTGGGATTTTCGTGCAGCGTGTGTTCTCGCTGGAAACTCTCGCCAACCAGGCGCTGCGCGCCTAAGGATCCCAATATGCAAAAACTCTCTCGCGATGATATGGCCCGCCGTGTTGCCCAGGATATCCCGGAAGGCGCTTATGTCAACCTGGGTATCGGCCTGCCAACTCGCATTGCTAACTACCTGCCGTCTGATAAAGAGGTTTTCCTGCACAGCGAAAACGGCCTGTTGGGCATGGGGCCAAAACCGGCGGCTGGCGAAGAAGATCCTGAACTGATTAATGCCGGCAAAGAGTACGTTACGCTGCTCCAGGGCGGCTGCTATTTCCACCACGGCGACTCGTTCGCCATGATGCGCGGCGGTCATCTGGATATCTGCGTGCTGGGGGCGTATCAGGTTTCAGCACAGGGCGATCTCGCCAACTGGAGCACCGGTGCGCCGGATTCAATCCCAGCGGTCGGCGGGGCGATGGATCTCGCGGTCGGTGCGCGTCAGGTCTTCGTGATGATGGATCACCTAACCCGCGATGGCGAATGCAAACTGGTTGAGCACTGTAGTTACCCGTTAACGGGCGTGGGCTGCGTGAGCCGTATCTACACCGATCTGGCGGTTATTGATATCACCGACAAAGGCCCGGTGGTGCGCGAGATTTTTAACGGGCTGTCGTTTGATGAATTGCAGCGTATCACCCCTGTCACCTTAACCTACGACGCCGTTGCGGAAACCGCATAAGGAATGATGATGAATCAAGCATTTATCTGCGACGCAGTGCGCACACCGTTTGGCCGTTTTGGTGGTACGCTCTCCAGCGTTCGTGCCGACGATCTGGGCGCGTTACCGTTAAAAGCGCTGCTGGAGCGTAACCGGGGCTTAGATCCGGCGCGTATCGACGATGTTATCTACGGTTGTGCCAACCAGGCGGGTGAAGATAACCGTAACGTGGCGCGCATGGCGCTGCTGCTGGCCGGATTACCGGACACGGTGCCGGGTAGTACGGTCAACCGTCTGTGCGGTTCCAGCCTTGACGCTATCGGGATTGCGGCGCGGGCGATTAAAAGCGGCGAAACGCAATTGATGATTGCCGGCGGCGTCGAAAGCATGTCGCGTGCGCCATTTGTGATGGGCAAGGCGGAAAGCGCCTTCAGTCGCAGTATGAAAATGGAAGATACCACTATCGGCTGGCGCTTTATAAACGCGCAGATGAAAGCGCTGTACGGCGTTGATTCAATGCCTGAAACGGCAGAGAACGTGGCAACAGATTTCGCTATTTCCCGCGTCGATCAGGACGCGTTTGCGCTGCGTAGCCAGGCGCGTACTGCCCAGGCGCAGGCCAACGGCATGTTTAGCGATGAATTAATTCCGGTGTGGATCCCGCAGCGCAAAGGCGAGCCGCTCTGTTTTGCGCAGGATGAACACCCGCGTAGCACCTCTATTGAGGCGCTGGCAAAACTGAAAGGCGTGGTGCGTCCTGATGCTACCGTGACTGCTGGCAATGCCTCTGGCGTCAACGATGGTGCCTGTGCGCTACTGCTGGCCAGCGAGCTGGCCATGACGCAGAATGATTTACAACCGCTGGCCCGCGTAGTGGGCGTGGCGACCGCAGGCGTTGCACCGCGCATTATGGGCTTCGGCCCCGCGCCAGCCGTACGCAAAGTGCTGGCGCAAACCGGGCTGACGCTTGCGCAGATGGACGTCATTGAACTGAATGAAGCTTTCGCCGCGCAGGCGCTGGCGGTGCTGCGTGATTTAGGTCTGCCGGATGATGCCGCGCAGGTGAATCCGAACGGCGGGGCGATTGCGCTGGGCCACCCGTTAGGGGCGTCCGGTGGGCGACTGGCGATGACCGCAGCTTATCAACTGCGTCGGACCGGCGGGCGTTATGCCCTGTGTACTATGTGTATCGGCGTGGGTCAGGGGATTGCGCTGATTATTGAACGCGTTTAAGGAGCAGGAATGAGTGTGTTGACCCCGCTATTGCGTACCCATGCGCTGACGGATTTTTTTAGCGATGAGCAGACCGTGCAGGGCATGCTGGACTTCGAAGCCGCGCTGGCGACGGCGCAGGCGCGGTGTGGGGTCATCCCGACCTCGGCGATGAACCCTATCATCGCCGCCTGCCGGGCCGAAAATCTGGATTTTCAGGCGCTGGCGAATGCCGCTGTCAACGCCGGTAATCTGGCGATCCCGCTGGTCAAACAGTTGACTCAATGGGTTAAAAACGATGATGTTGAGGCTTCGCGCTATGTCCATTGGGGCGCCACCAGTCAGGACGCCATTGATACGGGAAGGGTGCTGCAACTGCGTCAGGCGCTGGTTGAAACCGATATACGCCTTCAGCGCGTGATGCAGGTGTTGGCCCAACAGGTGGAGCGCCACCGACAAACGCTGATGCCGGGACGGACATGGATGCAGCATGCGCTGCCCATCACCTTTGGATTAAAGCTCGCGGGAACGCTGGACGCCTTACTGCGTTGGCAGCAAAGACTAAGCGAAATGCGCCCTCGCATACTGGCGCTGCAGTTTGGCGGTGCGGCAGGAACCCTGGCGTCTTTGAAAACACAGGGACCGGAAGTGGCGCAACGGCTGGCCGACACCTTAGATTTACACCTCCCGGATACCCCATGGCACAGTCAGCGTGACCGTATTATTGAAGTGGCGAGTTGGTATGCGGGACTGAGCGCGACGCTGGGTAAACTGGCGAATGATTTTTCATTGCTGATGCAAACCGAAGTGGCGGAAGTTAGCGAACCGGTGGCGGAAGGTCGCGGCGGCTCGTCCGCCATGCCGCATAAACGTAATCCGGTGAGCTGCGCGGCCATTCTGGCGGCGGTGCAACGTACGCCGGGGCTAATGGCAACCCTGTACGCCAGCCAAATCCAGCAGCATGAACGTGCGTTGGGTGGCTGGCAGGCGGAATGGGAAACCCTGCCGCAGCTGATTATGCTGGCAGGAGGGGTGCTGGAAAATAGCGAAAACCTGCTGCGCGGTATGCTGGTCAACACGCAGAAGATGCGCGCCGATTTAGATATAACCCATGGTCTGGTGATGGCGGAAGCGGTAACTCAGGCGCTCGCGGAGTATATCGGTAAAGCCGACGCGCACCATGTGGTAGAGAAAATTTGCCATCGGGCGATTGCGCTGGACTGCCCGTTACAACCGCTGCTGGAAAACGATCCGCTGGTGAGCCAGCATCTGACCCCGGCACAACTTACACCGCTGCTGGACCCGGCCAACGCTATCGGCAGTGCAGAACACTTTGTGCGTCAGGTTCTGGCGCGCTATCAGGAGCAGGGAAATGACCATAAATTATCGACTTGATGGACCTGAATCGGCACCGGTGCTGGTGCTCTCTAACTCCCTTGGCACCACGCTATCGATGTGGGACGCGCAGATCGCCGAATTGTCTAAACGGTTCCGCGTACTGCGCTATGACACGCATGGCCATGGGCAAACCGCTAAACAGGGAAAAGTGACGTTGTCACTATTGGCCGGGGACGTGATTACGCTACTCGATACCCTTAATATCCCGAAAGCTTATTTCTGCGGCATCTCAATGGGCGGCTTGACGGGGCTTTGGCTGGCTCGTTTTGCCCCAGAGCGTTTTCAGGCAATTGTGGTTGCGAATACCGCGGCAAAAATTGGCGAGCAGGCGGGCTGGCTCTCCCGCGCCCGAACCGTACGTCACGAAGGTATGGGTGTGGTAGCCGCCGGGGCTGCGGATCGTTGGTTTAGCCATGAATTCCGCCAGCATCACCCGGCAGAAGTGGAACAGCTGTGCCATCAACTGGCGAACACTAACGCAGAAGGCTACGCCGAATGTTGCGATGCGCTGGCGGCGGCGGATCTGCGTGCCGAGGTGGCGGCTATTCGTCTGCCGATGTTGATTATCGCCGGTGAATACGACCCGGTCACTACGATCGACGATGCCGACTATCTGCACCAGCAAATTGACGGTTCGATGCTGGTGGAACTACCTGCGTCACATCTATCAAATATCGAAGCCAGCGAAGAGTTTACGGCCGCGCTGGTGGCATTTGTGGAGAGAGATTATGAGCGATAACTCGCGCTATCAGCAGGGCATGGCAATACGTCGAAAAGTGCTGGGCGATGCTCACGTTGACCGCACGTTACAAAAATTATCGCCGCTGAATGAAGAGTTTCAGGACTTTATTACCCGCTACGCGTGGGGGGAAACCTGGACCCGTCCCGGCCTCGATCACCACACCCGCAGCATGATAACCATTGCGATGCTGATTGCGCTAAACCGCGAGGCTGAGCTGAAAATGCACCTGCGAGCATCGTTTAATAACGGCGTCACCCGCGATGAGCTTAAAGAGCTGATTATGCATTCGGCATTGTACTGCGGTCTGCCAGCCGCCAACGCCACGATGCATCTGGCACAGCAGGTATTTGATGAGCTGGACGCAGAGAAAGCGTGATCGCTAAGTCATAAAATAAAACGAAGTTCCATTATTATCGGTTCTCAGTTTCTATTTAATGTAAATGGAGAACCGATGATAAGAATACCTTACCTGGGAATGTCGACGCTGCTCTGTATGCCACTGGTGCTGCAGGGCTGCTCGGCGCCTTCGTCAACAGGAACGGCGACCAGACCGCTGCTGACGGCGCAAGAAGCGGCCCCTTACACCGCAGAAAACTACTTTGCGCAGGGCGGCCTGTTGTCTCAGCCACAAGGCGCATGGCAGCCTGGTGACATTAACCTGAACGATATTAATACCCCCTGGCGTGTGGCCGCGAGCGGAGCACCGTTCACCCGAGTTCAGCAGGCCGTTGATGCCGCCATCGCACAGCATCAGGGCGCAGAGCGAATTTTTATTCGTCTTGAGCCGGGCGTTTATACCGGCACGGTCTATATTCCCGACGACGCGCCGCCAATCACGATTTTTGGCTCTGGCAAACAGCCGGAATCGGTGCGCATAGAGTTGGCCCTGGACTCACAGTTTAGTCCGGCACAGTATCGCCAGACGGTCAATGCTGACCACTACCCGCCAAACTCCCCGGCCTATTATCAGTATGCGCTGTGCGCTGGAAAAACCACCGCGCTCATCGGCACCAACTGCGCCGCCGTATTCTGGTCGCAGAGTAACGATCTTCAACTGGTGAATTTAACGATAGCCAACAGCCTGCTTGATACCGTCGACGGCGGTACCCATCAGGGCGTCGCGCTGCGCACCGACGGCGATCGCATTCAGTTGCAAAACGTTCGTCTACTTGGGCGGCAGGACACTCTGTATCTTAACGTCAGCAACCGTCACAATGACGCGATAACCGACAGAATTAACCGCGTTTATGTCAAAGACAGCTATATCGAAGGCGACGTCGACTACGTCTTCGGCCGGGCGAACGCGGTGTTTGACGGAGTGCATTTCCATACTGTCTCCAGCCGTCAGTCGCCGGAAGCCTATGTACTGGCACCGAATACGCTGCCAGAAAATCCGTACGGTTTCCTGGTAAAAAACAGCCGCTTTACTACGGATGAGGGATATAAAGGCACCTTCAAAGCCAAGCTGGGCCGCGCCTGGGATCAGGGGGCTGGGAAAACCGGTTATCTGCCGGGGAAAACCGCCAACGGCCAGGCATTGATTGTCAACAGCACGATTGACGGTGGCTACGATAGCCTGTCTCCGTGGGGGGCTGCGGCCACGACCGCAAGACCTTACAAGGGCAATACCGACAGCGCACGACAGCTGAATGATGTGCAGTTCAATCGTCTGTGGGAGCGGTAGAAGGGTACCGATACGATGACGGGTCGGGCGACGGTTGCGGCGCCCGACCAGGTCGTCAGATTAAAACGGCAGCGTGCGCGGGGTGGTTTGCAACGTCACCCAGCGCAGCTCGGTGAATTCATGAATCCCCGCGCGCCCACCGAAGCGACCATAGCCGGAATCCTTGGTGCCGCCAAACGGCATTTGCGCTTCGTCGTGCACCGTCGGGCCGTTAATGTGGCAGATCCCGGTTTGTAGATTCTGCGCCACGTTCCACGCACGGGCGGTATTGCGGCTGTAGACCGCAGAGGACAAGCCGTAGGCGCTGTCATTGGCGATTCGCAGCGCGTCTTGCTCATCGCGCGCGCGGATTACCGCTTTCACCGGGCCAAATGATTCCTCATTCCAGATACGCATCTCCGGCGTGACGCCCGCCAGCAACGTGGCGGCCATCAGCGTAGAGTCTGCCTTGCCGCCGGTGAGTAGCGTGGCACCTTTCGCCAGCGCATCGTCAATCAGAGCGTTACAACGCACCACGGTTTTATTGTCGACCACCGAACCCAATAATCCCGCCGGCAGGCCATTTACTCGTTTAACTAACGCGGCGATGAACGGTTCAGCAATGCTTTCATCCACGATAATGCGCTCGGTAGACATACAAATCTGCCCGGCGTTGGCAAACGCGCCGAAGGTTGCGCCTGCGGCAGCCTGTTCAATATCGGCGTCGTCGAGCACCAGCAGCGGGGCTTTACCACCAAGTTCCAGCACCACCGGTTTTAAATGCTTCGCGCAGGTTTGGGCGATAATTCGGCCGACGGGCGTCGAACCGGTGAAATTAATGCGCCGTACGCCCGGATGCGCGATCAGTGTTTCAACCAGCTTCGGAGCGTCCTGCGGGGCGCTGGTCAGGTAATTCACCACGCCCTGCGGGAAACCGGCGGCGGCCAGCGACTCAATAATCAGCCCTTGAGTGGCGGGCGACAGTTCGGAGCCTTTGAGGATCACCGTATTACCGCAGGCCAGCGGGGTGGCGATAGCGCGAACGGCCAGAATAATCGGCGCATTCCACGGTGCCATACCCAGCACGACCCCCGCACCCTGGCGCGTAGCCATGGCAAGATTTCCCGCAATATTTGACGGGATCACCTGGCCGTCGATTTGCGTGGTGAGTGCGGCGGCTTCACGCAAAATATCGGCGCCAAGATGGACGTTAAATCCGGCCCAATGCGGCGTGGCGCCCGTTTCGGCATTCATGGCGGCAACAAACTGGTCGTGGCGCTGCTCAAGCTGGTCCGCTGCGGCTAATAGCAGTCGCCGACGTTCCCCCGGCGGCGTATCGCGCCACTGCGGGAAGGCCGCCGCAGCCGCATCAGCGGTGCGAATCGCATCGGTAAGGGGGGCGGCGGGAGCGTGCGTGGCGATGTCACCGCTGACGGGATTGGCGCGAGAGAAGGTGGCAGCACTGGATGCCGCGCAGGCTTCGCCATTAATAAACAGGGTGCAGGTGAATGTCATGGAAACCTCTTAGCGACTCGGGTAATGGATCGAGTGTAAAGAGGTGGTCGCAAGGTGAACATCCATGATGCGGATTTCGCACGTTTTTTTTCAGTTCCTGAAAGCGGTTCACATCCTTGTGCCGCCGAGGGTTACTGGAGAATTAACTGGAGCTGGCGCTGCGCATCGTTATCTAATTGCAGCAGATTACTTTGTTCACCCGCCTCGGTGCTGCGGGCGTACAGCGCTACCAACCAATCATAAACATAGCGAGTGGCGGCATGCACCGGTTGTTCGCCAAGCTGGGTCAACCGCGCGCTGCTGGTAGCTACGCTTTGCGCGAAAATCGCACTGTCTTTGACGACACGGCTGGCCGGACGCTGGTCTGTCGGCAGTTCTGCGTAGCCGAGCCAGTTGATAAAGTCGCCGAGGGTCGCGCGCAGTTGGGCGGCACCGGCTTGCTGCTCGGCGCTCACCTGACGCAGACGCTGGGCGAGCGACATCCGCTGGCTGGCGGCGATCAGCGTGAGCGTGAGCTGCTGCTGGGTGGCAGGCGTCAGCACCGGATGGGGCTGACGGCTCCACTGGCGTAAATGTTTACACCACAAGGCATAGGCTTGCGAGCCATGATCCTGATGCGACAGAACGCTATGCGGCGTCGTTTCGGGGGCGGCAAAAAGATCGACCGCGTCGTTAAACAGGCCGCTGACTTTTTCTTCGCGCTGTTGCTGTACCTGGCACAGGGCATCGAATGCGGCCAGATCCGGCAGCAGGCTTTCTAGCAGTTCACCGTGGCGGGACGCATGAGTTTGCAATTCACGGATAGCCGATTGCGCCTGCGCGGCGTGGTTTTGCGTCGAGGCCAACAACGGCTGGCACAGCGCATGTAGCTGCTGCCGAAAGCCGCTGGCGATGGCGGCAAAACGCCGCTGGCGAAGTTCTGGCAATGTCGCCTGCGACAGCCACTCAATCAGCCGTTGCAAACTGCTGTGATCCAGGGCCTGTAATGTCCCCCAATGCTGGCCCGGCTTGCCGACCAGTTGCTGAATGGCTTCATCAAAGTGACGCTGGTGTACAAACCGGTCATCTTCCGGGGTGATTGCCCACACCAAACCCGGCAGCTTATTTTCCTGCGCGGGCTGCGTTTCGTTGACCCAACGCAGCAGCGCTTTGGCGGTAGCCGGGATCATGGCGCGCTGAGCGGTGGCGTTACACACCAGCAGAATATCCGGCTGGCGATGTTGGCGATAGTGGTCGAGCAGCCAGCGGCATTTACACGCCCACAGCGGCGAATCCGGCGTTGCGGCAGGAACGGGAATATCAATGATATCCACGTTGTCCAGCACACCATTTTCGCAGCTTAGCACCAGCTCAACGGTCAACAGCGCCAGCGTGGTCGCTGGAATGCTGACCGCGTTTTGATAACCTTCGGCGGTGAGCGGATGCACCAATACCGCATCATCGCTTTCGCCGCCCGGGGTTAAAAAGGCATCCATCGGTAGGGTAAAGGCATCCACCAGTAAGCTCAGCGGTGCCATAACTTCCCGACGGTTGCCCAATTGGTGCAGGGTATGCGCCAGCTTCAGCCATTGTTGGGTCAGCTCCTGCTGTTCGCCCCATAACAGCGACCAGGCGCGGGCGCGGGCGGTCAAATCCAGCGACGGCAGCAGGCGGGCAAACTGGTACCACAGACCATCGTCGATTTGCTGGTATGACGTTGGCAGCGTATCGCGCCAGAAACGCGCAATGGCGGCGATTTCCGCCGACGTCACACCCGGCACCGGCTGCGGCTGGCGCAGACTTTGCCAGCCGCGCAACCGCTGGGCGATAACGCTGCTGTCCGGCGCGCGTGCGTCGCCGCGCTGCCAGGCGTGGGTGATAAACAGCTGTACCAGCTCGGCTTCGCTCATCAATATCAGGCGCAGCGGGAGCGCGTCGTCAGGCGTCGAGGGATCGCGGCTAAACCGCACGGCCATTTGCGTCAGGCTGTGGCCGGGGTTGATATGGCTAAAATAGTCGAGGGTCTTGCTTCCCGCCTGTACCGCCAGGCGGCCATCGCCGCTGCCGCACAGCGTGCGCAATAAATGGGCTTTGGACGCCTGCGAGTGGCCAAACAGCGCAATACTGGCGCGGCGCAGGCTTGCCTGCTGGTGAGTTTGCTGCTGGGCATCAAGACCGAGCAATCGTGTCAGCAGCGCGTCGGCATCTTCATCCAGCGCCGGGTGAGTCTGTCGGGTGACGTCGACCCAGTCCATCACGGTCTGTAAAGAGGTCATTTCAGGAATACACTCCCGCTATCAATCCAGTAGTGGCTGCCGCTGTGACGGCGGTCGGCCAGGGTATTCAGTTTCAGGGTCAGGGCATCCGGCGATACCGGCGTACCGTCCTGCAGCCAGGCGTCGCTGAGGACAAACGCCTGCGGCGCTTCATGTTTGCTGCCGCCTTGCAGTTTAAGCCGGACCTGCAATACGCCATCCCCGGCAATAGCCTTCGCCAGCTCCGGCGAGTTAATGCTCAGCGTATACAGCGGCGTGGCGGGCCAGCGGGTATTGGCGAGTTGACGGAAGCCGAGCGTCACGTTGCCGCGCAGCGGGAAGTGCAGACGAGCGTCCAGCTTCGCGCCCGGTTTATCGAGGTCGAGAGCGTGATACCAGATATTCTCATCGCGCAGGGTATTCACGGTTTTATCCAGCACCCCCAGATAGCGCACGGTGGAGTAAGCGCCAATATCGGCAGCCTTAAAATTAAAGTGCGGCAGGCGCAGGTCCAGCGCCAGACTGCACAGCATCGCCCCCACGGCGGCGGTGGATTTCGGGTTGCCAATACGCCCTTGCTGACTGAACGGATACCACTCGTGAACGTGGTATTTATCCAGCCACACCATGCGGTTGACCGGTACCGGCTGTAGATAGCGAATCAAGGCCTGAACGCCGGGCAGGCACCCCGGACGCCCGGTCACCAGCAGCACGTCGCAGGCATAGTGGGATATAGCCTCGCACAGCGCATGCAGCGGTCCGGCAAGCGTAAATTCACCCGCCAGCATCGCTTGTTGCAGGCTGCTAAAATTCACTTCCAGCGGCACGGCCAGCAGATCAAACGCCGCACTGCCCACAGGCAGCGCATGTTCAATGGCTTGACCGACATAGTTCATCACGTTCCGGGTCGGGGGTTGCGATAGCAGTTCGCCAAAGGTGGCATGCAGCCCGGCGAGCGGATCTTGCACGTCGCTTTGTTCCCAGGCGGCGAGAATCGCATGCCCAATCGGCATAAACAGCTGCAGCGTGGTTTGCTGGCGTAACACCGCTTGCGTATCTAATCGCCCGGAGTCGCCAAACAGCGTCGCCATCAAGGCCTGCGCATCGGCAACACCGGATTTCTGCAGCTGGATTTGCAGCGCGGGCAGCACGCAGCGTTGAATAATATCCAGCAGCACGTCATCTCCGGCGATTTTAAATCCTTCACGGAATAACAGCTGCGGGGTGATTTTGACGTTGCCACCCATGCCATCGTCCAGCTGATACTGGGCAATCGCCATATCGGTGGTACCACCGCCTAAATCCAGCGAGGCAATGCGCAGTGCACGGCCTGGGGCCACACCCGGTTCCGGCTGGCGGTCCGGGCGCGCCATCGAAGCGAACAGCGCTTCGGTTTGCCCTGAGAAGTGGGAGATGGCTTCGTTATACAGCCATACCAACTGGCCGCAGCTGGCTTCGTCCCACTCCATATGAATTTTTGGAATCGGAACGACGCTTTTTTCCTGCAAGCGCACGCTGGCGAAATCATCATCCTGCGGGTGCCAGCCCATCGCTTTCCACACCAGCGCAATTGCCTCGAACATGCGGCGGCGGAAGATCTCGCGCTCCTGTTTAGGCATAGCTGACGGCAGCGTCAGGATCAGCGTTCGCAGCTGGCGCGGTGAGGCAGGGAAGCCCAGACGTAAACGGGTCGCTACGCTGTTGATCTGCCCCAGCGCCTGCGACAGGATTTCACACAGCATATGGGTCATCAGGGTGCTACGGCTGTACTGCGGCGAGAAGACCGGCATGCGTTCATCCGGCGGCAGGGTGAACAGCGGCTGGCCTTCATCGTTCATCAGATTCATCAGCGGGAAGGCTGTCGCCAGCGGTTCGCGCTGAGTTTTTCCGTTCATCTGGCTAAAGCGCCAGTCCTGCACGGTTGGCGTTTCATCCCACAGATAGCGGCGTGGGCTGGAGATACCGCTATAGCCTTCGGTGCCTAAGCGTTGCATCGCCAGCTTGCGGGCTTCATCGCCAACGCGCACCAGCGATGGCCAGATAAAGGCATCTTCGCGGCCACTCTCGACGGAGAAATGCTGTTTGCCAAAGCGTGATTCAGAGAACTCGACGCGGCTGGTAAACAGCGGTTCATTGAGATATTGCGGCTCGCTCAGCGAACGGACCTGTAGCTCCGCGGTCTGGCGCAGACCATCGTTGGCATCGCCGTGATCTTCGATAATCACGCCGCAGGTATGGGTGTTGCCGACGTCCAGAATCAGGTCTACCGGAATCGCCGGGGTGCTGAGGGTGGCGGTGACGATTTTTATCTCCGGCACCGTTAATTGCTCACCCAGCAACGCCAGAATATTCAGCCAGTGCCCCTGATATTCAAAGCTGCGCAGCGCCTGAGCTAGGTCGCGCTCGCTGCGGGTTTCATGTACCGCCACCGTCTGCTGGAATACTTCGCGCAGCCAGCCGTCAATCCATGTTTGGTCAAGGAAATCGGCCAGCTCGTTGTCGCGCCAGGCCAGCGCAAAGCGGGTACCGTTAAGCAGATCGTTGGCAACCGGCGACAGCGCGGTGACCGCGTCGTCGCCGATCTGGCTGTCAAAAGCCAGCGTGATGCGGTGGGTATTTCCGGCGGTATCCGGCTCAGCCAGCTTGCGGATCTGCACGCGCGCCCAGTTATCCGGGCCTTCGACGAAGGTGCGCGGCGGGTTAAAGCGTAAAAATGGCAGCGGCAACCACACGCCGTCGAGCAGGGCGAGCGAGTGATGCAGCGCGAGGGTGGACTCGGGTTTCACCACTTCCGGCGGCCTTCCGGGTTCACCGGGCAGCGTGTGGCGCTGGTTAACGACGTCGTAGTCCAGACGCAGCAGCGGGCCGTTGGCGGTTTTACGCACGAAGCGGCCATTTTGTAGCGACTCCTGCGGACTGAGGCCGAAGTCAAGGAACTGCACGCCGCTGTTGGCAATCAGCGTCACGCTCTGTTTGTAATCGCAAAGAGTCACCAGCATGGTTTAGGCTCCCGTCTTTTTAAAGGTCAACGGCACCACCGTTTTGGCGTCAAACCGTGCGGTACAGACGGCAACGTTGCTGTTGCCAGGTTTACAGCTGATTTCTGGCAACGGATAGCGCGCGCCATCGCTGCACTGGGCGTTGCCACGGCTCTTGATCATCAGCTCACCGTTTTGATGCAGCCCGGAGAAAATCGCCGCTTTGCAGACGATACTGCCGTCGCGAACGACGCGGGCGGTGCCTTTATTGTTCTGGATCTGATAACGCAGGCTTGGCGCTTTCCCGCTGTGGGCATCGCTAATGTCCATCTGCACGCGCCAGCTGCCGTTGAGGAAACGGGTGGTACCGACGCGCATCTGGTCGGCATCCATGACCATGGCATCTTTAGGTATGGCGGCAATCACCAGCGGTTTTTCTTCCTGCTGGGCGATAGGTTCCGGCTTGATGCTGGCCTGATGCAGCGGTAAAGCACTGACTAATACCGGCATGTCCGAGGCTTTCAGCACGGCAGGTGCCGGTGTCGCGACGGTTTCTGTGACCGGCTCGGATTCTGCCTGAGTGGCTGGGATCATCAGCGGTACGGCGATGGCTACGGCGGCCACCGCTACAGCCAGCGGAACGCCCCATACCCAACGCGAGCGACGAGTTTTCACCGCGAGAGGTTGAGCAATTACCGTTTCGGCAGGTGCCTTTTCTTCTTCAATCGCGTCGTCTGCTGGCAGCGTATAGGCATTGATTAACGGCTCATTTACGCCGATCAGTGGCATATCAGCTTCGCTAAACGTCACCGCAGGAACCTCGGGCTCTTCTACTTCCGGTAGCTCGATAATAACCGGCTCTTCGGGCAGCTCAGGCTCAACGTAACGCAGGCAGTCGAGGGCATCCTCACGCGCGCCTTCATTGAGGTTCACAAAACCCCAGAAACTAATGACCGGTTTGCCATCGACCAGGAAAAGATGATTTTCGCCGGGAAACTGCAGGGATTTTTCGAGCAACGCGCCAAACAGCTGTTGCGCGGTTTTTTCCGATTGCAGGCACTTTTTGCTGAGCGTTCTGGCGCTCTCCTGCAAGCCTTCTAAATAATGCAGTGCGCGGGTGCGCAGCGTTTCATCTGCCGCTTTCCAGCCAACAACTTCGCCAGCAATGGGCGAATACCAGTCGACCCGGTCGCCTTCGTCATTAAGCTGCGGTACTGCCAGACAATCCACTAAAGCGTATTGTTTGCGTAACCGCAGCGTTTCCCGTACCTGCAATGCAGAATGAAATACGGTTTGCCCGCCGCCGCCCACGGCCTGGAAATCATCAAGACTTCCACTGCGTAAAAGAGTTTTTGCCACGTTCCTGTCCCATAGACTTCTTCACGCCATTACTTTACGCAAAGCAAAATGCAACAAACGGCGAAAGAGAGGGGTAAATAGGGTAATTCTCGCGGCATTGAATTTCTGGCCCTAAGGAAAATTTTCTTTTGGGGCTTTGTGGGATGCTTAAGAGGTGTGTTTTGGCAGGCGCAGCGGACAAAAAACAATCATCACGCTATGGGCGCAGATCCTCCCTGGAATGACCAGGGAGGGAGCAATAACCGCTACTGAGTAAAATGATTGAGTTCAGTATAGCGTTGGGTGTTGATGAAGTGCTCTGCCGCAGAAAGTGAACCAACGACGCTAATATGTTCGCCATCGAGTGAGTATGGGACACCCTGCGTATTAACCTGGGACGCGTCAAACAAGTCTTCGCGAGGCAGAAAAACAGTATTCTTATTGTCTGCTGATAAATTCCTCAACACCGTACTGACTTCTGCCTGACGTTCATTCTTCGAATTGGTTATGTATTTTGATATATCAAATTGATGCTCATCCCATACCGATTTTTTGTACATTTCGCCAATGTTTACGTCAAATTGGTAAGGTTCATCCATGATGATTATTTTTTTACCCGTTTTTTGCGCCGTTTTTAATAATGACTCAAATGCTTGCTTCGCTTCGCTATTGCCAACGATATAAGACCATGCGCCAGAGAAAATTAAATAATCATAGTTTTCTATGTTTTTAGCAAGGTATTCACGATTGAATAAGCATTGCTTATAGGCGATTGAGGTTTTTGGCCCCAAAAATTCAGTTCCGGTTGAGGGGCCACACCAGTTAGTGGTGATCGCATTGATATCTAAGTTTAATTTTTTACCTACCGTATCCCAGAATGGAATGTAATGGCCTGCAAAAGAGTCGCCAAAGAGAATGGCTTTTTTCTTGCTGTTTAATGAACCAATGTGGCAGGTTAGCCCATCTTGTCCTAAATTCAACTTGCGATTGCTGGCTATGGCATAAAAACACCAACCGTTATCAGGGTTGGGTAATACAATTTCAGTCGACGCTTTTTGATAGTTCGCATTACCTCGCCACAAAAAACCCGAATGACTGCGGGTATAGTCAAATACGATGATAGAAATAATCATTGGTATCAAAACAAGGGCTAGAATTTGTTTTTTCTTTAATGATTTTAGTTTGTTGGACGCTTTTTTCTCAAAAAGAGCATAGACGACGATACCGACAAGGATAGAGAAAAGTGAATAAAATAAGCGAGATAGAGTATCGGTGAGTAGTTCGTAATAACTTAAAGTGACAAAAATTGGCCAGTGCCATAGATAGATGGAGTACGATGCCGAACCTATCAGCTGCGATGCTTTATTATTAAAGATGATGCTGTGTTGGTTTGCTGAGTATAAAATCAGTGCCGTGGAAATTACCGGCAACAGGGCTAAATAACCAGGCCATAGTTGAATGTTATAACTGACATATGCTGAAATGGCTAACAATACAATACCAATGCGATAGAGTATCGCATTTTTACTTTTATTCTGCGATAGAATGAACACCACTCCACCAAACGCCATCTCCCATGCTCGAGTGAACAAAGTATAAAAATTAAACGATGAATCAATCGTTGAGTAATGAATCGATGTCAGCAATGATGCCGCGAGGATGAATAAAACTAACGTCAGTAGTGATTTTAACTTTCTGATTGCACTCGCGGTCAACATTATCATTAGTGGGTACACTAAATAAAACTGCCATTCGACCGATAATGACCACGTATGGAGCAAGAAATTACTATCGCTGTCGCCAGTGAAATATCCATTCTGGAGATTTAAGTACGCGATATTAGAAACGAAAAGCAATGATTTTATAGCGTATTTTGAATAGTCTTTAAAACTTTCCGGTGGTGCGAATGTAAAGCTAATGGCATAGAAGATAACTAGCAAGAAGATGATTGAGGGGACAATCCTGACAATGCGTGATATATAGAAGTCGAATAATTTAAAGTCTCTATTTAAGACACCAGGGATTATTATTGCTGACATCAAAAAACCTGACACAACAAAAAAGATGTCAACACCAATAAATCCGGAACTAAATCCTGGTACCCCATAGTGGAATAACACCACAAGCAGGACGGCATAACATCTCAGTCCATTAATATCTTTTCTAAAACCAATCTTTGACATACATACCTGTAAATAAAATTAGATTCTTAATTCAGTATGAGGATAATCTGATGGATTATACGAAAAAAACTTTAAGATTCAATGGATTTGGCTGCTTATGTATAGATTTGCTGTATGTGTTGGTACCACTTGCGGTACCTGAAGGTTTATCTGCGCTCAGAATGAGGGGCTTCCTGCTAGAGGGACATTCGCGGGAAAAAGAATCATCGCTAATCTTAACTCGCTGAAAATAATGTTAATTATGTGGTTTGTTTCAGTTAACTATTTGCTGATTAGCGCAGTTTATGCTGTTATTAGCCTGTCCACGCGCCGAGTTCATAAAGCGGTAGAGATACTCTCGATTTATCTACCTAGTGAATATCTGCGAGTTATAATAAAACTGAAAGGCTTATAACAAATGACTACAGGGAAAACGCTCCTCGCGCTGGCGCTCAGCGCACTGTTACCGGCAAGCGCCTTGGCGGCCAGCAACGACACGCTCATCTACTGCTCCGAAGCCTCACCGGAATCCTTTAACCCGCAAATCGCCAGCTCAGGCCCGAGTTTTGTGGCCAGTTCGCAGGTGTTATATAACCGTTTGATTAACTTCGACCCGGTCAAAAACACCCCGGTTCCATCGCTGGCAACCGACTGGACGATATCTCCAGACGGCCTGACCTATACCTTCACGTTGCGTCAGGGGGTGAAGTTCAACAGTAACAAGTTCTTCAAACCGACCCGTGACTTTAACGCTGACGACGTGATTTTCTCCGTGCTGCGTCAAAAGGATAAAGATCATCCGTATCACAATGTCTCGCAGGGTAACTATGAGTACTTCAGCGACGTTGGCCTCGATAAGCTTATTAAAGAGGTGAAGAAGGTTGATGACTATCACGTACAGTTCGTGTTGAACGAACCCAACGCCGCGTTCCTCGCCGATTGGGGCATGGACTTCGCATCGATTCTGTCGGCGGAATATGCCGATGCGATGCTGAAAAAAGGCACCCCGGAGAACGTCGATAACTGGCCAATTGGTACCGGGCCATACGTGTTGCAACAGTACAAAGTCGACTCTCAGATTCGCTACCTGGCTAACCCAAATTATTGGGATGGCGCGGTGCCGACCAAACACCTGATCTTCTCCATTACGCCAAACGTCGAGACGCGTCTGGCGAAGCTGCAAACCAACGAATGCCAGATTATCCCTGCGCCTTCGCCGGTACAGTTTGATGTGATTAAAAAAAATCACGACCTGACGCTGCACGCGGTTGAAGCACTGAACGTCGGCTATCTGGCGTTCAACACCAGCAAAAAGCCGTTTGATAACGTGCTGGTCCGCCAGGCGCTAAACTACGCTACCGATAAACAAGCTATCGTCAACGCGGTGTTTATGGGATCCGGGACGGTGGCCAAATCGCCAATTCCACCGAATATGATGGGCTACAAAAAGGATCTCCAGGACTACGGCTACAACCCGGAAAAAGCGAAAGCCTTGTTGAAGCAGGCCGGGCTTGAGAAGGGTGTGGAGGTGACATTGTGGTCGATGCCGGTTCAGCGTCCGTACAACCCTAACTCGCGTCGTATTGCCGAGATGATCCAGAATGACTGGGCTAAAGTGGGCGTGAAGGCCAAAATTGTCAGCTATGAGTGGGGCGAATACCTCTCCGGTATCCGCAAAGGCGAGCATGACAGCGCGTTGTACGGCTGGATGTCAGACAACGGCGATCCGGATAATTTTGCCAATACGCTGCTCGGCTGCGACAGCATAAAATCCGGCTCCAACGCCGCGCGCTGGTGTAATAAAGAGTATGATGGGCTGGTGAAAAAAGCGCTGGTCGTCAGCGATCCGGCGAAACGAGCCGCGTTGTACGGCCAGGCACAGGAAATCTACTATCAGCAAGCACCGTGGATTGCGTTGGCGAATGGCAAAACCTTCTATGCCACGCGCAGCAACATCACGGGCTACAGCGTTAGCCTGATGGGCAGTGATTTCTCGAAAGTGAAAATTAATTAAGGAGCGAGTATGTCACATCTGGATGAGGTTATCGCACGCGTTGATGCCGCGATTGAAGAGAGCGTGATTACGCACATGAATGAGCTGCTGGTTGTGTTGAGCGATGATGCGGCGCTCAGCCGTGAAGATCGTTTTACCCAGCAGCAACGCCTGCGCGTGGCGATTGCTCATCACGGTAAAAACCAGCAGGAGCTGGAAGAAGCGCGTCGCGAACTGCTCAGCCAGGGCGGCACGATCCTCTAGTTTTTACTGATTATCAGCCCCCTCATCCCGATGGATGAGGGGGCTGTGCCACCTTTTAAGCTTGATAACCGGCTTTTGTGTCTCAAAACTGGCGTCTTGCCACCAGCCATGCACCGATAATCAGCATTACCGCCCCGCACACCGGCCCCACCAGCGCCCTCCATGGAATGCCATGGCTTTTAACGATATCCATCACCAGTCCGCCAATTAGCTGACTGGCCACCAATACCGCAATCGTCGTTGCTGCCCCTACGTACTGATAGCCGCTGATGCTGGCAAAGACAAAAAATGACCCCAGCAGACCGGGTATCAGCGTCCACCATTTAATGGTGGACACCAGCTCGTTCACGCCTGAAAGACCATGTTTAATCAGCAGGATAGTGACAAACAGCACGATACCCACCAGCGAGTTCAGCAGCATCGCCACCAGAATCGTCGAGGCGGACTGAGTAATGCGCACCATCAGCGTGTTCTGGATAACCAGGCCAATGCCGGCGGCTATCAGGAACGTCAGCGTGAGGGATTGATTCATGCCAGGCCATCCGGGTCGAGCCGGTTATCCAACTGTAGCTGCATGAAGGTGAGATCTAACCAGCGGCCGAACTTGGTGCCAACCTGCGGCATCTGCCCGGTAGTGACAAATCCGTGTTTTTCATGCAGATGCAAAGAGGCGTAGTTTTGCGATTCGATACCGGCCACCATCACGTGCTTGCCGCGACGTTTAGCTTCTTCAATCAGTGCGCCGAGCAGAGTGTTGCCGAGCCCTTTACCCTGATGTTGCGGATGGACATAAACCGAGTGTTCCACCGTGTGACGAAAACCGTCAAAGCTACGCCAGTCGCCGTAGGAGGCATAGCCGGTGACAACGCCATCTTCTTCACTCACCAGTACCGGAAAGTGGCCGAACTGACGCGCCTCAAACCAGGCAATGCGATTGTCGGTATCAACGGTTTTATCGTTCCAGATAGCGGCGGTGTTGACTACCGCATGGTTATAAATTGCCGCAATCGCGGCACAGTCTTCTTTTGTCGCAAAACGAATAGACATAGTTGCACCCTGAATGTTGTTCACTATATTATTACGCCATGAATACTATTGAAGACAACCTAAATCAGCGGATCGGTGCAAGAATTCGCATTGAACGCGAGTCACGGGGCTGGTCGCTGAGCGATCTGGCAGAGCGTGCCAGCGTGTCGCGGGCGATGATCCACAAAATCGAACGCGGCGAAAGCAGCCCAACGGCGGCACTGCTGGCTAAGCTGTCCGGCGCGTTTGGCATCAGTATGTCGACGCTGATTGCCAGGGCGGAGATTCAGGAAGGTAAGCTACTTCGCTTTGCCGACCAGCCGGTCTGGCACGATCCGCAGAGCCATTATCTGCGCCGCCACGTGTCGCCGCGCGGCGAGCTGCCTATCGATTTAGTACAAATTGAGCTGCCTGTCGGGAGCGATATTCCTATGCCCGCCTCGGCATACGCGCTGGCACGTCAGCTTATCTGGGTGCAGGGTGGAGAATTGCTGTTTATGGAAGGGCAAACCGCGCATCGCATGCAGGCGGGGGATTGTTTGGAACTCGGGCCGCCGAATGACTGCCGATTTATCAACGACAGCACTGAGCCCTGCGTTTATCTGGTTGTACGTTTGAACATTCCGCTTTAGCTCATTTTTTCAGTGAGGTGGTCAGGATGTCCGCCTCACTCAATCGTTTCGCTAACAATATTGACCGGTGAATTTCACTAAGGGAACAATTTTAAAATATATATCGTATTTCCTGAGCGAAAAAAGAAAATGCCAGCTATTAATTGTTATAGGGCTCTGGGCCTATAATTTGTGGAGTTAAAATAAAAATGCTGGATTTTGCAAAAGCACAACGCATCAGTTTGACGCAACAAGTTGAGAATAATATCAAGAGTGCGCTAATCATCGGTGCCTTAAAACCCGGCGAGCGATTGGTGACGCGAGAAATAGCGGCTAATCAGGGGATCAGTATTACACCCGTTCGCGAAGCGTTACTCCGGTTGGTCTCTTCCGGTGCGCTTCAGGCTGCTCCCGCGCAGGCGTTTATGGTGCCGGTATTAAATCATTCAGGCTATCGCGAAATCAGCCAGATCCGCAAAAACCTTGAAGGCATGGCGACCGCAACGGCATCGGCGAAGATAACCTCAGATAAAATAGGGGAATTGAACGAGCTCTCATCATTATTTCACGAGGCTAAAAATGCCGGTGATATCACGAAAATGCCGCAAGCCAATTATCAATTTCGCTTTAAAATTTATGCTTATGCAGAAATGCCAACATTAATGACCATGATTGAACAATTATGGGTTCGTGCCGGTCCTAGCTTCCATTATTTATATTCTAATTCTATAGAACCGTTTCAGCATATAAATGTATACCAACCATTACTGTCCGCGCTGGAAAAAAAGGAGCCTTCCGCCAGTCATTTGGCGATATGCCAGATTATTGACGAGTCGGCGACCTTCTTACAGCAGCAATATCACCATTAATATTGATGTAGAGAATACGTTTCCGGGTTTCCCCGGAAACGTCAGCGATGTTATTCAAAACGCCAGGCAACATTCAAACCCACACCGTAGTTACGGCCCGGAGCCGGTTCGTAGTAGCGGTCGTTGGACTCATTGACGATAACGGAACCCACATACTGTCGGTCGAACAGGTTATCGACCCGTCCAAACAGATCCATGCTCCAGTTGCCGATATCGAATTTATAGCCGGTGTTCAGGCCGACAACCGTCCATGATGGCGCGCGGGCGGTATTTTCGTCGTTGGCCATAATGTCGCTCATATAGCGAACATCGGCCCCGGCGTACCAGCCGCTTTCCGGCTCATAGCCCAGCGACGCAAAGCCCATATTGCGGGCAATTCCCGGGATACGGTTGCCGTTGCATCTGCCATCACCACAGACGTCGGTGCGGTAGGTGGCGTCAAGCCAGGTCCAGGCCGCTTTTGCGCGCCAGTTTTCAGCGAACTGTTGGTCGAGCGACAGTTCCATGCCCTGACGGCGGGTTTTGCCCGCGTTTTTATAGCTGGTGCGCCCGCCGCTGCTGCTGTCGACGACAATTTCATTGTCGGTATCGGTCTGGAACAGCGCGGCGGTCAACAGGCCGTTACCAATGCGGGTTTTACTGCCTATTTCCACGGTATCGTTGGTCGAGGGTTGCAGCGCGAAGTTTAGCCCGCTCTGATCGCCGGAACGGTAGGAGAGTTCGTTGATTGTCGGCGTCTCAAAGCCGCGTCCGGCAGAAAGATAGACGTTCCAGGCATCGGTTACCGCATACTTGAGCGATCCGGCGGGCAGCCATTTGTGGTAGCTGGCATCACCGCTGTCGTCGCCGTTGTTTGCCGTGACGTAATGATCGTTGGAGTCAAACCAAACCGAACTGTAGCGCACGCCGGCATCGAGACTGAGTCTGTCGGTCAACTGCCATTGGCTTTGCAGGTAAGGGTCAAGGTTCCACATCAGATTGCGTTCGTTGCGGCGCAGATTGCCTTTTTCGCCATACACCGGCGTGCTGCCGTCCATGACGAAGTTTTCGTAACCATGGCGTTTTTCGCTCATGGTTTCGTAATCCAGCCCGCTGGTGAAGGTCACCGGCACCAGCAGTTCGCCGCTGTGCGTCCAACGGGTATCAATGCCCTGATAGTGTCTGTCCAGATCGATAACGCCACCGGCATGGGTTGGCTTAAGCTGCGGGGCGCGCGGAATCGACTGGTACTGGGTGGTTTGACGCTCGCCCGCATACATCATCACGCTGAGCGAGTCCTGCTCGCTTAACTGGCGTTCATAGCGCAGCCCCGCCTGGGTCTGTTTGACGTCTTTACGCGTATTGTACTGATCGCCACGCGGGGATTGGTGCGGGTCCTGGTGCATTTCGGCATAGCTCAGGCCGCCGGGATCGTTGGCTTTAATATCCACGCTGTTAAACAGTAGCGTCAGCTTACTGGCGTCATTAATCCGCACACCCAGTTTGGCATTGGCGAGATTTTTACGCGCCGCACTGTGGTCACGATAACCGCTGGTGATGAAACGATTGGTCGACACCGTATAGTCAACATCCCCCGCCTGCGTACCATCGCCCACTGCGCCGCTGGCCTTCATGCCGTAGTGCCAGGTGCCATAGCTGCCGTAGTAGCTGCTGGCTTCCACGGTGGTAGGTTGCTTGCCGCTTTCGGTCTTAACGTTGACCACGCCGCCGGAAGAGTTGCCGTACAGGGCAGAGAAGGGGCCGCGCAGCACATCGATACTCTCGACGCTGCCAATATCGATGTTCGACGTTTGCCCCTGGCCGTCCGGCATGGTGGCGGGAATACCGTCAACGTAGATGCGGATACCGCGTACGCCGAAGGTGGAACGCGCCCCAAATCCACGGATCGACAGCTGAAGATCCTGGGCATAGTTCTGTCGGTTCTGGATCTGCAACCCCGGTACCGCACCCAGCGATTCGGAAAGATTCACCCTCGGGGTGGCATGGCGCATCTCGTCGCCATCGACCACGCTCACCGCCGCAGGCGTGTCCAGTTCGGACACCGTCTGCGGCGTGGCGGTGACAATTAATGTTTGTTCGTCATTGGCCCAGGACAGTGGCGAAAAGACAAGAGGCAACAGCAGCGCAGGCAGCGTCGCTGTGCGAACAGTAATGATTTTCATGGAAAACTCGCAAAATGTACCAAATGGAACAACCTAAACAGGGTAATACTTTTGTAAATATATTGAAAACTTTAGCAGCATAAATCGTTAAATGTAGGTAATGGAATGGCAACTATTTGGTTGTCAGGACAAAGAAAAGCTCTACTTTACATAAATTAATGATTACTATTCGCATCTATAAAACGCGGTGCAACGACGCCGCGAAGCCTGAAGCGATGTGAAGCGTAAAAAAATAGTTCATCAAAGGGAGTCGTCATGTCATTACGTCAATTGTCCGCGCCGCGCCTGCGCCGTTCTTTGTTGCTGAGTGCCTTACTGCTGGCGGGGAGCTTTAGCGCGCATGCCGCAGATGAAATGCTGCGCAAAGCGGTCGGTAAAGGGGCATATGAAATGGCCTACAGCCAGCAGGAGAATGCGCTGTGGCTGGCCACTTCGCAGAGCCGTAAAACCGATAAAGGCGGCGTAGTCTATCGCCTCGATCCTGTGACGCTGGAAGTGACTCAGGCGATTCACAACGATCTCAAACCGTTCGGCGCGACCATTAACGCGCAGACTCAGACCCTGTGGTTTGGCAACACCACCAACGGTTCTGTCACCGCAATTGACGCGAAAACCGGCGACGTCAAAGGTCGTCTGGTGCTGGAAACCCGTCAACGTAGTGAAACCGTGAAGCCGCTGCAGCCGCGTCAGCTGGCGGTTGATGAGAAGACCAACACCGTTTACATCACCGGTATTGGCAAAGATAGCAGCTCGGTATGGGTAGTTGATGGCGATAAAATTGCGCTGAAAACCACCATTGAAGGCACCGGCAGCTTTGGTACCGGCCTGGCGGTAGACTCTGACAAACAGCGTCTGTACGTGACCAACGCCGACGGTGAGCTCATCACCATCGATACCGCGACCAATAAAATCGTAACGCGCCAGAAACTGCAGGACGACGGTAAAGAGCACTTCTACATGAACATCAGCCTGGATAAAGATGGCCAGCGTGCGTTCATTACCGATTCTAAGCAGCCGGAAGTGCTGGCCGTTAACCTGAAAGACGGCAAAGTGCTGGCGAAGATTGACACCAAAGAAGGGCTGGCGGTGCTGTTTAACCCTGCGCGCAATGAAGTCTACGTGACTCAGCGTAAAGCGGGTACCGTGACGGTTATCGACGCGAAGAGCTATAAAGTGACGAAAACCATCCAGACCCCAACCTTCCCGAACAGCCTGGCGCTGTCTGCGGATGGTAAAACGCTGTATGTCAGCGTGAAGCAAGAGTCTACCCGTCAGAAAGAGGCCACTGCGCCAGACGACGTGATTCGTATCGCGCTGTAATCTGCGTTATCAGGGAGGCGCTTGCGTCTCCCTGATCCTCTCAATTTATCTTCTGTTACATCCCGTATCTACCTGTTCGCACACTATCAGGCATACAATACATTCACTTAAGCCATACCTATAGTGTGGGCGGAAAACGGAGATAACATGAAAAAGTCTTTATACATTCTTGGTGCGGGTGCGATGTTACTGGCGTTGGCGGGTTGTACCAGCAACTACGTGATGACCACTAAAAGTGGGCAGACGATTGTCACCGAAGGTAAACCGCAGCTGGATAAAGAGACTGGCATGACAAGCTACGTCGATCAGGACGGTAATACACGTGAAATTAACAGCAGCGACGTTGCGCAGCTTATTAAAGATAACTGATTACGTTTTGCTTCAGCGACCGCGCTTGCGATACTCGCCCGGCGATATGCCGAACCGTTGCTTAAAGGCGGTAGAGAAGTGGCTGTGGTCGCTGAATCCCCAGCGATAACCGATTCCTGCCAATTTCTCATCATCGTGCGCGCTCTGTAGCGCCTGGGCACAGAGATCCAGACGACGATTTTTGATGTACTGCGCCACCACCAGACCTTTATCAGCAAACAGCCGGTACAAACTTCTCACCGACATCCCCGTTTCATCCGCCAGCCACTCCGGGCGCAGGTGCTCTTCCTGAATAGCATCATCAATCAGCGCCATAATCCGTGAAAACTGCTTCTCACGCCGTGACGGCTGAACCTCCTGGCGGTGCAACATTGGGCGCAGCAGACAGACAATTGCATCCAGCGCGGCTTCGCTTTCGCTGGCCGACAGCATCGGGCTGCTCATGCTTTCATGCAGCAGGCGCTGGCTAAGCTGAACCATCGGCAGGGATTTATCCAGCCGGGTGGCGACGCTTATTCCGCTGCCGCGCAGCTGATTTTCCAGCGTCTGGCGAGGTAATAATAATGACACCTGCCGTGAGGTTTGCTGCCAGACAATGGAACAGGGGCGGGCGGCATCAATCAGCGTCATATCGCCGGCTTGCAGACTCACCTGACGATCTTCTTGCTCAATGCTGGCTTCGCCGGAGAGTTGGAAAACGGTGTAGAACCAGGCGTCATTGCCGCCGCGAATTTCCTGACGCGTGCGATAGAGATTGACGTTGCGAGAGGTCACGGTGCTGAGCTTAAGGCTACCGGCGTAGCTGGTATCGATTTCGCCATGGAAATCCCCCTCCAGCGGACGCGCGGCAAAGTGCCCGCAGACCTGATTTATCTTCGCCAGCCAGTTGTGGTAAGTCTCGCCGCTGTCTACCGCTGCCATAAGCCATCTCTGCAATGAAAATGTGTGGTTATTGTTGCATTAATGTTGCCTTAAACAAGAGTGGTGAAGTGAATATATGAAAGAACTATTACCTGCCACACATTTCTGCCTGCGCAATCTGTTGAATTGCGGCGTCTGTCACAGCGGCAACAGCGAATGTCACAGACACAAAAGCGACATTCCAGAACCCGCCGTAGACTGAAATGACTACCCGCGAATAATAAGGAGACGATATGTCCGCACAACAGGTCACGCTGCTTGCCAGCGTGCAGCAGTTCTTAGACCGTCAGCATGGCCTCTACATTGATGGCGCGCAGCAGGCGGCCCAAAGTGAAAAACGTCTCACCGTCTGGAACCCGGCCACCGGACAGGCGATTGCCAGCACGGCGGACGCCAGTGCCGGTGATGTTGACAGGGCGGTCATGTCGGCCTGGCGCGCATTCGTTTCCCGCAGCTGGGCCGGGCGTACGCCTGCCGATCGTGAACGCGTGCTGCTGCGTTTTGCCGATCTGGTTGAGCAACACGGTGAAGAGCTGGCACAGCTGGAGACGCTGGAGCAGGGCAAATCCATCAATATCTCCCGTGCCTTTGAAGTGGGCTGCACCCTGAACTGGATGCGCTATACCGCCGGGCTGACCACTAAAATCAGCGGCCGCACGCTGGATGTGTCGATTCCGTTCCCTCAGGGCGCGCGCTATCAGGCGTGGACGAAAAAAGAGCCGGTTGGCGTGGTTGCCGGTATCGTACCGTGGAACTTCCCGCTGATGATCGGCATGTGGAAGGTGATGCCCGCGCTGGCCGCAGGTTGTTCTATCGTTATCAAACCTTCGGAAACCACGCCGCTGACCCTGCTGCGCGTGGCTGAACTGGCGACCGAAGCGGGGATCCCTGACGGGATCTTTAACGTTGTCACCGGTAGCGGCGCCGAGTGCGGCGCGGCGTTAACCTCTCATCCACACGTCGCTAAGGTCAGCTTTACCGGTTCTACCGCTACCGGTAAACAGATTGCCCGTGTAGCCGCCGACCGTCTGACTCGCGTCACGCTGGAACTGGGCGGTAAAAACCCGGCGATCGTGCTGAAAGACGCGGATCCGCAGTGGGTTATCGAAGGTCTGATGACCGGCAGCTTCCTCAACCAGGGGCAGGTGTGTGCTGCTAGTTCGCGTATCTATATCGAAGCGCCGATCTTTGACACCCTGGTCAGCGGCTTTGAACAGGCGGTGAAATCGATGTCCGTGGGGCCAGGGATGCTGGAAACCACCCAGATCAACCCGGTGGTGTCCAAAGCCCACTGTGCCAAAGTCGCGGCCTATCTTGACGAGGCCCGCCAGCAAAAAGCGGAACTGATTAGCGGTAACGTTGGCCCGGATGCGCAAGGGTTCTATATCCCGCCAACGCTGGTGATTAACCCGGATGCGAATCTGCGTCTGACCCGCGAAGAGGTGTTTGGACCGGTGGTCAATCTGGTGCGCGTGGCGGATGGCGAAGAAGCCTTGCGGCTGGCCAATGACAGTGATTTTGGCCTGACCGCCAGCGTCTGGACCCGCGACCTGACTCAGGCGCTGAACTACACCGACCGTCTTCAGGCGGGTACCGTGTGGGTCAATAGCCACACGCTGATTGATGCGAACCTGCCGTTTGGCGGCATGAAACAGTCAGGCACCGGGCGTGATTTTGGCCCAGACTGGCTGAATGACTGGTGCGAAACCAAGTCGGTGTGCGTGCGCTACTGATAGCGTATGGGGCACTGAATGAAGCAACCTGTCCCAACCGTGTTGGGGCGGGTTGTATCCATTGAGCCTCATGGTCTCATTGCGCTACGTTTTTTGCGTCGCTCCGACTGTCTCAGGCAACAGACCCTCAATGACGCTGACAATGCCCCGGACTCTCTGCGGGATAAAACGGGCGTCAGGATAGACGGCATAAAGAAAACGATCCGGTAACCGATAAGCGGGTAACACCGGAACCAGCCTGCCTGATTGCAATGCTTTACGGGCCAGCGGTCGCTGCATGCCTCCGATACCCAAACCGGTCTCAAGGGCTTGTAACAGCGCCTCGCTGGTATTAGCGCGAAAAACGGTATGCACCTTCACATCAATACTCTCAGCATCAGAAACTAAGCGCAGCGGCGATTCCGGAGCGATGCCGCTAAATCGGACGTGT
The DNA here is from genome assembly GCF_040149365.1 of Kluyvera huaxiensis. NCBI lineage: Bacteria > Pseudomonadati > Pseudomonadota > Gammaproteobacteria > Enterobacterales > Enterobacteriaceae > Kluyvera > Kluyvera huaxiensis. The sequence continues at coordinate 185,490 of NZ_JBEFLV010000001.1, forward strand.
GGATACGTGGCCAGATCGTTGACCGAATGGACGGTAAAGTTCGGGGCGGCAAAAAGCGCCGTTTCAATACATGCCAGCGTGCGTGCAGCATACGCTGGCGGCGGTTCACTGCCTAACCGCAGCGCCACATCCACGCCTTCACTCACCAGATCGACGATACGATCGTCCAGCGAAAGCGTGAGCTGTAATCCGGTGTGCATTTGCTGGAGCGCCAACAGGTGCGGCAGCAAAAGCTGCCCGAGCCCGCTGGGTAACTGTAGATGAACCTTGCCTTGCCATTGTGGTTCGACAGGGTTCAATCGCTGTTCGGCTTCCCGCATCGCGTCGAGCAACAGGATCATATCCCGTCGGTACTGTTCTCCGTGCTCAGTCAGCGCCATCACCCGGGTCGTGCGATGCAGCAAAACCACGCCTAACTCGTCCTCAAGGGCGGCGACCTGCTGGCTGACGGCGGATTGTTTCATCCCACTTTGGCGCGCGGCGGCAGAGAAAGAGCCGGCCTCGGCAACGCGTAAGAAAGTGGCGATCGCATTGAGCTTATTATTCATTTAATGATTCTGCTTATAAATACCATCAGTGTAGCGGGATATTTGCGGAGAAAATAATCTATCACACTGTCTCTGTCCCCCTTAATGGAGAAGAGTCATGAATCAGAGACAGCCACAAAATGTCGCGTTAGTTGCCGGTGCCAGCGGGATCGTTGGCCGGGAGATGGTCAAAACGCTGCTGCGAAATCACTGGCAGGTTATCGGCCTGAGCCGTCAGCAATCCACCCACCCAGATAACATTCCGCTCATTAACGTCGACCTACTGGATGCTGAAAACAGCGCGCAGCAACTGCAGCCTCTGAGCGACGTTACGCATCTATTTTATAGTGCCTGGGTGAATGCCGCGAACTGGGGGGAAATGGTGGCGCCCAACGTCACCATGCTGCGCAATTTGGTCAGCCAGATTGAAAAAACGGCGCCGCTGCAGACGGTCAGTTTAATGCAGGGGTATAAAGTGTATGGCGCACATCTCGGGCCTTTTAAAACGCCCGCCCGCGAGAGCGATCCCGGCGTTCCGGGCGCAGAATTTAACGCCGCTCAGCTTAGTTGGCTCAGCGAATTCCAGCGCGGTAAAACGTGGCACTGGAATGCGATAAGGCCCGGCGTGGTGGGAAGCGCGGTGCCTGGCAACACCATGAATCTTGCTTTGAGCATCGCGCTGTATGCGTCATTGTGTCGGGCGCAGGGGTTACCGCTGCGCTTTCCCGGAACCGAGCAAACCTGGCATAGCATTGTGGATTATACCGACGCGGGCCTGCTGGCCGAAGCGACCCTGTGGGCGTCAATGGCAAAGACCGCAGAAAACCAGGCATTCAACGTGAATAATGGCGATATCTGGCGCTGGAGCGAGCTGTGGCCGCGCATTGCCCGCTGGTTTGAGTTGGAGTGCGCGCCGCCGATTCGCTTGTCATTTCGTCAACTCTTCGAGGACAGCCAGGCAACGTGGCGCAAACTGGCGGGCAATGGGCTGGTTGAAGCGGATCTTTTACGTTTGAGCGATGGTCAGTTTGCCGACTTTGTGTTTGGCTGGGATTACGACATGTTTGGTGATGGCAGTAAATTACGGCGGGCGGGCTTTTCGCGCCTGCAGGCTACCGACGAGATGTTTTACGCGCTGTTTGCGCAGCTAAGGGCTGCACGTATTATCCCTTAAAATGTGCGGGAGCGTCGTGGCTTTGGTGAAGAGATCTCCGGCCGAATAATCCCGGCCGGAAATGCGCGCGGTTACGCGCTTAATCCTGCATCAGCTCATCATAAAGAACGTGCAGACGGGTTCGAAGATAAAGCACGGCCTTGTGCTTGCGCGACAACAGAGCCTGTACGCTGACTCCGGTTTCCTCGGCCAGCGCTTTCACGCTATAGCCTTCCAGCTCGGTTTTCTCGAACGCCTCGCGCTGAAGGGCCGGTAATTCCGCCAGCGCCTGATTCAGCTCTTCCCACATCAACTCGCTAAGATAGCGTTCTTCCGGCGTCTGCGGCACGCCGAATAAGGTTTCCGCGAGCTCATCCTCGGGATAATCGTCCTCTTCATCGTCACTGTATAAGACCGACAGCGGAAGCTCGCGCTTTTTCCGCGCTCTGTCGGTCATTTCATTGCGTGCCGCACGGAACAGCCAGGCCGCGACATTTTCAACCGGCTGTTCCACTTTCATCAACTGATAGGTGACTTCCTGTAGGATGTCATCGGCATCATCGCGCACAGCCGTACGGCCACGGATAAAAGCCGTCAGCTTACTCCGGCAGGCGGCTATCGCGGAGAGAATGGGAGAATCATTCGCTTTATCAGCGCTCATACCGATCGCTCGGTTCCTGCCGGTTTATCGCCATTTTGCTCGTCAGGCTGAGGCTGTGGGCGGGTGTTTCCAGGCGCTACGTCACCCGGTTCAGGGCGTGAACATTGGCCGCCACGATGATGGCCAAAACCGTGCCCACGCTGTTCATGGCTATTGTGGTGACAGCCGCCGCCACGGCGATGCTGCATAAACTGTTCGCGCTGTTCTGGCGTCATTTGCATCCAGCGTTCGTGCATACGGCGGCGAGAGCGGCCAAACATGCCTGGGCGCATCCCCAGACCGCCAAACAAAATGCGGCACAGCACTAATAGCCCCAGTGATTGCCAGAAACCGATGCTATTTACACCGATAAGCTCCGGCAGCAGGGCATTCCATAGGGACATGACCAGCAGCCCCAGTAGCGCAAACAGCGCGACGCCAATCAGTATCGGCTTCGCCATGTGATGGCCGCCAAATCCGCGTCCGCGTCCCCAACCGTGTCGATGCATATCAAAATCTCTCATTATTTTTACTCCTCAATAGAACATGCAAAATGCCTTCTGATGAGGTAGACGAATGAGGCGCAAAAATATTGCCAGGAAAATGATTTTTTTTGGTGCCTGAATTCAGCTTACCGTCTCTTGCAGAAACGTAAGTAATTTCTTCATGGCCGGGCTCAGTAACGATCGATCCCGATAGCACAGACAAATTTTTCGTTTAGCCCAGGCATCGGTTAATGGCCGTTTGCTGAAGGCAAATTTATGCTGGAAACGATCTGCGACGGACTCAGGCAGAATACCTACGCCAATGCCATTGCTGACCATTTCGCAGAAACCTTCAAAACTACTCATTCTGATGCGAAAACTCAGTGAGTAACCGAGATTGGCTGCATGCTGGCTGATGTTTTCCTGCAATGCATTGCCCGGGTAAAGACCGATAAACGACTCTGTTACGACGTCGGACAGTGAGAGCGCGTCGGCATGGGAAAGAGGATGCTGAGGAGGGATTATCAGCACTAGTTGGTCATCGGCAACGGGCTCCAGCGTAAGGCTCTGGGCGTTTACAGCATCGGAAACCAATCCTGCTTCGCCAATACTGGAGGCGATAATATTCACGATATCGACGCTGGTTCGCTCTTCGAGTTCGATTGCGATATCGGGGTATTCAGATAGCCATGCGCTCAGTTTACGCGGCAGAAATTCGGCGATAGCGGCGGTGTTTGCATATAGCTTGAGTTTCCCCCGGGAGCCGTTGGCAAACGCGCTCAGTTCGGCTTTCAGGAGCTCCCGCTGAGACAAAATCTGCCGGGCATGGTGAACGAAAAGTTCACCGGCTTCAGTCAGACTGACGCCTCGGGGGTGACGTACCAGCAGGCTCACACCCGCATTGAACTCAATATTTTTCAGCCGTTCGCTGGCGGATGCCAGCGCCAGGTTCGCCCGCCTGGCGCCGCCAGTGATGCTGCCCGCATCCGCGATACACACGAAAAGCCTCATATCGGCAATATCTAATCTCATCACGCTCATCCTGCTTGCCTTCGGAATAACCGAAGCATGGCGCGTAGATACCAGATTGTCCACCGCTGTCTGGCCGGGTTGAATAGAGGAAACATTAACAACAAGGAAAAAATGATGGGCGAAGGGCTGTATTGCTACTTGCTGGGCGTGTTTATTCTCGCCGGTTTTGTAAAAGGCGTGACCGGGATGGGCCTGCCGACGGTCTCAATGGGGCTGTTAGGGATTTTTATGCCGCTGCCGGTTGCCGCCGCGCTGTTGGTGATACCGTCGTTTGTCACCAACGTGCTTCAGCTTTTTTCCGGGCCGTCGGTGGGGCGGATTATCCGCCGCTTGTGGCTGATGATGGTGCTGATTGTTCTGGGAACGGTGGCGGGGGCCTCGCTGCTCATTCGTATTTCTCCGGTCTGGTCATCATTGGGTCTGGGGATGGCGTTGATGATTTACGCGGTCTACGCCTTGGTTTCTCCCGCGCTGACGGTTTCCACGGCGAGTGAAAAATGGCTTTCGCCGCTGATCGGCGGCCTGACCGGACTTGTCACCGGGGCCACCGGCGTATTTGTGATGCCCGCCGTGCCGTTCCTGCAATCGCTGGCATGGAGCAAAGAAGAACTGGTTCAGGCGCTGGGTCTGTCGTTTACGGTGTCAACGGTGGCCCTCGCGATAGGGTTGTATCAGCACAATGCCTTGCCGATGCAGTCGTTGACGCTGTCGCTGCTATCGATTGTCCCGGCGCTGATCGGGATGTGGTGTGGGCAGAAGGTCAGGGCGCGAATTAGCGCCAAACAGTTCCGGCGCTGCTTCCTGCTATTTCTGCTGGTGTTGGGTGGCGAATTAGCGTTACGCCCATTTATTTAGCGGCAGAAGATGGCAACCATGGGGCCGGGAAAACCGGCTCAACGGAATGAATTGCCGCCTGCAAATACTCAGACTTTTAGCGCCGAAAGAATCGCCGATTCCCTTTTTTCCGGGGGGTAAACGGTGCAAAAACGTTTGAGGGGTTTGCCATCGCGGCCAATCAGCAATTGGGTAAAGTTCTACTTGATTCGCCCGCCCGGTACGCCAGACAGTGGGTCTTTCAGGTAACGAAATACCGGGTGCGCGGCGCGCCCGTTGACCTCGACATCAGGAATGCCGTGGTCCATTTTTGATATTTTCATCGATAAAAGGCTGCGGTTTACTAAAGAGATACCCTTGCGCGAAATCGCAGCCCAGCGCCTGAAGACTTTCGAGCTGCTCTCGGGTTTCAACACCTTCTGCGACCACCTTCATACTCAGGGATTTCGCCATACTGGTGATGAGTTTGATGATATTCAGGGCGTCTTCATGGGTGGATATCGAAGTCACAAAAGATTTATCGATTTTAATTTTATCGAAGGCAAGCCGACTCAGCCGCGAAAGGGAAGAGTAGCCGGTACCAAAATCATCAATGGCGATTGTCACCCCCTGCGCCCGGAGCTTATTAAGGGTACTCATCGGCGCATTGCTTTCAGAAAAGGCTGACGTCTCCGTGACTTCAAGTTCAAGCCGGTCAGCTGCAAGCCCTGACTCTTTTAAAATCGCCAGTACGATCGCGGAAAACGCTTTGCTGCTTAGCTGGACAGGCGAGGCATTGACTGAAATTTTCGCCGGAATCACCCACGTCGCGGCTTCCCGACAGGCTATTTCGAGTACCCATTTGCCCATTTCGTTAATCATGCCCGTTTTTTCCGCCACTGGAATAAAACTGTCCGGCGACAGAAGACCTTTTCGCGGATGATTCCAACGGATAAGCGCTTCGTAGCTGTATATTTCACCGCTGAACGAATCGACGATGGGTTGGTAATAAACCGCAAACTCGTTATTAGCTAAAGCCAAAGACATATCGTGTTCAAAAGTCCTGCTTTCTTGCAGCTTATCTAACATGTGCTGGCGGAAAACTTTAATTTTACCCGAACCTTCATTTTTGGCTTCATACAGCGCGAGATCGGCGAATTTATACAGATAGTCAGAGCGGTGTTCAGTCGCTGAGTTAACGATACCAACACAGGTCGTGATATTGATAATCGTGTTATAGATAGCGTAGGGCTGGTTGATTGAATCACATATTTTTTGCGCTTTCGAAACGGCGGTGCTCTCGGTCATGCCGCTGGAGAGAAAGGCAAATTCATCGCCGCCTAAGCGATACAGTGTGCCTGAATTCAGATCCATCGACATCAAGCGCTGGGAAATTTGGCGTAAGAGTATGTCACCGACATCATGCCCATACGTGTCATTGACCTCTTTGAAACGGTCTAAATCAAACAGCATCACCGTAACCGCGTGATTGTTTTCTTCGGCCAGCGCGATGGTGTTATTCAAATTCTCCCAGAAGAAATGACGGTTGTTCATCTCTGTCAGCGAATCGTGGTAGGCGTCATATTCCAGTCGAACGTTCTGGATTTGCAGTTTCTCTTTCGATTTTTGCAGTTCTTCAGCAAGGTTCTTAACCTGCAGGTGCGCCTGGAGGATATTTCTGTTCTGATAGAAGATGAGAATCCCAAGTATCGCACTCAGTATTATCAGCAGAACCGATGTCGCTGAGTAAATAAAGTACAGCGTTCGGATCTTAAGGTTGGCGTTAGTAATCGAACTAATATCTTTATCCAATGCGCCTGAAGAAAGGCGGCCCAGCGGTGGATCGAGCTCGTGCATAACTTTGAGGTATTTCTGAAGCTCAGGGCGGCTCATTTTTTCCAGGTGAAGATCCAGATAATTCAGCGTCTCCTCAAGCTGTATAGCCAGGTCATGATGCGCTTTATTGATTTCAATATAATGACCTAAATCGCCTTCTTTCATCAAATTACTCTGGCTGAGCATGATGTCGAGGCGCAGGCGGACATCATCGAGCGATATGGTGTCATCGATGGTGTAAAGGCCAAGCCATGATTCAAAGCGGTAATATTCAGATACCAGCTGTGCAGCAGACCAGGAGTCGGTGTAGTGAGTCAGTTTCTGTAACTCTTGCTGTCTTTCGTGCACAAGAAAAGAGATATATCCAGTAGATATAAAAAGGGAAAAAATGATGCCAGCCAGTATCCTGTTCATAATACGCTTCTGAACTCCTACTCAATATCCATTTTACTGATTTGCCATGCCGATCTTGAGTAGTAGATCTGAGTATTCAACTCAGGGAGGCTGTCATAGGGATAGACTACGAACAGCGGGCCTTTATCACGGATACGCATATATTCTCCGTTGACTTTTAAAGCAAGGATGACATTGTATTTTTTGAAATCGCTTAGCGGAATGACGGTGGTGTAATCGTTGAGCGCGGTGATCTTAACGACAGTCCCTTTTGCGCCGACATAATCCATCAGCTTTTGCAGTGAGATACCCGTAAAAGTCGTGCGGCCATTATACCAGGGAGAGGTGGTCTGAAAACTCACCGTACCCAGTTTCTCAAGGCTGGCGATATCCAGAACGGCTTTCCCACTTTCGTTGGTATTTTCTATATTCCCGGACATGGTTAGAATGACTTTTCCGGTAGGTTTGGCTAGTTCACCTGCCCAGACGTGCGCCGAGACCACAAAGCTTAACAACATAACAATTAATCTCATTCTAACCTCTGCTCTCTGTCGGATGATAAAGAATTATAATTTAGTTATCATGCTATTAATATATGCTACCTGGCTAATATTAATGCAATAATTTGATTTATTTTTTAAACCATCAAAATCAATAAGTTAGGATTGTTCTTTTTATTATTCATGATTAAGAAATCCGTTGTTATTATTTGTTATAGGCTATTTTTTTTGACGCTTGTACAAAAAAGAAGCCAGCGCTTTAGTTAGTATAAGTAAATACGCACAAATATAGAGGTTTATTTTTATGTAACCACATAGCATCTTTTCTTTGCGCCAGACTGTGTGGCTGAAAGAACTGAATCTGGTGGCTAAAACAGAATTAGATAAAAACCTATCCGGGGAGTCGAGCGGGTGTCACCAAAAGCCGGTGTACGTAATCCTTTTTGGCCTATTGTGTCCACAATGAGCGAGGCGAACTGTGATGATTTCTTATTGCACCGGGCTTTGAGAACCGTTGCAGTGCAGGCGTGGGACCGATGTTCAGGCGACACGTCACTGGTCGCAATCGTCGGTTTAACCAACGCACTGGGACGTGTCGCGGAGTGAGAATAAAAACGGATTACCGCTAGCAGCGCATCTTCAACAGATCCTCAATCAGTCCAGGGCCAGTTGGCTGCCACGCCAGACGTTCTCGGGTGAGCGCCCCCGAGGCCGACATGTCATGCTCAATAAGCATGCTCATCCAACCAAAGTGCTGCGCTGCGTCCGTGGCGGCAATGCGCTTTACCGGCACATCCAGAATATATCCGATAACTTCAGCAAGGGTGCGCATCGGGATTCCTTCTTCAGCTACGGCGTGATAACGACGGTTGGGAATAGTGTTCTCCAGGGCGCGCAAATAGACGGCCGCCACATCGCTGACATGCACGGCCGACCAACGGTTCTGACCTTCCTCAACGTATCCGGAGACGCCTTTCTGCCGGGCAAGCTCGATAAGCGGGGTGATTAATCCTTGTTTATTGGTGTCATGAACCTGCGGCAGGCGTACCACTGAGACGTGAACACCACGCTGTGCAACGGCAAGCCCTGCTAATTCTGTCGCCCGGCGCGGGTTGGGATTATCGGCATTAAAGTTGTCTTCTGTGGCGAGCGAATGCTGCCCCATCGATCCCATAGCGACACCCGAAGTAATGATCAGCGGCTTTTGCGTCCCTTCCAGCGCGGTACCCATGGCATCAATGACGCGGTAGTCATGTTCGCAGTTGGCGACAAATGTCGAAAAATCATGATTAAAGGCGGTATGGATCACGCCATCAGCCTGGATTGCACCACGCTGTAGGCTATCCAGATCTTCAATATTACCAAAGTGCACTTCGGCCCCGGAGGCGATGAGTTGCTCAGCCCCTGCGGTGCTTCTGGTTAAACCCAGCACCTGATGGCCTGCGGCTATGAGTTCGCGGGTCACGTGTGAACCAATAAATCCGGTCGCGCCGGTAAGAAAAATACGCATCGCTAAATACCTTAGGTGAGTGAAGGCAGGTCGCCCGTTGATAATGACTATAGGGGCCTGTCTTAATACGATCTATGATTGAAAGTCGCTATTAATCGTCCCATCGTCTCGAGGTTGTATGGATCCGCTCTCTGAACTTCTATCGTTACTCAAACCGCAGAGCTATGCTTCGGGCGGCCTCGCGCTGCAACAAAATATGGCGATTGCCTGGCCTTACCATGAAGGAATCAAGTGTTATAGCGTGGTGTCCGGCCGATGTTGGTTATCGGTCGAGGGCGTTGCTGAAAAGCGGCTGCTGGAGACCGGAGACTGCTATTTGCTGCCGCCGGGGCCGTCTTTTACCCTCGCAACCAGTTTGTCGGTTGACCCCGTTGATTTTGCGCTTGTGGTAGCGCAACAGCGTTTGGGTAACACCGCAGATGGCGGGGGGCCTGAAGGCTGCCTGGTGGTGGGCGGCCATTTTGTACTGAGTGGGCATCACGCCAGTATGCTGCTGGGAGCCCTGCCACCGATTGTGCATATTAAGAAAGACGCCGATAAAGCAGCAATGCGGCGGTCGCTCGAACAAATGACCGAAGAGGTGCTAAACCCGCGCCCAGGCAGCGCGTTGATTGTTCAACAGATGGCGTATGCGATGTTGATTCAGGCACTGCGTTTACACCTTGGCGCTGCCAGTGGTGACAATGTGGGTTGGCTGTTTGCGTTAGCGGATAAGCAACTGAACTTGGCCATCAGCAGCATGCACGGCAATCCTGCCCATCAATGGACGTTGCAAATGCTGGCCGAAAAGGTCGGTATGTCCCGGTCAACATTCGCCAGACGCTTCAAAGAAAAAGTGGGCAGTGCGCCAATGGAATATCTGACCCGTTGGCGAATGCTGCTGGCCTGCGATCGGCTAAAGAATACCGATGATTCCGTTATGCAGATTGCTAATGCGCTGGGCTATGAGTCTGAAAGTGCGTTTGGTAAAGCCTTTAAACGGGTGATGGGCTATTCACCCAGACAGCACCGTTAGGTGATAAACAGCCAAAAGAGCACGATAAAAAAATCCACGCCGGAGCGTGGATTTTAGCCTGACATCGAGGGCTGAGGATTAGCCCTCACGGTTTGCCATCAACAGCGCGAGGTCAACGAGGCGATTGGAGAATCCCCATTCGTTGTCGTACCACGCTAGGATTTTCACCATATTGCCACCAATCACCAGCGTTGACAGACCATCGATAATGGAAGAACGCGGGTCGCCCTGGTAATCACTAGAAACCAGCGGTTCGTCGCTATAGCCGAGGATCCCTTTGAGCGGCCCGGTCGCGGCGGCTTCACGAAACGCGGTATTCACTTCTTCTATGGTCACATCCCGTTCGAGCGTGACGGTCAGGTCAACGATGGATACCACCGGTACCGGCACACGCAGCGAGTAGCCGGTCAAGCGGCCATCCAATTCGGGGATGACTTTACCCAGCGCCTTCGCTGCGCCGCTGGAGTAGGGCACAATCGACAGTGCGGCGGCGCGAGCACCGCGCAGGTCTTTTTCCGGCTGGTCGTGCAGCGCCTGGCTATTGGTGTAGGCGTGGGTGGTGTTCATCAGCCCATGCTTAATACCAAAATGCTGATGCAGAACCTGCGCAGCTGGCGCTAAACCGTTGGTGGTACAGCTACCGTTGCTGACTACGTAGTGTTTTTCCGGGTCGTAGAGACCATCGTTAACGCCCATCACGATAGTCAAATCATCGTTTTTACCGGGGGCGGAGATAATCACTCGTTTGGCGCCACCGCTGTGGATATGCACCGCTGCCTTGTCACGGTCAGTGAAGAAGCCGGTGGCTTCGATGACAATATCGACTTCTGCCTGGCGCCACGGAATGTTGGCCGGGTCGCGTTCGCTGAAAACGGTAATTGCTTTACCGTCAATCACCAGTTTTCCTTCATCGGCGGTGACGTCAGCGTCAAGTTTGCCGAGCAGCGAGTCGTATTTCAGTAGATGCGCCAGCGTTTTGCTGTCTGTCAGATCGTTAATCGCCACAATCTGAATGTCCGGGTTGCCCAGCGTTGCGCGCAGAACGTTACGTCCGATACGGCCAAAACCGTTAATACCGACCTTTACCATGATTAACTCCTTATGCGTTGTCTATGGCATTACTGTAGGCCGGTCACCATTTGGCGTAAATGACAAAAAAGGATCACATTACGCCATTTTGCGACAGTGAAAGCGCTGCCGGTATTCACCCGGCGTTAGGTGTAGCTGCTTTTCAAATAGCCGCCGCAGGTTAATGCTGCTGCCAAAGCCCGTTTGCTCGGCGATGCGATCCAGCGTCTCGTTCGTTTGCTCCAGACGCTGGCGGGCCGCGGCCAGCCGGGCTTCAGCGACGTAGCGCGCCGGTGAAGCGCCTGTTTCTCGGGTAAATACGCGGGTGAAATTGCGCGGACTCATGGCGACTTTTTCCGCCAGTTTTTCGACGCTGAGGTCGGCGGTAAGGTTCTCCAGCATCCAGGCTAGCAGATCGTTAATCGGGCCCAGGGTGCTGGTTTGTTGCAGTTTATAGCGGCTAAACTGTAGCTGGCCTCCGGGGCGACGCAGGTACATTACGAAGTCCTGCGCGATGTCGCGCGCCAGGCTAAAACCGTAGTCTTCTTCAACCAGCGCGAGAGTCAGGTCAAAACCGGAGCTGACGCCGCCTGAGGTCCAAATGTTCTCATCCTGAATATACAGCGGGCCGCCTTCCACCTGCACCAGTGGATATTCCGCCTTCATGGTTTCCAGTAGGTTCCAGTGGGTGGTTGCTCGCCTGCCGTCCAGCAATCCGGATTGCGCCAGCAGCATCGCACCGCCGCAAATCGACGCAATGCGACGGGCGTGAGGAGCCGCTAGCCGCAGCCAATCAACCACCGCAACACCTTCCTGCGGGTTTTGGCCTCGCCCAGTGATAATGATGGTATCGAGCGGTTCACGGGGGTCTATTTCATGTAAGCGGTGATCGGCCAGCAGATTTAAACCCGACTGGCCGTGGATCACCTGGTGAGGCTGGGTTGTGGCGAGCTGAACCTGATAACAGCAGGTTGTGGCGCTTTCAGGATGCAGTTGGTTGGCCTGCATTAGGATGTCGGCAATACCGGTGGACTCAAAAAGCATGCCGCCATCGGGGACGATAATCAGTATTTTTTTCATGTCCTGAAAAGTAGTCTTTTTACAGAATAAGTCAACAGGGCGACGACGCAGTAAGCCCCACAACGCTTTTGTTACCGCTAATCGGTCACATCCTATTCGTGGTTGATATTGTGCCAACGTCTGCCAGCGCTTCGCGCAGGTACTGCATCAAAACCGTCACTCGCACCGGGGTAAACTGGCGCGATGGACGCACGATCGACAAAGGCAATGGCGGGGGCGCGTAGCGCTCAAGCACCGGAACTAATGCGCCAGCGTGCAACGCCTCTTCGACGATATACCACGGTAACATCGCAATCCCCATACCCTGAATAGCGGCTTCACGTAGCACATCGCCATTGTTGGCGGCCAACGGCACCCGAACATCCAGCTCCTGCCCGCCGCTGGCAAACTCCCATTCATCGCGGGTGGAAAGGAGTGAGTAGTGTAAGCAGCTATGGTGCTTTAATTCGGCGGGAGATTCCGGTTTACCATGTGCTTTCACGTAATCCGGTGATGCGCAATACAGCCTTGGCATCATGGCGATAGGTAAACTGACCAGGGACGAATCCTGTAAGTTGCCGATGCGCAAGGAGAGATCTATGCCTTCATTTAGCAGATCGCTAACGCGGTCTTCCAGCTGTAAGGTCACGGTAATCTGCGGATATTTTTTCAAAAATGCGGGAAGCAGTGGGGCCAGTTTTTGGGTGCCAAAACTCAACGGCGCACCCAGCCGAATGATGCCGCTGTAGGTTTCCTGCGCACAGTTTAGCCGTTCTACGGCCTGCTCAAGCGCGCTTAAAACCGCTAATACATCCTGATAAAACTGTTGGCCGCTGGGGGTTAAATCGAGCTGGCGAGTGGTGCGATTTATCAGCTTTACGCCTAACGCCGCTTCCAGTGCGGAGACCCGACGACTGATAGCCGCGCTGCTGGCATCAAGCTGGACGGCGGCATTATAGAAGCTACCGCTTTCTACGACGGCGACGAAGTTGCGAAGTGAGATGAGGTCGTATTCTTTCATTTTGCGTAACGGTGTCTTACCTGAACCCTGATTTATCTGCATCAATCCCGTGCCTATCATACGTGCATCAGACATACATCGAGGATCAACTGCTATGGCTAGTCACTATCGTAAAAAAGGCGCGGAGCTACTGCATTATCTGCCAGCCAGTGAATATCATCCAGCGAACACCTATTTTCATTTTTCGTTCGCCAACTATTATGACCCTGACAACATGCATTATGGTGTGCTGCGGGTGGTCAACGATGATGATGTGAAACCGCACAGCGGCTTTGACCGGCATCCGCATAAAGACATGGAAATCGTCAGTTATCTGGTGAAAGGCAATCTGACCCACTGGGACAGCGCGACGCAGGTGGAAGATGTGTTGAGCCGCGGGCATGTGCAAACGGTCACTGCCGGTAACGGCGTATGGCACTCGGAGCTGAATAACCATGATGATTGGTGTCGTTTCCTGCAAATCTGGATCCTGCCGCCAAAACAAGGTTTGGAAGTGCGTTATGAAAATCATAAGTTCACCGACGAAGACCGTGAGAATAAATTACTGCATATCGTCGGTAGTCTGCAAAATGATGACGATGCGCCGCTGCATTTAAATCAGGATGTGAACATGTTTGTCAGCGAACTGACAAATAGCGATGCTGAAGTAACCTACGAGCTGAAAGCGGGGCGCCAGGCCTACATCAATAGCATTGAAGATAGCGTTAACGTTGAAGGTATTGTGACGCTGGATGAACGCGATTCACTCGAAGTCGTCGGGCCAATGACGCTGACCTTTAAAGCGAAAGAACAGCACTCGCACTTTATCATTATTGAAATGGGCGAGTGGGCTGACGCGCAATAAGCGATTCGACGCCATAAGATTAACGCGCCGCCGGTGAAAGTGGCGCGTTTTTGTATATACGGGCTGCGTCATCGGGGGTGATTTTTAATCAGCAATGGTTCGGTTTATCCCCCACACAAAGCCATATTCGCGCAATATATTGCTCACATCCGCCGCTTAATCTCCCGCTACCCTAAATCAATGTTGGTAGGTTGAACACCTCAGTCATACTCACCTAAGCTACCCTTTGGTATTTTGGATAGAGGGATTTTGTCATGCCATTATTGAGGCATCTTAGGTGGGGTGGGGTTGTCGTATTGGCCGCCACGTTGTTGGGGGGATGTATTCCCTATCCGAGGGAACGCCCCGGGTATATCGACCTTTGCGAAAGCGAGCATAAATTTATTGTTGATACCCCTCACGGCAAGCAAGAAATAGTGCTGGAAACCTATCTCTACGATCACGCTATTCCTGGCCGATATATGCCTGAGAAGCGAAGCAGTTTCACTATTCCTTACGTTCAGGGGCCTGGAGCGAGGCCGGAATTTTATGTGCAACTGATTGCCTATAACAAAGGGCGCCAGCGTCCTTCGCGTCCGGGAAGTAAGGGGCAGCCTGCAGTGCCGATTATTATCGACACACGTCAAGCCTACATCGATCTGGGCGATGGGCACCGACAGAACGCGCGTCCAGAAGTTTACCTTGGCACTACCTCATTCCCATATGATTTCCCGGAAGAGAATGCGAAATATGCAAGGCCATCGCCTTACGATATCAACAGCGATGAGGTACACCGTAATGTCCCGCGTATTACCAATAACGATGACTACGGTTCAGCCTATGTGGTCTTTAAAATTTATGACGGCTACGCCAATGCTAAATGGACAGTTCACTTAGGCGAACTTGAGGTCGATGGAGTGAAGGTCGCGGTGCCTGCGCTGAAGTTATGCTATCAACCGACGCTGAAGTGGGTTGGTATTGAACCGCTTATGCGCCCGTAAATACGGGACGTGTGGGAAGAACTCAGGGGGAAAATTATTCTCCCCTTGCGGATCCCAGTATGCAAAAAAGCCGTGAGCAGCTTTCTGCTTACGGCTTCTGGATGGAGATGCAGCGTGTGGATCATCAGGCAGCGTTAATGGCCCTGATTTTTTTGCTGGCAGACGCATCTGAGTCTGGAATATCAGATTCAGATGGGGGAATGGATTCCGGGAGTTTGCTGGTCCGCAGAACATGCTGCACGGCCACTTTCTGTTCGGCAAGAAATAGGCCCAGATCCTCGGCTTGAGTTTCATCCATCGGCTTCCCGCTTTGCAACAGCAAGTCGGTAAACGCTTCTGCCATGTCGAGCAGTCTGTCATAAGCGTCAGCCTCTTTCTTACTGGCAAATGTCATTTTCTCTTCACCTTTTCTAACGACAACAAATTTTGTTTCAACAGCCATTGCTTGCCCCTTACACTGTAATTATGTCCAGTATATCAGATTCTGAGGCTGCATTGCAGGGATAATGTACATACATTTATCACGCAGGATAGGCTGCTAACTGCCATGACCACATCAGAGGCCTGTTGTAAGAGAGAAGGGGTAAGAATGATGTCGATGGAGAAGATATCTACAGACGTTATTGTCGGCCCTGATGATTCTACAATGCGCAAATTACGCGTGAATGTTAGCAATATTTGTACCTCCGCATATACCCAAGGATTAGCGGCGAGAACGTCAAAGGAGATTAAGTTAACTCACGAGCAGGTGAGGCCCGCTATTCGCGGGTAGATCGCTGCGAGAATGCCGAAAGATATTCCAGAAGAGTTAACTGACAGAATGACCAATACGCTGACGGATGCCTTTATGGGGGTATATGCACACAGTCCAGACGCCGACTAGTTATCAAATATCGACTGTATCTTCCACGCAGGTTCGAGAGCAGGGTGGTTACCCTACTATTTGAGCTGAAGGTCCGCTTTGAGCGATAAGCGGACTTTCTCAATCATTATCTAATAATTCAGGCCAAGTGATTATGCTGTAGCAGTCAACTAAAATCTGGTTTGTGCCAATATAAAAATTACTGTCGAGAAATACCCATCCTATCAATCTCAGTCACAAATTGAACTTTTGAACGGTAGGTACGGGCATTACTAAGTGCCACATTTAGAACATTGTAAGCATGGGCTGTAAATGTCGCGATCAGTTCGCTTTCTCTGTGTCCCAGTTCTGTCCGCTGCGGTTGCTCCAGCAACCAGTAGATTTGCTGGATGGTCTTCTTAACTTCTTCACCATTAGCCCCTATAACGGACAAAATGATGCTCATTCGATTTGCAATACTATGTGCACGTGGCTCCATGTCATGTTTGAGCAACATTAACTCGAGAGCAGATAAACAACTCCGCAGACGATCCTTCGGTGATAACAATGTCAATCCTTTACTATGAATTAAGATGCTTGTCCGTACCGCTAAGGCGAATTCGCTCAAGCCCTCTAACAGCACAAGTGATCCAGCGACTTCTAACAGATCAGAATTTAGTGTAGAAATTTGTTGCACCGATAGACGCCAATATCCAATCTCTGTTGGTAAAATTTTCTCATTGTGACTAAAGCCACCTTCATACATTACTATAAGTTTCGATGCTGGGATGTACTCTGCACCAGAGAGTGCTACTGGACTGAAAATGTATGCTTCAGGGGCCGCTGGAGAGAAGAAAGTTAGCAGTCCCACTGCATCCTGAGCAATCTGAAAAGATCGCTCTACCGCAAATTTCGGTTCAGCTTCAATGGACATAATTGCAACAGCATATCCTTGAAAATTCTGCCTCAACATTTCAACGTATTGACCAAATTCTTGCTCTTTTCCTAGTGGCGGTGACGGTAATTTTCTGCACAAATTATCCATTACAGAAGCCGTGATCGATTCAATGCGAATAGGACCGAAGTCAAATCCCTTTTCAACTTCCATATTGGCAATTGGGGCCCAAACTTCAACAGCAGTGACCTTTTCTCGAGCAGTCTCGCATAATTCCATTGAGAATGAAGACTGGGCAGTTGGAAATTGTTGTCTCGCCCAATCGAAGAAAGTAGTTTCAACAAACCCACGACTTAAGCTAGTACGAGCCCATTCAGCTTTCATTACAGCATCGATTAAGTTATCGAGGCATTTGTAATTTTCCTCAATAAATCCATATGGTTTTCCATCATTCTGAAAGAACGTGAACGCTGCGCTTCCGTTCATCTCCTTCCCCCAAAATGTAATAGGTCCAATCAGATCTCGATCAGTAATTGAAATCACAGGCCTTTCAGATGGAAAATTCTGAGCAGTTTGTTCAAAATGAAGTTCTTGAATCATCCCCATCAGTTCAAGGGAAATCTGATCAAGTTCGGTGCTATGGACCGATGTGAAAATAAAGGGTTTGATGTCAGGGAGGTCAGATGGCACTGTTGGTGAAATCAGTTCGTTTGTTGGATTAATATCGTTGAGTTGAGCTTGAAGCTGATTCAGTTTTTGTAGATCAGAATGATGGTGCATTTCAAGGGTAACATTCAACCACTCATGGAATTGGTTGACGAGCGTCAGGTATTCTAACGCAAATTCATGAACGTCGAGATGTTCTCCGGCCAGTTCGAGATAGTTGCGAGCCGCTGGTTTCCAGTCTTTCCAATCCAAAAGTGAAGCGGTGTCATAATGCACACCAGTTTCAAACGTACCCGAACCATCCGTAGCTCCAGGATTAGCTTCAAAATTCATATACATACTGGAATCTGGCAGCCCTTTATGAAGCATGTAGTTGCGGAGACCTTGAATGAACTGAGCTACAGGTGATTTAGCGAAAGTTGCTATTACTTGCTTTTCGTAGGCCTCCAACAGTTTGGTATCTGCGTAATGCTTCCTCATGAATACCCGCGTATGTTCCACAAGGGTCAACGAAGATGAAACGAAGTTGTGAACATGCCGATTGAGTTCGCGATGGGCTTGGAGTCCAGCTTCGCGATTCTTTTCCATCATCAACAGTATGCCTTGATCAGGATCCTTAACCCTGTGAGCTGCCTCAATAAGTTCCAACGCATTCATCTGGAAAACATTCAGTGAGAAACTGCGTTGATGGGCACGATTAAGGTAGCCAGAGCCTTCTGATTCTCTAATTTGCCGGAAAAGCTCGGCTGTAGTTACAGCTTTATTCATCACGATACCTGTACATTGGTCAGCTGATCTCAAGGAAGTAAGAGTATGCGGCTATTTGCAAAATCGAGAAACAGTAATTCCACACATTTCCTAATCAGGGGATAAGTCGCCACAATCGTAAAGTCTAATTCATCAAAGTTTGCAGTGGGCTGAATTTATTACAGATTTCATTGAAAGGATTACGAAACTCAACTAGTTAATCTAATGGCAATAGTCTAATTTCACAATGTCCGCTCTTGGCACGGAG
Organism: Kluyvera huaxiensis; assembly: GCF_040149365.1. Taxonomy (NCBI): domain Bacteria; kingdom Pseudomonadati; phylum Pseudomonadota; class Gammaproteobacteria; order Enterobacterales; family Enterobacteriaceae; genus Kluyvera; species Kluyvera huaxiensis. The sequence goes on from NZ_JBEFLV010000001.1 coordinate 203,783, forward strand.
CGGGCAGAAAGTCAGGTCATAAGGTCCGCTGTGAGCGAAGAGCGGACATACGATTTTTAGAAACCGCGAGGGTTGGAAAGTCAAGATTACTAATTCCGATCTGCCTGGCAGCATAACTGGACATTATTTCCGAATTTGCTATTTCATCCAAGTGAAAAAGCACGATCTGCACCAATGGGCGGCAGGGTATCAGGACGGAATGGGAGAGCAGAGACAGTATGTGGTGCGCCAGTCAGCGGTATGAGCACGATATGTTGATTATTCACAGAAGTGGGGGATAAGGGTGTGGGTTATGGACAGAATAACCAGACTGTCCAGTGAGGCAAAAGGAAGGTGTTAAAATACGGTGTAATGCAAAGTTGCATTAATTCCTTGCCTGTAATGCAAGTGTGCATTATTGTTGATGGTGATCACCACAAGGAGCTGGACAGATGGCAACGATTAACGCACGCATTGACGATGACATAAAAGCTCAGGCCGATGAGGTATTAAAAATACTGAATATCAGTCAGACCCTGGCTATCTCGGCATTTTACCAGTATATCGCGGAACAAAAGAAACTGCCGTTTCGGATCACCACTGTAGTGAAAACGCTGGATGATTTAGCGCGTGAAAGCTCGGATTTGCTGGCAGAAGCTCATGCGGTTATTTCCAATCTACAGGTGTGGACGGAAAGACCCAACGGCATTACAACGTCAAAGCTGATGGAGTATTACCGCCGCCTCGATGTGCTGTATCGTGCGGCTAAGGAGAAGATTAACATGCTCGAAAATAAACGAGATTCAGAGCTGGCTCTGAATGCCTTTAATAAGGCAATGACCATCCTTGTTGATACAGAAAACTTCGGTTACGGCTATGAGCGGGTGACATTTTCCAGAGTGGAGCAGAATCATTTTTTATCCTCCGTACTAGAGTTTGGTAATAAAGTCCTGTTGATTGTTAACTCTGAAGGGAATTGAGAGCGGAAATGAGGTTCATTAACGTAAAAACTCAGTGTGGGGCTTCGTTCTTACTGCCTTGTCATGATAGGGTTACTTGCATTTGTATGAAAAGATAATCAACCAAATTAATCTCTTATTTATTATGGTGAGTATGGACTTTCCAAAACGAATTAAAACACACATATCAGAAAGCAAGTCTTTCGATATAGTTTCAAAAGTTTTACCAAAGGAATGGATTATCCGAGAAATGACAGAGAGGGATTATGGTATTGATTTATATGTAGAGATTGTTAATGAAGATGGGCTTATAACGGGTGATTTAGTTGCTTTGCAAGTTAAAAGTACTGATGACATTAAGTTTTCTAAAGATGATAATTTTAGGTTGAGTGGAATTAAAAGATCCAGCTTAAACTATTGGGTTGGGCTTCCTGTTCCTGTCTTTGTACTTCTTGTTAATATATCGAGTGAGATGGTTTATTGGTGCAATATAAATAATGATAGACGGTGTGGTTACTTTAGTGGTTCATCAGAAACTTTTTCTTTGCGCTTTAAGAAAGAAAATAATATTTCAAGAGTTGGCATTCCCTTATTTATCATTTCTTATATTAGAGAAAAGAAATGGCCTGAAATTGAAAGTGCTATTGAAAAGTGTCTAATGTCGTATCCTGGGCTTGGGCCTTTGTTGTTGATGTGCAGAAGACGAGACCAAAGTGAAATATGTCCCACTGCTATTCAATACCATCTCATACAGAACTATGAGTATTACACTATTCTTTCAAGATATTTGCTTTTTAAACAACCTAAATATCTTCATGAATGGTATGAGAGGAATAGGGAAATTCAAGAGGAGAAAGGATACCCAGCTTCTTTTAATTTTTGCTATGCAACGGCTACAGAAATGTTAAAAAGTTTTGCTCGTGAATATAGACACTGCATTATACATGCTTACGAGTTGGTTACTGAATATCAAAAAGATTATTTTATCAGTAAATTGCCATATCTAGTTGCACACCTTCAAATTCGTCCCCATACATTCGTAATGGAAGACTGGTTTGCCAGATACTATTTTGATGAGTATGAAAATGAAACCCGGTATCCAGAAAGACTTTTTTTTGAGGATTTCAACCAATTCGATTGGATACTAAGTGAAATAGATAAATCATGAATATAAAAAGATACAACTCTTACCCTTTAAGTCACATATGTCTGGTTAAATATCTTACATTCAGAATATGAGAAGGGAGGTACTTGCTGATGTGCAGAGTACATATACGGGTAAAACGTCTGGTTCTGTGACATGCTCCCCGTTGCTTCATACAGATTGTTATTAGCTACTTCCGCCTTTGGCACAGAGCGGACGAGCTAACTGAGTTGATGGTCCGCAGTGAGAGAGAAGCAGACCTTTGCGATTTATGGGTTATGTTTTTTACCAAACTTGCTTAGCATTATTTCAATAATTTGGTTATTAGCTCAGGGAATGATGGCAGGTCGCGACTGAAGGAGAAGGACGCGTTAATAGCCTTGCGCGCGATTAAGCCGTCAATAAAAGCAAATAGAATGATTGTGATTTCCTCAAGGTTCATATCCTGCCGAAACTCTCCGGCCGCAATACCTTCCTTGATAATCCCCGCGATACTTTGCCGCATGATGGTATCACTGGAGGTATACGTTTTTTGCAATTCAGGATTTCGCGCAGACTCAGCCATGATTTCAACCCACAGTTGATGTGTGACCGGGTATCCAACATCGCTTATGCACGAAGCCATCTGCTCGCAAAGGCGGTCGAAATAAGTGCCGTTAGAGGGAGCATTATGGGCTGTTAACGCTGAGTTCTGTTCTTCACGAACGATTGCCTTGATGAGGTCATCCTTACTCTTAAAATACGTGTACATCGCTCCCTGACTTATTCCTGCCCGGGTAGAAATCTCACGTACGCTTGTCGCACTAAAGCCTTTTTCTGCAAAGCAGGCGGCGGCAGCGGTAATCAGCTTATGGTAGGTTTCTGTTTTCTTTAACATATCGACTATTATTTTTCATAAGTTGCCCAGACTTTAACGCTCTTTTATCCCAGGAGCCAGCGTTGAACTCTGTCGTCTGGCTCCTGGAATCAGATGTTACTTCATAAGCGGTAATGCACTGAGCATATTCTTGAGGTTCAGCATATCCCACGGCAAATGTTCAGCGATCGTAAGGCCGACAGGTTCGGCTTTTGAGGTGGCCTGCGCAATGAGATTGAGTACATCTTCAATCGTCAGTTTGCCTTCTGCGACGTCGCCAAAGTCGTGCTCGCCTCTGCCAGGCCTGGCGAAAAGCACAGAGCGGAACAGGGATGGATCGAGAACGTCCAGATCAATGTGTATCGCCAGATATTCAATATTTTCCCTTTCGATCCACGCCATCACTTCTTTCCCGCCGTTTTTGACGTGTTCAGGCGCAATCGCAGCAATGTTATGACGAGCAAGGTAGTCAGCTTCATAAGCTAGTGGAGCGTGGATACCGGCAATCATGATTTTTGAGGGATTGAGCCTGGTGGCTACGTGAGCAACTAAATCTTCATCACCCGTTCCAATGAGGGCCCCAAGCACATGGGCATGAGCGTTTGGATATTGTTTCGCCGTCTGCACATCAGGATGAGAGTCAACCCACAGCACGCCCAGTTTATCGCCGTATTTATTGAGCAGGTGCGAAAAAGGAGCCAGTGATACCAGGCAATCACCACCAAAAACGACAATTGAATCGGGACTATGTTTCTCAATCAGAGCGGCTGCATCGTTGAGCTGTCTGATAATTTGAGGTTTAGCGGTAATGCCATCCACTTCAGCCAGCGGCTGCGTGGTGGGTTCATCGACCGGAACCGACTCAACAGGGCCATCCGATTCAGGGGAAAGATACGAGAGAAGAAGCGAGCCAAGATAATAAGGGGGATTATTGCCGCCTTGCCATTGCGGAAATAAAAGTCTGAGCGTTTTACGGGTCATAGTTTGCCTGTGCTTGTTTTGATAATGGACTGAATTTCACTCAATTAATGAATGAACGTTCATTCAATTTTACGCAATGATCATTCCTTCGCAAGCAGGGCCGCACGTTTCGTTAATGAAAGGGAACAGCGCATTTACTCGCTTTTGCATGACGGAAGCGTCGATCTCGCTGTTACCGCATCAATGCCTGATGATAGTCTCTACGGCTATGCTCATCTGTTGACTGAACGCATGCTTCTTGTTCATGCTCCCGCCATGTCAGAGGCTATCGGCTCAGCCCCTGGCGCTCAGACACTCGCTTCATTGCCGCTGATTGCTTACGACGAGGAACTGCCGTTGATTAGAGCCCTCTGGACCGTCATGTTCCAGAAAGCGCCTGAGATGCAGGCTGCGTTCACCATTGCGGATTTACGTATTATCCGTGAATAAAAAAGAGCCCGCAAAATTGCGGACTCTTTCGACAGAACTTATGGATTCAGCGCGAATGACGCGGAAATCACCTTGTGACTTACTTCTTCTTCTCGCCCAGCGTTGGTGTTTCGTCAAAGAAGTTCCACGGTTTCAACAGCGCATGGGCCCATTCGGTTGGCATAATCGGCCACTCTTCGGCGCGTGCGACGTGGGTGGTGCCGGTGGTTATCCACACCACGTCATCGTTATTTTTCAGCGACTCGTCATCCTTCGCATATTGTCCCAGGCCGGTGTCATGCACCGAACGGTTCGGGTATTTGCCTTCCGGATAACGCTCTTCCTGATGGTAACGAGTGACCCACAGCTGCTTATCCATAAAGCTCAGACGATGATAAATCCACTCGTCAGGGGCAAATTTCGCGCCGGTTGCCGCCGGGTGGGTGCCGCCCGCGTAAGGGATAATCTGGTATGACACCGGATTGCCCATGCGGTTTTCTTTGGTGGTGTTGCTCAACAGGCGAATAGTGCCTGGGTCATATTTCTGCGCGGCTTTCTGCTCGGTTTCGATGTCGTACTGATTCACCTGCATGGTGCTGGTACGCGGGCCGCCGCTGGTGTTTGGCTTCACTTCAGGATCCATCGCCACCAGGCTGTTATTTTCGCCGTCCACGTCGAGATCGAGGCGGAAGTTGTAAATATGCTGGTGGGTGGTGCCGACGATATTATGGTCGATCAACGTCCCGTAGCGGGTATCGTCTTTGGCGCTTGGATCGTGCATGGTTTTCGCCAGCACGCCTTTCACCGCTTCAATCCCGGTCGCCCCGGCATCGATACCGATGGTGCCGTTTTCGTGGAATACCCAGTCGAAGATGTAGTCGTAGTTACCGACGGTGCTTATCCAACGTACGACAAGTTCACGGCGTTCGGTACTGACGTTCGGCTGGCCCATCTCCTGGTGCTTATATTCCGGTCCCGCGTAGCGTTCGAAAATGGCTACCGCGCGTGGGATCGTGGTCGGCGTACCGGTGTAATCGGCAATGGTTTCATCCAGCAGCACGGCGTTGGACGGTGCATCTTTGCCGCGCGCGATAGGCGAGGTCAGGGTACCCATGCCGTAATCACCGGAATCCAGGTAAGCTTTGAAGTACCAGCCGACATCCGGGTCGCCGTAAGGCACAATCATCCCGCCCAGTGAACCTTCGTACATCACCTGGCGTTTCTTACCGTTGTCGTTATAGGTCACGGTAGAGAGAATCGGCCCGACGCGGGAGTTCAGACGCAGGTGGAAGTCCCAGTTCTGCCAGTGCACCATATCGCCGGTGATGGTGTAGTTTTTGCCTTCTGGTTCGATGATATCCAGCGGTTTCACCGATTTTGCCACGCGATCGCGGCCATCAAATGGACGAGATTCCATCGGCACCGGAATGACCGGGCCTTCTTCGATCTTGATGATTTTCTTCTGCTCAAGGTCAACGACCGCGACCAGGTTTTCAATCGGGTGCGCCCAGTAGTTACCGTCGCCGGTGTCGAGATAGCTGACCACTTTCAGCAGACGTGCATCCTGCTTGAGGCCATCTTTGCCGTCGAAATAACCAACGGTCAGCGGGGTGGTGACGACCTTGGTGGTGTCTTTAATTCCGTGTTTTTTCAGCACTTCAGCAAACTCGGTGCTGGCGTTGATAATGTTCTGCACGCTGACGAAATCGTCGATCAGCACCATGCCATGGGCGTCTTTAATAGGCGTCCAGGAGAGGATCTTTTTATTTTGCAGATCGACCACGGCTTCGATCACGTGCTTGCCGTCGAGCATAATCACGTCGGCGGTACGTGGTGCATTAACCGGGGTGCCGTTGAGGGCAAAATCCCACACCGCTTTTTTATCCGGCTCGTGCAGGGAAATCTCGGTGAAACGGGTATTAGCCTGGAATTCAGGCGCGGCCTTAACAATCGTTACCGCTTCGCCAATTTCTGCCGATGACAGGGAATTCAGCGGGTGAGGTACTTTCTCAACCTGGAAGGTCTGGTCAAGGCCGGACTGGAAAACGTCGTTGATAAAGGTGTCGGAAATCCACGCCTTGCCTTTTTTCATCACCACCGGTGCCTGAAGATTCAAGGTTTTACCGTTGAGAACCGCGGTCTTTGCGCCCGGTTTTACCTTTACGTAGGCACCGTCTTTAATCAGGGTATACATCTGCGCGTAGTCATCCCACTGCACATCTGCACCAAACTCTTGCAAGGTTTTGTCCATTGGCACCATATGTGCTTCGCCACCATGGGCGAAGGCCGGGCTTTGCCAGGCGCAACACAGCGCGATAGCCAGCGCGAGCGCCGTTTTACGTTTAGACAGATTCAAAGCTTTAGACATTGTGACCTCATCTTATCGTTATGTTGTGCCGTGCCAGGCTTTTCTTGTTCAGTCTCTTAACCTAACAGCAGAACGTCATTAAGCGTTTGCTTGCGCTTGCCAGGTTATTTGTCAGTTTTGCCAGTTACAAAAAATGCCTCCGCAGAGGCATTGGCTAAATTGTTGCGCTGGCTCGACGTTGGCACACGCCGTTATCATGCCGGGATGGCGACCGCGTTAGGCAGGGAAATCACCCTGCTGACGGGCAACCAGCGTCAGGATGGAGTAGAGGGCGACCGCCTGCTGATGCTGGTTGAAAATCTCCACCGACCATTCCACCACGCCGGTGGCTTTCTCCTCGGCATTGCGCTGGCGTTTGACCGTTTTACGCTTGCAGGTCAGGCGAACCTGGATGGTATCGCCCGGTTTTACCGGCTCGATAAAGCGCAGGTTTTCCATGCCGTAGTTGGCGATAACCGGGCCGACGCCCGCATCAACAAACAGACCGGCAGCGGCAGAAATCAGGAAATAACCGTGCACCACGCGCTCGCCAAAAATCGACTCGGCGGCGGCAATTTTGTCCATGTGGGCGTAGAAGTGATCGCCGCTCAGACAGGCAAAGTTAACGATGTCCGCCTCGGTTAGCGTTCGGCGTGGCGTCAGCAGGCTATCGCCCGGCTGGATCTCTTCAAAGTATTTACGGAACGGGTGAATGCGGTCTTCCGCTACCTGCGCGCCGCGCACCCACTGCTGACCGATAGCGGCCAGCATGGTTGGGCTACCCTGAATCGCCGTGCGCTGCATGTAATGTTTCACCGAACGCAGACCGCCCAGCTCTTCGCCGCCGCCGGCACGTCCCGGGCCTCCGTGGACCAGCTGCGGCAATGGGGAACCGTGGCCGGTGGATTCAACGGAGGATTCTTCGTTCAACACCTGAATACGACCGTGCGCACGCGCAGCACCAAGAATAAACTCACGCGCCAGTGCACCGCTGGCGGTCACCAGCGTCCCGGCCAGGCTACCGCCGCCTGCGCGCGCCAGCTGCATGGCGTGGTCGCTATTCTGATACGGCATCAGCGTAGCTACCGGGCCAAAGGCTTCGATGGCGTGAACGGCGGAGACTTCATCCGGCTGGGTACACAGCAGCAGCGTCGGCGGGAAGAAGGCCCCGGCGGCGTTAAGATCGGCGTTACCGCCGAGCAGCACTTCACAACCGGCCTGCACCAGGCGGTTAACGTTGTCCTGCACATCCTGGCGCTGTTCGGCGTTGACCAGCGCACCCATCTTCACGCCTTCCTGCGCCGGGTCGCCGACTACCACTTTTTGCAGACGGGCAATCAGCGCGTCGCTCACCGCCTTAATCTGCGCCTGCGGCACGATAATACGGCGGATAGCGGTACATTTTTGCCCGGCTTTCGCCGTCATCTCACGCACCACTTCGCGGATAAACAGCGCAAATTCTGGCTGTTCAGGGGTCACGTCGTCACCTAAAACGCAGCAGTTCAGGGAGTCGGCTTCCATGGTGAACGGGATTGATTTCGCCACCAGATTCGGATGCACGCGCAGCTGCTGTCCGGTATGGGCCGAACCGGTAAAGGTCACCACGTCCTGGCTATCGAGCTCGTCGAGCAGCGAACCCGCGCCACCGCAAATCAGGCTGATTGCGCCGTTTGGTACCAGGCCGCTCTCGACAATCGCTTTCACCATTGCCTGCGTCAGCTGTGCGGTGGCGGTGGCCGGTTTGATGATGGCGGGCATCCCGGCAAGCCAGGTCGGTGCCAGCTTTTCTAACATGCCCCAGCACGGGAAGTTGAAGGCGTTGATATGCACCGCCACCCCGGATTTCGAGGTCAGCACGTGACGGGCGGCAAAACCGCCTTGTTTAGACAGCGGGATCAATTCATCTTCCGGCCACAGGGTATCGTCCGGCAGCTCACGGCCACCCAGACCTGCGTAAGTAAAGAGGGTACCAATCCCGCCTTCAATATCCACCCAGCTGTCGGCGCGCGTTGCGCCGGTTTCGGCAGAAATGGCGTAGAAATCGGCTTTCAGCTCCAGCAGATGCTTCGCCACCGCTTTGAGCATTGCGCTGCGTTCAATAAAGGTCATTGCCTGTAATGCTTTGCCGCCGTGCTCAATCGCGAAACGACGCGCCTGCGCCATATCCAAACCTTCGCTGGTCACTTCCCACAGTGCTTCGCCGCTGATGGCGTGATGAATGGCGCGGGTGCGGCCCTGGCCTGTCTGCCAGGTGCCGGATAAATAGCTGGCTAACTTCTGCATCGTAAATCTCCAGATATGTTACGTAATCTCGCTATAAATAGTTCTTTTCTGAATCACAAAATGCAAGCCTGATTTTAATAATTTGTTAACAATGCGATCGCGGACACTAAGCGCTAATGCGCCATGTAGCTGTTTGTAAGGGGTTTTGCAAAAGCCTTTGCGGTACGCATCACAAAATTCACAAACAAAATTTGTGGTTTTATTTAACTAAGATGTAACTTTTATAAAACAAAGTGATTCACAAAAATTGATTTGTTGAATTTATCGGAATCATAAGGTGATGACGTGACAGAAGAACAACGCTTTGACCAGCGCATCGCGCAGGAAACAGCCATCGAACCGCAGGACTGGATGCCCGATGCCTACCGTAAAACGCTGATCCGCCAGATTGGCCAGCATGCGCATTCGGAAATCGTCGGCATGCTGCCGGAAGGTAACTGGATAACCCGCGCACCGACTCTGCGCCGCAAGGCAATTCTGCTGGCGAAAGTGCAGGATGAAGCCGGGCACGGCCTGTATCTCTACAGCGCCGCCGAAACCCTCGGCTGCGCCCGCGAAGACCTGTATCAGAAGATGCTCGACGGTCAGATGAAGTACTCCTCCATCTTTAACTACCCAACCCTGACCTGGGCCGACATTGGCGTGATTGGCTGGCTGGTTGATGGTGCGGCGATCGTCAACCAGGTCGCGCTGTGCCGGACCTCATACGGCCCGTATGCACGAGCGATGGTGAAAATCTGTAAAGAAGAGAGCTTCCACCAGCGTCAGGGCTTTGAAGCCTGCATGGCGCTGGCGGCGGGCAGCGAAGAGCAGCGTCAGATGCTGCAGGACGCTATCAACCGTTTCTGGTGGCCAGCGCTGATGATGTTTGGGCCAAGCGATGACAATTCGCCAAACAGCGCCCGCAGCATGGCGTGGAAAATCAAACTGCACTCCAACGATGAACTGCGTCAGCGCTTTGTCGACAACACCGTTCCACAGGTGGAAATCCTCGGCATGAAGGTGCCGGATGCCGACCTGCAGCTGGACGCGGAGACCGGTCACTATCGCTACGGCGAAATTGACTGGCAGGAACTCAACGAAGTTATCAACGGTCGTGGCATCTGTAACCACGAACGTCTGGGCGCAAAACGCAAGGCCTGGGAAGAGGGGGCATGGGTGCGCGAAGCCGCGCTGGCGCATGCTCAAAAACAACAGTCCCGCGACGCCGCCTAAGGAGAAAGAGAATGAGCAACACATACTGGCCGTTATACGAAGTTTTTGTCCGCAGCAAACAGGGGCTGTCGCACCGTCACGTGGGAAGCCTGCACGCCGCCGATGATCAGATGGCGCTGGAAAACGCCCGCGATGCCTATACCCGTCGCAGCGAAGGCTGCTCTATCTGGGTGGTGAAAGCCAGCAGCATCGTCGCCTCACAGCCGGAAGAACGCGGTGAGTTCTTCGACCCGGCGGAAAGCAAAGTCTACCGTCACCCGACGTTCTACACCGTGCCGGACGGCATGGAACATATGTGAGGCAGCGATGAATAACCTGAATCCCGTTGCAACGTATGCCCTGCGTCTGGGCGATAACGGCCTCGTGCTGGCCCAGCGCTTAGGTGCCTGGTGCGGCCACGCGCCGGAGCTGGAGATTGATCTGGCGCTGGCCAATATCGGTCTCGACCTGCTGGGCCAGGCGCGCAATTTCTTAAGCTATGCCGCTGAACTCTCCGGCAGCGGCGACGAAGACACGTTGGCCTTTGGCCGCGATGAACGTCAGTTCCGCAATCTGCTGCTGGTTGAACAACCGAACGGCAACTTTGCCGACACTATCGCTCGTCAGTTCTTTATCGACGTCTGGCACGTGGCGCTGTTCAGCCGCCTGGTGAACAGCCGTGATGCGCAGATTGCGGCGATTGCCGCCAAAGGGCTGAAAGAAGTGCGCTATCACCAGCGTTTTAGCCGCGGTTGGCTGGAGCGTCTGGGCAACGGCACCGAACTCTCCGCCCAACGGATGCAGCAGGCGGTCGACAACCTGTGGCGCTTTACCGGCGAGCTGTTTATGGCCGATGAGCTGGAATTAACGCTGGTTGAGCAGGGGATCGCCGTCGACTCGCGTGAACTTGAGGCCGAATGGCAGACCACGGTGCATACCGCGCTGCTCGACTCCTGCTTACAAATTCCACAAGAAGCGGCGTTCCGCAGCGGCGGCAAGCAGGGTCTGCACAGTGAACATCTGGGGCCGATGCTGGCAGAAATGCAGTATCTGCAGCGCGCGTATCCCGGTCAGCAGTGGTAATGGAGGTGGCTATGCAACGTCTGGCTGCAATCGCACCCGCCGAAGTGCGCACCGTCTGGGGATTGCTCAGCGCAATTCCTGACCCGGAGGTCCCGGTACTGACAATTACCGACCTTGGCATGGTCAGAAGCGTTGAACGTCATGGCGACGGCTGGGTGATTGGCTTTACGCCAACGTATTCCGGATGCCCGGCAACCGAGCACCTGCTGGGTGAGATTCGTTCGGTGATGACCGAGCACGGTTATACGCCGGTGCACATTGTTCTGCAGCTTGACCCGGCATGGACCACCGACTGGATGAGCCCGGACGCCCGCGAGCGCCTGCGGCAGTACGGCATTAGCCCGCCGCAGGCCCATGCCTGCCACGCGGAAATGCCGAGCGAAGTGCTGTGCCCGCGCTGCGGTAGCACCCACACCTCGCTGATTAGCGAATTCGGTTCGACGGCCTGTAAAGCGCTCTATCGCTGCGACAGCTGCCGTGAACCCTTTGATTACTTTAAATGTATTTGAGGTTGCGATGACAACATTTCATTCGCTTACCGTGGCAAGCGTCGAGGCGGAAACCCGCGATGCGGTGACGATCACCTTCGCCATTCCCGACGCGCTGCGTACCGCGTACGCTTTTCGTCCCGGCCAGCACCTGACGCTGAAAACCCGCCTTGGCGGTGAAGAACTGCGCCGCTGCTACTCCATCTGCCGCAGCCGCTCGCCGTCCGAAATCAGCGTGGCGGTGAAAGCTATCGACGGCGGCCGCTTCTCGCGCTATGCCCAGCACGATATCCAACAGGGCATGGAATTTGACGTGATGGTGCCGCAGGGCCACTTTGGCTATCAGCCGTCTGCCGAGCGCCGCGCCAACTACCTGGCGATTGCCGCCGGTTCCGGTATCACCCCAATGATGGCGATTATTGAAGCGACGCTGGCGACCGAAAGCGACAGCCGCTTCACGCTGATTTATGGCAACCGTAGCAGTCACAGCATGATGTTCCGCCAGGCTTTGGCCGACTTGAAAGACCGCTACCCGCAACGTTTGCAGGTGGTGCATCTGTTCAGCCAGGAGTCGATGGACAGCGATTTGCTGCAAGGGCGTATCGACGGCGACAAACTGCGCGCGCTCTCCGAACACCTGCTTGATTTCAGCCGCTTTGACGACGCATTTATCTGCGGCCCGTCGGCGATGATGGACGACGCGGAAACCACTCTGCACGCGCTGGGTATGCCGGAGAAATCCATTCACCTTGAGCGCTTCAACACCCCAGGCACCAGCGTGAAGCGTGCTACCGGCGTACAGGCGGAAGGCCGTACCGTTACGCTGCGTCAGGATGGCCGCGAGCGCCTGATTTCCCTGAGCGCCGAGGACGACAGTATTCTGGATGCCGCGCTGCGCCAGGGCGCTGACCTGCCGTTCGCCTGTAAAGGCGGCGTGTGCGCCACCTGTAAATGCAAAGTGGTCCGCGGTGAAGTGGCGATGGCCGCCAACTACAGCCTGGAAGCCGATGAACTGGCGGCGGGCTATGTGTTGAGCTGCCAGGCGCTGCCAACCAGCGGCGACGTGGTGGTCGACTTTGATGCGCGGGGGATGGCATGAGCGAACTGCTGATAACCCGCCATGACCGCGTACTTCAACTGACGCTGAACCGCCCGCAGGCGCGTAACGCCCTGAATAACGCGCTGCTTGGGCAGATTGCCGAGGCGCTGGAAAGCGCCGCGGCGGACGCCACGATTAGCGTCTGCGTCATCAGCGGCAACCCGCGCTATTTCGCCGCCGGGGCCGACCTTAATGAAATGGCGGAAAAAGATCTGCCCGCCACCTTCGACGATCTGCGTCCCCGTCTGTGGGCGCGTATCGACGCATTCAATAAGCCGCTGATTGCGGTGGTCAACGGCTACGCGCTGGGCGCGGGTTGTGAACTTGCGCTGCTGTGCGATCTGGTGATCGCCGGTGATAACGCCCGCTTCGGTTTACCGGAAATTACCCTGGGCACCATGCCGGGCGCCGGTGGTACCCAGCGCTTAATTCGCAGCGTCGGCAAAGCGCTGGCCAGCCGCATGGTGCTAAGCGGCGAAAGTATCGATGCCCAGCGTGCACAGCAGGCGGGGCTGGTGAGCGATATCCACCCGGCCAATCTCTCCGATGAATATGCGCTGAAGCTGGCGGCGACCATTGCCCGTCATTCACCGCTGGCGCTGCGCGCGGCCAAACAGGCGCTGCGTCTGTCACAGGAGGTGAATTTACAGGCTGGGCTGACCCAGGAACGCCAGCTATTTACGCTGCTGAGCGGCACGGAAGATCGTCGTGAAGGGATTGCTGCCTTCTTAGAAAAACGTACACCGGACTTTAAAGGACGCTAACCGTGGAAGCTTTCATTCAATGTGAGATTGAACAGGGCGTTATGACCCTGACGCTAAACCGCCCAGACCGCCTTAACAGCTTCAATGACGTGATGCACCAGCAGCTGTCCGATTGCTTAAAACAGGCCGAACGCGACGACACCATTCGCTGCCTGTTAATTACCGGCGCGGGACGCGGTTTTTGTGCCGGGCAGGATTTGAACGACCGCAACGTTGACCCAAGCGGCCCCGCGCCGGATTTGGGCATGTCGGTAGAGCGTTTTTACAACCCGCTGGTGCGCCGTCTGGCCGCGCTGCCAAAACCGGTTATCTGTGCGGTTAACGGCGTTGCCGCCGGTGCGGGTGCCACGCTGGCGCTGGGCTGTGACATTGTGATTGCCGCGCGTTCCGCCAAATTCGTGATGGCGTTTAGCAAACTCGGCCTGGTACCGGACTGCGGCGGAAGCTGGGTGCTGCCGCGCGTTGCCGGGCGCGCCCGTGCGATGGGCCTGGCGCTGTTGGGCGATAGCCTTAGCGCCGAACAGGCCGCGCAGTGGGGGATGATTTGGCAGGTGGTGGACGACGCAGAGCTGAAAGACACCAGTCTGACGATGGCTCGCCATTTCGCCTCACAGCCGACTTTTGGACTGGGGCTGATTAAAAAAGCGCTGCAGCTTTCCGAGACCCACACCCTTGACCAGCAGCTTGATGTCGAACGTGACTTCCAGCGTATGGCCGGGCGCAGCGACGATTACCGTGAAGGCGTCAGCGCCTTCCTCGCCAAACGCGCGCCACAGTTCAGCGGGAAATAGCCATGAGCCAGAATCAATTCACTGTCGCCGTGATTGGCGGCGGCACCATGGGCGCCGGCATTGTCGAAGTGGCGGCCAGCGCCGGGCACCCGGTGCGCCTGTATGACATCTCCGCAGAGGCGATTACCCGCGCCATCGACGGTATCCGCCAGCGTCTGGAAAGCCGCGTGAACCGGGGAAAACTCAGCGCCGAGCAGGCTCAGGCACTGCTTGCGCGTATTACGCCAGCCACCGAATTAAACCAGCTTGCCGATGCGCAGCTGGTGATTGAAGCGGCATCTGAGCGTCTGGAGATTAAACAGGCGCTGTTTAGCCAGCTGGCAGAGATCTGTTCGCCGTCTACGCTGCTGACCAGCAACACCTCGTCCATTTCTATTACCGCTATCGCCGCCGGTATCAAACACCCGGAACGCGTGGCGGGGCTGCATTTCTTTAATCCCGCGCCGGTGATGAAACTGGTGGAAGTGGTCAGCGGGCTGGCGACCTCTGCGGAAGTGGTAGAGCAGCTATGCGCCTGCGTAAGCCGCTGGGGCAAACAGGCGGTGCGCTGCCGCTCAACGCCGGGCTTTATCGTGAACCGCGTGGCGCGTCCTTATTACGCCGAAGCCTGGCGGGCGCTGGAAGAGCAGGTGGCGTCGGCGGAAGTCATCGATGCCGCACTGCGCGATGGTGGCGGTTTCCCGATGGGGCCGCTGGCGTTGACCGATTTAATCGGCCAGGACGTCAATTTCGCGGTCACCTGTTCGGTGTTTAACGCCTTCTGGCAGGACCGTCGTTTTCTGCCGTCGCTGCTGCAACAGGAGCTGGCGATAGCCGGGCGTCTGGGCAAAAAAAGCGGCCACGGCGTTTACCGTTGGCCGGCGGAAACCCAGCCAGAACTGGCTGAGCCGACATTAACAGCTGATTCAGCCGCGCAAATTACTATCAGTGACAACGTCACTAAGTTGGATGGCGTTTTGCTGCTCGAGACCTGCGGGGAAACCGCGCTGGCCTTAAGCGTGCGTCATGGTTGCCCGGTGGTGGTTTATGACCACAGTGCGGGCGATACCGTGGTGCTGGCAGCTTCCGCCACCAACTTACCGGCCGAGACCGATAAAGCCGTGTACCACTTCCAGCAACAGGGCAAAAAAGTGCTGCGTATCGCAGATTACCCTGGCCTGTTGGTGTGGCGCACGGTGGCGATGCTGGCTAACGAAGCGCTGGATGCGGTGCAAAAAGGCGTTGCCAGCGCCGAAGATATCGACACCGCCATGCGTCTGGGCGTGAACTATCCCCGTGGCCCGCTGGCCTGGGGCGAATCGCTCGGCTGGGGACGCGTACTGCGTCTGCTGGAAAACCTTCAACAGCACTACGGCGAAGAACGCTACCGCCCGAGTGCACTGCTGCGCCACAAGGCGCTCCTGGAGATGCGTCATGAGTAACGAAGCCTGGCGCAACGCCCGCGCCATGTACGAGAAAGATACCTGCGCTCGCGCGCTGGGGATTGAGATTATCGAAATGGACGATGGCTACGCGCAGATGACCATGGCGGTGACGCCGTCAATGCTCAACGGCCATCAGACCTGCCACGGCGGGCAGCTGTTTTCGCTGGCCGATACCGCGTTTGCCTACGCCTGCAATAGCCAGGGGCTGGCCGCGGTGGCCTCGGCCGCCAGCATCGATTTTCTTCGTCCGGCGTTTACCGGCGACCTGTTGACCGCCACCGCGCGGGTGAAACAGCAGGGCAAGCTGACCGGCGTTTACGACATTGAAATTGTTAATCAGCAGCAAAAAACCGTCGCTCTGTTTCGCGGCAAATCACACCGCATCGGCGGCACTATCACGGGAGAAGTCTAATGCGTGACGCGTTTATTTGTGACGGAATTCGTACTCCGATTGGCCGCTACGGCGGCGCGCTGGCGGGCGTCCGTGCCGACGATCTGGCGGCGATCCCGCTGCGCGAACTGTTAAGCCGTAACCCACGTCTGGATGCCAGCTGTATCGATGATGTGATTTTCGGTTGCGCCAACCAGGCGGGTGAAGATAATCGCAACGTGGCGCATATGGCGACGCTGCTGGCGGGTTATCCGCACAGCGTGGCGGGCACCACCATTAACCGTCTGTGCGGTTCGGGTCTTGATGCCATCGGCTTCGCCGCGCGCGCCATCAAAGCCGGTGATGCAGACCTGCTGATTGCCGGTGGCGTCGAGTCGATGTCTCGCGCACCGTTCGTGATGGGCAAAGCCACATCCGCCTTCCAGCGTCAGGCCGAAATGTTTGATACCACCATCGGCTGGCGTTTTGTGAACCCGCTCATGCAGCAACAATTTGGTACTGACAGCATGCCGGAAACGGCGGAGAATGTAGCTGAATTGTTAAATATCAGCCGCGAAGATCAGGACGCCTTTGCTTATCGTAGCCAGCAGCGTACGGCGCAAGCCCAGCGCGACGGCATTCTGGCGCAGGAAATCGTGCCGGTGCAGATTATCGGCAAGAAGGGCGCGGTGAGCGCGGTCCGCGATGATGAGCATCCGCGTGCGGAAACCACGCTCGAACAGCTGGCGGCACTGAAAACCCCATTCCGTAAAGGTGGCGTCGTCACCGCCGGTAACGCTTCCGGCGTCAACGATGGCGCGGCGGCGATGATCATCGCCAGCGAACAACAGGCATTCGCCCAAGGACTGACGCCGCGAGCGCGCATTGTGGCGATGGCGACGGCAGGCGTTGAGCCAAAGTACATGGGGCTGGGTCCGGTTCCGGCGGTACGTAAAGTGCTGGAACGCGCCGGGCTGAATATTAACGATATGGACGTGATTGAACTCAATGAAGCCTTTGCCGCTCAGGCGCTGGGCGTGATGAGGCAGCTTGGGCTGGCGGATGACGCCGCGCACGTGAATCCAAACGGTGGCGCCATCGCTTTAGGCCATCCGCTGGGCATGAGCGGCGTGCGCCTGGCGCTGGCGGCAAGCCTGGAGCTGGAACGACGCAATGGACGCTATGCGCTGTGTACGATGTGTATTGGCGTGGGCCAGGGCATTGCCCTGATCCTCGAGCGAGTGTGAGCTAATTGACCTGCGAGTACCCTAAAAAAATGACAACTACAACAACATTAGATCCGATTGAAACCGCATCGCGTGACGAATTACAGGCTCTGCAAACCGAACGTCTGAAATGGACGCTCAAGCACGCCTATGAAAATGTACCGATGTATCGCCGTAAGTTCGACGCAGCGGGTGTGCATCCGGATGATTTCCGTGAGCTGAGCGACCTGAGTAAGTTTCCCTGCACCACCAAGCAGGATCTGCGTGATAACTATCCGTTCGACACCTTTGCGGTGCCGATGGAGCAGGTGGTGCGTATCCATGCGTCGTCCGGGACCACCGGCAAGCCGACCGTGGTCGGCTATACGCAAAACGATATCGACACCTGGGCCAATATCGTCGCCCGCTCGCTGCGCGCAGCCGGCGGCTCGGCAAAGGATAAAATCCACGTGGCCTATGGTTATGGCCTATTTACCGGCGGCCTGGGCGCGCACTACGGTGCGGAACGTTTAGGGGCGACGGTGATCCCGATGTCCTGCGGCCAGACTGAAAAGCAGGCGCAGCTGATTCGTGATTTCAAACCTGACATGATCATGGTGACGCCGTCCTACTGTCTGAACCTGATTGAAGAGCTGGAACGCCAGATGGGCGGCGACGCGCGCGGCTGTTCACTGCGCACCGGCGTGTTTGGCGCCGAGCCGTGGACCGCCGGTATGCGGGCGGAAATTGAGCGCCGCCTCGGCATTACCGCGCTGGATATTTACGGCCTGTCAGAAGTGATGGGCCCAGGCGTGGCGATGGAGTGCATCGAAACCAGCGACGGCCCAACCATCTGGGAAGACCATTTCTTCCCGGAAGTGGTTAACCCGGAAGACGGTACGCCGCTGGCTGACGGCCAGCACGGTGAACTGCTGTTCACTACGTTGACCAAAGAAGCACTGCCGGTTATTCGCTACCGCACCCGTGACCTGACGCGCTTGCTGCCGGGCACCGCCCGCACCATGCGCCGGATGGATCGCATCAGCGGCCGCAGCGACGACATGCTGATTATTCGCGGCGTGAACGTCTTCCCATCGCAGCTGGAAGAAGAGATCCTCAAGATTGAACATCTGGCACCGCATTATCAGCTGGAAGTGGATCGTCGCGGGCATCTTGATTCGCTTTCCGTGCGCGTCGAGCTCAAAGAAAGTAGCTTAACGCTGAGCCACGAACAGCGCTGTCAGATTTGCCATCATCTGCGTCACCGCATTAAATCGATGGTCGGGATTTCCACCGACGTCAGCATCGTTAACTGCGGCAGTATTCCGCGCTCAGAAGGCAAAGCATGTCGCGTGTTTGACCTGCGCAAGGCCGCAGCAAACGGTTGATCGGCTGTAAACCATGTAGGTCTGATAAGCAGACGGAGTTGTGCGAAGGCGTCGGATGACGGCTTCGCCTTATCCGACCTACGGCACGGACCTTTTGATCTGATAAGCGCAGCGCCTTCAGACGGAATGGTGCAGGGTTGTCGGATGGCGGCGTTGCCTCATCCGACCTACCAATGCTGGCATATCGGGAAATTATTCCTGTGCTATGATTCGAAAAGGATATAAATAACAATAGAATGAATCATATGGACAAACTCGATAGCTTTATTCAACAGGCGGTGACGACGATGCCTATTAGCGGCACATCGCTTATCGCCTCGTTATACGGTGACTGCTTATCCCAGCGCGGCGGTGAAGTCTGGCTGGGGAGCGTGGCCGCCTTATTAGACGGATTGGGTTTTGGCGAACGCTTTGTGCGCACCGCGTTGTTTCGCCTCAACAAAGAAGAGTGGCTGGACGTGATACGTATCGGTCGCCGCAGCTTCTATCGTCTGAGCGATAAAGGGCTGCGCTTAACCCGCCGCGCGGAGAGTAAAATCTACCGCGCCAGCGCGCCGGAGTGGGACGGCACCTGGCTGCTGCTGCTATCGGAAGGGTTAGAAAAATCGATGCTGGCCGAGGTGAAAAAGCAGCTGATCTGGCAGGGATTTGGTGTGCTTGCGCCGAGCCTGTTGGCGTCGCCTTCGCAGAAACTTGCCGATGTACAGTCGCTGCTGCATGAAGCCGGCGTGGCGGAAAACGTCATCTTCTTTGAAGCCCATTCGCCGCTGGCGATCTCCCGCGCTGCGCTGCGTGAACGGGTGGAAGAGTGCTGGCATCTGACCGAACAAAACGCCATGTACGAGGCGTTTATCTCGCTATTTCGTCCGCTATTACCGCTGCTGCGTGATGCCGAGCCGGATGAGTTAACACCGGAACGCTGCTTCCAGATTCGTCTGCTGCTGATCCATTTCTATCGCCGCGTGGTGCTTAAAGACCCGCTGCTGCCGGAAGAGTTGCTGCCCGCTCACTGGCTGGGGCAGACGGCACGCCAGCTGTGTATCAATATCTATCAACGCGTTGCACCCGGCGCCCAGGCTTTTGTCAGTGAAAAAGGCGAAAGCTCGGTGGGCGAACTTCCCGCGCCGGGGCCGCTCTATTTTCAACGCTTCGGTGGTTTACCCGAAGCGTAACAGGAGATGCCATGCCGATTTACCAGATGGACGGGATGATCCCGGTGGTTCCCGCAGAAAGCTATGTGCACCCAACCGCCGTACTGATTGGCGATGTTATCCTTGGTAAAGGGGTTTATGTGGGGCCGAACGCCAGCCTGCGCGGTGATTTTGGCCGTATCGTGGTGAAAGATGGTGCCAATATTCAGGATAACTGCGTGATGCACGGTTTTCCGGGGCAGGATACGGTGGTGGAAGAGGACGGGCACATCGGTCATGGGGCGATCCTCCATGGCTGCGTCATTGGTCGCAACGCATTAGTTGGCATGAGCGCGGTGATTATCGACGGGGCCAGCATTGGTGAAAACAGCATTGTCGGCGCATCGGCGTTTGTTAAAGCCCGCGCCGAGATGCCGGCCAACCACCTGATTGTCGGCAGCCCAGCGAAGGCCATTCGCAGCTTAACCGAGCAGGAACTGACGTGGAAAAAGCAGGGCACCCGCGAGTACCAGGTGCTGGTTGAACGCTGCCAGAATACGCTGTTTGAAGTACAGCCGCTGACCGAGGAAGAACCCAATCGTAAGCGGCTGGAGTTTGATGACGACCTGAAACCAAAATCGTCTATTTAGTATCGCGCAGCGCCTCGACCAGCAACGAAAAGGCGGTGGTGTGCTGGCGACGGCTGGGATAGTACAGATAGCAGCCAGCAAACGGCGCGCACCAATCGGCGAGCACCTGCTGTAAACGCCCATCGGCAATGGCTTCGCGTACCGTATCGTCCGGCACATACGCCAGTCCAAGCCCGGCCTCGGCGGCATCAAGCCGTTGCGGCAGGCAGTTGAGAGTCAGCTGGCCTTCTACACGCACCCGCAGCGGTTCGCCGTTTTGTTCGAACTCCCACGCATACAGCCCGCCGCGCGTCGGCAGGCGCATGTTGATGCAGCGATGCTGCTGCAAATCATGCGGAGTTTGCGGCACGCCATACTTTGCCAGATAGGCCGGTGAACCCACGACAGCCATCCGCATATCCGGCGCAATCCGCACCGCAATCATATCGCGTGCCACCTGCTCGCCGAGCCGCACCCCCGCGTCGTAGCGCGCATCAACAATATCGGTCAGGCCGTTATCAACGGTGACTTCGATATTGATATCCGGGTATTGCTGCATAAAGGCTTTTAACTTCGGCCATAATACTTCGTTCATCGCATGTTCACCGGCGGTCAGGCGAATGTTGCCCGCCGGATGTTCGCGCGAATCTCGCAGGGCGGAGATCTCCTGCTCAATTTCCAGCAGGTGCGGGCTCAGGCGCTGATAGAGTTTTTCTCCGGCTTCGGTCGGCGCGACGTTGCGGGTTGTGCGGGTTAGCAGGCGAACATCCAGTCGACTTTCCAGATTACGCATCGCATGACTTAATGCGGACTGCGACACCCCAAGCTGCGCGGCGGCACGGGTAAAGCTGCGCTCGCGGGCGACCACCATAAAGGAGATCAGATCGTTAATATTGTCTTTTAGCATCGGAGGCAGACCATTGATGAATTTGGTTCATATTTTCGCAGGATTTATTTAGTGTAATATCCACAGGTTTATATGCAACTCTCTGAACGTTAGCGAGGACCGATGAAAATCAATGTGGTCGGAACCAGTGGCGTCGGCAAATCAACGCTGGCTCGCCGTCTGGCGCAAATACTCTCACTGCCGTATATCGAAATGGACCGGCTCTACTGGCGGCCCGATTGGCAGGGAACACCCGATGATGAACTGTTCGCGAAGCTTACCGAAGCCACCAACGCCCCGGGCTGGGTGCTGGACGGCAACTATAACCGCAGTCGCCCGGTAAAGTGGCGGGATGTTGATATGGTGGTGTGGGTTGATTACGGTTTCTGTCGCACTCTGCGCCAGGCCGTATCGCGCGCCGCTACGCGTGCCTGGCGACGACAGGAACTGTGGCCCGGCACCGGCAACCGCGAAAGCTTTCGCCGATCGTTTGCCAGCCGCGAGTCGATAATCTTGTGGACGCTAAAAACCTGGCGGGCCAACCGTCAGCGTTATCTCAGCGATATGCACGATCCGCGCTGGCAGCATATCCGCTTTGTGCGCTTGCAAAATCGCCGCGATACCGAAGCACTGGTGGCGGAATTGTTAGCCAAAAAAGTGAACTAATTCGCTGTTTTAGCGCACAAAAAGCCAGCCGTTTTTGCCATGCTATGATAGCTTAAAGGCTCTAATCATAAGGAGTCCTGCCCATGCCACACGTTGATATTAAATGTTTTCCCCGCGACCTGAGTGATGATCAAAAAACCGCGCTGGCCGCGGATATTGCCGAGGTTTTGATTCGCCATCTGAATACTAAAGATCGCGCGGTAAGCGTGGCGCTAAATCAGGTGCAGGAGAGCGACTGGCAGCAGGTGTGGGATAGCGAAATCGCCCCGCAGATGGAGACGCTGATTAAAAAGCCGGGCTATAGCATGTAACCGATTTGCCTGCTTTTCTGCGTTTTTTCGGGCTACGTTCAATACCATTGACGCGTAGCCCGAATTCCATTCTCAAGACTGAAAACCCTCGTACAGACTGTCGCCAGCCTTAAACCGGCTTATCGTCCGGCGTATTTGCGCGAATCTGCCTGCCGCTGGCGACAAAGGTTCCGGCACCAAGATGATGCAGCGTATTGCGCTTATCGTCGTCGAACTGCCAGCGACCGGCGACGAACGCCTGTTCATCGGCGGCTGCGGCGACTACTTCACCGAAGAGCGTGTCGTACTGAGCCGCCGCGGCGGTGGCGGGCAGTAACCGGCACTCCATCCACGCCAGACATTTTTCTTCTACCAGCGGTAGGCCAAGCACCGGGCCGGTTATTGCCGGAATACCGTAAGCGTTAAATTTATCTTCTTCACGTCCGCTGACGCTGCCGACCGCGTAGGTCCAACTGGCGGCGGCCACGCCCGGTACAACGATGCCAAAGGTGCCATTGCGTTCGATGATTTCCCGCGACCATGCGCTTTTATCGACCACGATGGCGATTCGCGGCGGCGCAAACTCGACCGGCATCGACCAGGCGGCGGCCATCACGTTGCGGCGTTTGGTTTCAACATCATAGCTGGTTATCAGAACGGTCGGACCGTGGTTAAGCAAGCGGCTGGCGTGCTGGAGTTCAACGGGGCGAAAACGGCTCATGGGTTTTCCTTTGCGTGAATAGACATATCTCTCGCCACACATTAAATCGCAATAAAAGCGTAATCAATACGTCATACCGCCTGCCTATAGTCGCCTGCACTAAGTCCCAAAGAGGATAACAATATGTTAGCTCCCCTGTATTTATCACAGGTGAGCGCCGCTGCGTCATCGCCACTCCCATGGGGAGGACGATAATGCGCGCGCTTACCGGCATTCGGCTCGACGGCATCTCCTTCGCCTTCGGCGCTA
Source organism: Kluyvera huaxiensis (assembly GCF_040149365.1). Lineage (NCBI taxonomy): Bacteria > Pseudomonadati > Pseudomonadota > Gammaproteobacteria > Enterobacterales > Enterobacteriaceae > Kluyvera > Kluyvera huaxiensis. Next base: position 227,117 of record NZ_JBEFLV010000001.1, read on the forward strand.
CCACCGTACTTGAAAACATCTCATTGCACATCGAACCGGGCAGCATTGTTGCGCTGCTGGGGCCATCCGGCTGCGGCAAAAGCACGCTGCTGCGTCTGCTTGCGGGGCTGAGCGTTCCGGCGCAAGGCTCTATTCACTTTGGCGATCGACTGGTGGCAAAACCCGGTTGGGCAATGCAGCCGGAACAGCGCGATATCGGCATGGTTTTCCAGGATTACGCCCTGTGGCCGCATATGACGGCGGCGCAGAATGTGGCGTTTCCGCTACGGATGCGCGGTGTGCCATCAGGCGAACGCGAGCGGCGAGTCAACGAGGCGCTGGCGAGGGTCGGACTGGCGGACTTTGGCGGGCGGAAACCGTCGGGGCTTTCCGGCGGCCAGCAGCAGCGGGTGGCGCTGGCGCGAGCGATTGTTGCTGAACCGCGCGTACTGCTGTTCGATGAACCGCTCTCCAATCTCGATAGCGAACTGCGCGAGTCATTGTGCGTGGAGATGAGCCGCCTGCTGCGCCAGCTGGGTATTACCGCCGTTTACGTCACCCACGATCGCCGCGAAGCCGAGCTGTTAGCCGACCGCATTGTGCATCTTTCTGCGGGCAGCATTGCTGCTGTTCGCGCCGTTGCTTCATCCTCAGGGGAACTTGTATGAAATCCATTAAACAGGGCGTTGCGCTTGCCATGATGTTATCTGCCACCATGATTTCCAGCGCTCATGCGCTGACCGTGTATACCGCGGGCCCAGGTTCGCTGGCGAAAAGTCTCGCTAGCGGTTACGAGAAGAAAACCGGCGTGAAGGTGAATATCTTCCAGGCCACCACCGGCAAGGTGATGGCGCGTCTGGAGGCTGAACAGGCCAATCCACAGGCCGATGTGCTGATCTCCGCATCGTGGGATACGGCGGAAGATCTGCATCATCGCGGCTGGCTGCTGCCGTATCAGAGCGGTAATGCTGATAAGGTTCCGGCGGCGCTGAAATCGGCGGACTACGTGGCGCAGGGGATCTCGGCGTTAGGGATCGTATGGAATAGCAAAAGCGGCACCCCGGAACCAAAAGAGTGGCACGATCTGACCGAAGCGGCGTTTAAAGATAAGGTGACCACCCCCGACCCGGCGCTTTCTGGCGCATCGTTGGATTTGCTGATCGGGCTACAAAATGGCCTGGGAGACAAGGCCTGGACGCTGTTTGAGGCGCTGAAAAAGAACGGCATGGTGGTGAGCGGCCCGAATGCGCAGGCGGTGACGCCGGTGATGCAGGGGGCGAAAGCGGCGGTGTTCGGCGCGGTGGACTACGTCTCCTATGGCAATATCGCTCAGGGTGAGTCGCTGAAGGTGATTTTCCCGGCCAGCGGGACGGTGATTGCGCCGCGTCCGATGATGATCCTCAAAACAACTCAGCATGCGGATGATGCCAAAGCCTTTGTCGACTATGTGCTTTCGCCAGAAGGTCAGGCGATGGTGGCGGATGCGTGGTTGATGCCGGCGCGCAGCGATGTGCAGGCGAAACGTCCGCTGTTGGATGAACTGAAAATTCTGCCGACCACCAGCGACGGTAGCAGTGAACGCAGCGCGGTACTGTCCCGCTTCAACGGTTTGTTCGGTCAGTAATTCCTCTTTGTGGCCCGGTCAGGCGTAAGACCGCCGGGCTTCTCGTCACCGAAGGACAATCGGGTGAAACAAAAACTTATTTCCGGCGCTACGCTTGCCGCATTGGTCGTGCTGGTGGCGTTGCCGCTTTTCTTTATTCTCCTGCAAGCCATATTCCCACACTTTAGCGCCGGTCAGCTGAGCGCGCCGTTGAGCGGAATCTCCGCTTTGCTCAACGACCCACAGCTGATGCCGATGCTCGGCGGTACGCTATGGATTGCCTGCGGAGTGGCGCTGGTGAGCGTGTTAATCGGCCTGCCGCTCGGCGTCCTGCGCGGGCTGTTTAATCTGCCGCTACCCAAGCTGTGGGATTTACTGTTTTTGATTCCTTTTCTCACGCCGCCGTATATCGCCGCGCTGTCGTGGATGCTGGTGCTGCAGCATAATGGCTATCTGCAACAGCTCAGCGGCTGGGATCTTAACGATCTGCTGTTTAGTCGAGTAGGGATTGTGCTGGTGATGACGCTGAATATCTTCCCGGTGGTCTACTTTGCGGTTTCGCGCAGCCTGCTGGCGAGCGGACAGCGGTTGGCGACCGTGGCGCGGGTGCATGGCGCGAATAGCTGGCAGGCGTTCTGGCACGTGACGCTGCCGATGCTCTCTCCGGCGCTGGCCGCCGGAATGCTGCTGGCTTTTACGCTGGCGATTGAAGAGTACGGCGTGCCGGCGGCGTTAGGCTCGCGGGCAGGAGTGGTGATGCTGACCGTTGGCATTGAGAAAAAACTCGCCGATTGGCCAATTGATTTAACCGGTGCGTCGCTGCTGTCTATTCTGCTGATCGCCGTGGCGCTGCTGGCCTGGTGGCTGCAAAAGCGGCTTACCGGCAATACGGAAGTGACCAGCGTGACGGGCAAGCCGGGAGAAAACAGCGGGGCGGCGCTGGGCTGGATGACGCTGCCCGCCGTATTGCTGATGACGACGATTGGGGCGTTGGCGGTTCTGCTGCCTGCGGCGTCGATGGTGGCGACCAGCATGATGAGCACGTTATCGGGCGGCCTGAACGGCGATAACTTTACCTGGCGTCACTTTGGCGCACTGTTTGCCCAGCAGGGCGATGCGCTGTCGGCGCTGGGCACCAGCTTATCGCTGGCGCTAGCCTCGGCGCTGATCGTTGGTCTACTCGGGCTGGTGGCAGCCTGGCTGGTATTGGTGCAAAAGATCAAAGGCAGCGCGATTATCGATGCGCTATCGCTGATGCCTGCCGCGCTTCCCGGCGTGGTGGTGGGCGTGGGGCTGATTTTGCTGTGGAATCAGCCGTTCTGGCCGCTGTCGCCGTATAACACGTGGTTTATGCTGCTGCTCTCTTATTGCTGTCTGCTGCTGCCGTGGCCGGTGCGCTATGTCGGCAGTGCGCTACGCCAGCTTGGCACCAATCTGGAGCCTGCGGCGCGGGTTCACGGGGCGTCATCGTGGCAGGCGCTACGATTGATTGTGCTGCCGCTGGTGTTTCCTGCGCTGCTGGCGGCGATGCTGATGGTGTTTGCCGTGGCCTCCCGCGAGCTGGTCACTTCGTTGTTGCTGGCCCCGGCTGGAACTCAGACCGTGGCGGTGTTTATCTGGCGGCAGTTTGAACAGGGTTCGGTGGGACAGGGCATGGCGATGGCCAGCCTGACGCTGTTTGTCGGACTGGCGTTAATGCTCAGTGCCTTAGCGCTGATGCAGCGCAATACACGCTAGCTCAACCGATCGCACAAAACAGTCAATATGGGGGCAAAAATAGGCTATAAAGTACGGACACAGAATGCTGGAGGCATTGATGACCCGCTTTTTAAACGCCTATTTTTCTCGTCTGGGTTGGACGGGCACCCCCGATGTCTCAATCGAGACGCTGCGCAGTTTGCATATTCACCATAACGGCGCCATCCCCTTTGAAAACCTCGATGTGCTGTTGCCGCGCGAGATGCATCTCGACGATCAGGCGCTGGAAGATAAGCTGGTCAATGCTCGTCGCGGTGGCTACTGCTTTGAACAAAATGGCCTGTTTGAGCGCGCGCTGCGCGAGATAGGTTTTAACGTCCGCAGTCTGCTGGGCCGCGTGGTGCTGGCGCATCCACCGCAGATGCCGCCTCGCACCCACCGATTATTGCTGGTGGAGACCGACGGTGAACGCTGGATTGCCGATGTCGGTTTTGGCGGCCAGACGCTGACTGCGCCAATCAAACTGTTGGCCGACATTGTGCAGACCACGCCGCACGGTGATTACCGTCTGCTGTATGAAAATCAGGAATGGATCCTACAGTTTAGCCATCACGACCATTGGCAGTCGATGTACCACTTCGATCTTGGCCGTCAGTATGCTTCCGACTATGTCATGGGCAACTTCTGGTCGGCGCACTGGCCGCAGTCTCATTTCCGTCACCATTTGCTGATGTGCCGCCACCTGCCGGACGGCGGTAAAATGACGCTCACCAATTTCCACTTTACCCACTGGGATAAAAACCACGTGGTGGAGAAGGTGGATTTCCCGGATGTTCCAGCACTGTATGAAGCGCTGCAAAGCCGCTTTGGGCTGGGCGTTGACGATCCAAAACATGGCTTTAGCGTCGCGGAGCTGGCGGCGGTGATGGCGGCGTTTGATACCCATCCGGACGCCGGGAAGTAAAAGCGGCCTAATCGGCGTTGTGCAGTTCGGTAGCGCCGATTAGGGTTAGGGGTTCATTTATCAGGGAAGAATCGACATGGCGCTCACGCTTAATGTCCTGCTGGAAAACCAACGCGCCGGACAAGCCAGTGGTTCATTACGTGCCAGGGCTGGGTTAAGTCTGTTTTTACGCGACGATACCACTTCCATTTTGTTCGACACCGGCCCCGACGACAGCTTCCTGCACAACGCGGCGCTGATGGGCGTGGATCTGAATGATTTAACCGCCACGGTACTGTCCCACGGCCACTACGATCACTGCGGCGGCGTACCGTGGCTGCCGGATAACAGCCGGATTATCTGTCATCCTGATATCGGTCATGAACGCTACGCGGCGCTGTCACTTCCAGGGTTCCAGCGTAAAATCAAAAAACTCTCCCTCGATATCGATTACTCGCGCCACCGCGTGGAGTACAGCCGTACGCCGGTGCAGATTAGCGACCGTTTCCTGTGGTCTGGCGAGATAGCGGTGGATAAACCGCGGGCCTATGGGGTGCTCGGCGGGCAGTCGGCGGCGACGGACTACGTGACCGATGAGGGCGTACTGATCTACCAATCAGACCGAGGTCTGGTGATAATTACCGGATGCGGCCATCGCGGGTTGATGAATATTGTGCGCCATTGCCAGAACATCACCGGCATCCAGCACGTTCACGCGCTGATTGGCGGTTTTCATCTGCGCAGCGCTTTGCCGCACGAAATGTGGCAGGTGAGACGTTTCTTGCAGGCGCTTAAGCCCGATAAGATCATGGCCTGCCATTGCACCGGCGCGTGGGGGAAACTGTGGCTGCCGGAGGTTATCTCTCCGGCGACCGGCGACACGTTCGTCCTGTAGGCCTGATAAGCGTAGCGCCATCAGGCAATTCGGTGCTGATTACCTGATGGCGGCATAAATGTCTTATCCGGCCTACAACAGTGTCAACGTGTTAGTTTAACCCTAAGAAATGCTGGGCAATTTTGAAGTAAATAATCAGCCCGGTGCCGTCAATCAGCGTGGCGATAAACGGCGCGGAAACCACCGCTGGGTCAATCCCTAAACGTTTAATTACCAGTGGAATAACCGACGACACCACCGCACTCCACAGCGTGACGCACACCAGCGTCAGGCTGACGATAAAGGTGATTTCCGGGCCAATGCCCATCATCCATGCCCGGATACAGCCCGCGGTTCCCAGCGTGATGGCGACCAGCACGGCAGTAGACATCTCTTTGCGTAAAATACGCCCAAGGTCGCGCAGACCGACTTCGCCCAGCGCCATGGCGCGCACCAGGGTCGAGGTTATCTGCGTGCCGCTGTTGCCGCCGGTCCCAATCAGCAGCGGGATAAAGAAGGCCAGCGCAATGGCCGACTCCAGCGCCTCTTCGAAATGCTGAATCACGCTGCTGGTGTACGCTTCGGCGATAAACAGCAGCAGCAGCCATACCGCGCGTTTCTTCCACAGCATCACCGGGCTGATGTCCAGATACGGTTTGTCCAGCGGCAGGGTGGCGCCCTGGAGCTGCGCATCTTCCGTTACTTCATCCTCGAGCAGCTGGGCTATCTCTTTTTCGTTCAGGCAGCCGATAAGCTTACCGCTATCGATAACCGGCAGCAGAGTCAGATGGTGTTTTTCAATTAAGCTCGCGGCAACGGATCTCGCATCCTGCGGGCCAACGTGAAATAGAGTGGTGGAGATTAATTGCGTCAGCGGTTGATTATCATCGGCGGCCTGCAGTAATTTGCGTGTTGATAATATACCGCGCAGGTTTTCACCGTCGACGACAAATACCGCACATGGGAAATGATCGTCATTTAATATCTGTAAAAAAAGCTCTCGCGCTTCTTTGACATTCAGATGTTCGGGCAGGGAAATAAAATCTCGGGACATATAGCTTAAGATAATATCGCCGGCGTGCTGCTCGGTTGGGTAGAACGGTGCTGTTGCTTGAATATGTGACATTGGAAATTCCCTATAGAAAAACGCGCTTATAGGGCGAACAAAACTGGAAGAGCTGAGAAGAATCCCTACGTCCCGGTTTTAGCACTGAACAACGTATCTGTACGGCTTTGTACCGTCAGAAGTTATCTTGGCAACACCTTGATTCGATGGATGCCTGTATTTCCCTGTGATGGTCTCTCTCGATACCACCAGGGCGATAACTTATGTTTATTCAGGAGCCTCGCCATAACAAGATTATTAATAAAATGGCCGTGCTGACTGATATTTATCGCCGTGAGAAGGTCAGGGCGGTAAATGGTTTTTTATTTGCCTCGTGGGTTGTTATCCATTTGGTGAGCGTAATATAGCGCGAGATTTTAATTAAGGAAGACAAAGAATATTGTTGTTGAGTAAGCGTTTAGAATTTTCTTGTGACATAAAAAACCCGGCGTCGCTGTGCTCGGCCGGGTGGTCTATTTAATAAAGCGGTTATCGACGAGAACGAACCACCTGATAACGACGGGTCAGATATTCGATTGGCGCGCTCCAGACATGAACCAGACGCGTGAACGGGAACAGCAGGAAGATGGTCATCCCCAGCGCCAGATGCAGGCGATAAACCCACGCTACGCCATCGAGATGCGCCGAGGCTCCGCCGTGGAAGGTCACCACCGCCTGCGCCCAGTTCACCAGTTTCAACATTTCGCTGCCGTCCGGATGCTGAGCGGAGAAGGGAATGGTGGTGAGACCGAGGCAGCACTGAATCAGCAGAATGCAGAGGATCAGAATATCCGCGGTGCTCGAGGTGGCGCGAATGCGCGGGTTAGTGAGGCGACGAATCAGCAGACCGGCGCCGCCAACCAGCGTCATCACGCCGCAGGCGCCGCCGAGAATCATCGCCATCAGCTGTTTCTGCGACAGCGGCAGCCAGGACTCATAGACCCAGTGCGGCGTCAACATGCCGAAGAAGTGGCCAAAGAAGACTCCCAGAATGCCGATGTGGAACAGGTTTGACCATAGCACCATACCGCGTTTATCGAGCATCTGGCTTGAGGAGGCGCGCCAGGTGTATTGGCCATAGTCGTAGCGCAGCCAGCTGCCCAGCAAAAACACCGTGCCGCACAGATAGGGGTAGATATCGTAAAAGAAGACGTTGAGGTACTGTATCATTTCGGGCCTCCCGCACGGACGTCCACGTACTGTGGCGCCACGTCCTGGCTAAAGCGTCGTTGATAGCTTTGCAGCGGAGAACTGTCGCAGGCGGTGGCGTTATCTTCGATAAACTTCACCTGTTCCTCTTCCCATACCGCATCCAGCGCCTGGCGGGTGTCATCGCGTGCTTCACCCGCCACCTGTTTAGTGACACTGTCACTTGATAATGAAGTGTTGGCTAATACCAGCAGGGTATCGAACAGCTGATACCACGGCGCTTCGCGCTGTTTAAGCCGCCCGCCGAGCAGCGCCAGTATCGGCGCCACGTTCTGCAAACCTTCTCGTGCCTGCGCCTCGGGCAGGATGCTGAGATATTCGAGATACAGCGGCAGATAATCAGGCAGCTCGCGGCAATCCAGCTGCAAACCGACCTGTTCATACTGGGTCATCAGCTCGACCATCGCCTGGCCGCGATCGCGCGACTCGGCGTGCACGTGCTCGAACAGCAGCAGCGAGGTGGCGCGGCCGCGTTCGAAGATTTCACACCATTCAGCCTGCTTGTCGAGCAGCGCCACGCCCAGATGCTGCTCGAGGAAGGGACGCAGCGCCGGGGCGTCGCTGTCGATAAGTGAGAACAGCTCGTCTTTGTTTTCCCAGCTAAGTTCATCGGGATATTCCAGCAGCAGCCCGATGATTTTCAGGATCCGCATTACTCTTTCTCCCCGATGTTGATGGCATCAATTCGCTGGCTGTTAAACAGGTTGAACTTGGTGTCCGACCCGTGGCAGCCATCGCCGAAGGTGAAGCCGCAGCCGTTTTTCTCCGGGAAGGCATCTTCTGCCATTTCACGGTGGCTGGTGGGGATCACGAAGCGATCTTCGTAGTTAGCAATCGCCAGATAGCGGTACATCTCTTCGACCTGCTCAACGCTCAGGCCCACTTCGTCCAGCGCGCGGGTATCGGTGACGCCTTCGACGGTCTGCGAACGCTTGTAGTGGCGCATCGCCATCATACGCTTCAGGGCGCGCAGCACCGGCCCGGTGTCTCCGGCGCTGAGCATGTTCGCCAGATACTGTACTGGGATACGCAGGCTTTCGACCGCCGGCAGAATGCTGTCAGTTTTCGGCAGACCGCCCGCGTCAGCCACGGACTGAATCGGTGACAATGGCGGGACGTACCAGACCATCGGCAGCGTACGATATTCCGGGTGTAGCGGCAGGGCCAGCTTCCAGTCCATCGCCATTTTGTACACCGGCGAACGCTGGGCGGCGTCGAGCGTGTTTTGCGTGATGCCCTGTTTCAGCGCTTCTTCGATGACCGCCGGATCGTGCGGGTCGAGGAACACGTCGCACTGGCGCTCGTAGAGATCGGTTTCGTGCTCGGTGCTGGCGGCTTCTTCGATGCGGTCGGCATCGTACAACAGCACGCCGAGGTAGCGAATACGGCCGACGCAGGTTTCAGAACAGACGGTTGGCTGGCCGGATTCAATACGCGGATAGCAGAAAATGCATTTTTCTGACTTGCCGCTCTTCCAGTTGAAGTAGATTTTTTTGTACGGACAGCCGCTGATACACATACGCCAGCCGCGGCATTTGTCCTGGTCGATCAGCACAATGCCATCTTCTTCACGCTTGTAGATGGCGCCGCTCGGACAGGTGGCGACACAGCTTGGGTTGAGGCAGTGTTCGCACAGGCGCGGCAGGTACATCATGAAGGTATTTTCGAACTGGCCGTACATCTCTTTTTGCATTGAGGCAAAGTTCTGGTCGTGGGCGCGTTTTTCAAATTCGCCGCCGAGCAGTTCTTCCCAGTTCGGGCCCCATTCGATTTTGTTCATCCGCTGGCCGCTAATCAGCGAGCGCGGGCGGGCGGTAGGCAGGTTTTTGCCTTCCGGTGCGTTGTGCAAATGCTGATAGTCGTAGGTAAACGGCTCGTAGTAGTCGTCGATACCGGGGATCAGCGGGTTGGCGAAGATTTTAGCCAGCACGTTCACCCGGCCGCCCATGCGCGGGGTCAGCTTACCGGTAATGCCGCGCACCCAGCCGCCTTGCCATTTTTCCTGATTCTCCCAGTCTTTGGGAAAACCGATGCCGGGCTTGGTTTCGACGTTGTTAAACCACGCGTACTCCATACCCTCGCGGCTGCTCCAGACGTTTTTACAGGTCACGGAGCAGGTGTGGCAGCCGATGCATTTATCGAGGTTTAAAACCATTCCAACCTGTGAGCGTATCTTCATTTTGACGCCTCCTGAACCTGATCATTGCCTTCATCATCCAGCCAATTAATGTTCTTCATTTTGCGAATCATAATGAATTCATCACGGTTCGAACCGACCGTTCCGTAGTAGTTGAAGCTGTAGGCCAGCTGCGCGTAACCGCCGATCATGTGGGTCGGTTTCGGGCAAATACGGGTGACCGAGTTGTGAATGCCGCCGCGCCGTCCGGTTATCTCCGAGCCTGGAATATTCATAATGCGTTCCTGGGCGTGGTACATCATGGTCATCCCCGGCGGTACGCGCTGGCTGACCACCGCGCGGGCGGTGAGCGCACCGTTGGCGTTAAACGCTTCAATCCAGTCGTTGTCGGCAATGCCCAGCTCTTTGGCGTCGGTTTCGCTCAGCCAAACGATAGGGCCGCCGCGCGACAACGTCAGCATCAGCAGGTTTTCGCTGTAGGTGGAGTGAATGCCCCATTTCTGGTGCGGGGTCAGGAAGTTGAGCGCTTTTTCCGGGAAACCGTTGGGCGGGATCGCGTTCATATGGCTGACGCTGCGGGTGTCAATCGGCGGGCGATAGGCCACCAGGCTTTCGCCAAAGTCGCGCATCCACGGGTGATCCTGATACAGCGACTGGCGTCCGGAGACGGTGCGCCACGGAATCAGCTCGTGGACGTTGGTGTAACCAGCGTTATAGGAGACGTGCTCATCTTCCAGACCCGACCAGGTGGGGCTGGAGATAATCTTGCGCGGCTGCGCCTGAATATCGCGGAAGCGAATCTTTTCGTCTTCTTTGTTGGTCGCCAGATGCCGGTGGTCTATCCCGGTAAATTCTCCCAGCGCTTCCCAGGCTTTCACCGCCACCTGGCCGTTAGTTTCCGGGGCAAGGGCGAGGATCACTTCAGAAGCATCAATGGCAGTCTCAATGCACGGGCGACCTTTTGCCGGGCCATCCAGCTTGACGTAGTTGAGCTTGCCGAGGAAATCGACTTCGGTCTGAGTTTTCCACGCAATGCCTTTACCGCCGTTGCCGAGTTTATCCATCAGCGGGCCGAGGGAAGTGAAGCGTTCATAGGTGGCCGGGTAATCACGCTCAACGGCGATAATGTTGGGCGCGGTTTTACCGGGGATCAGATCGCATTCGCCTTTACGCCAGTCCTGAATGGCAAACGGCTGCGCCAGTTCCGCCGGGGAGTCGTGTTGCAGCGGTTGCAGCACCACGTCGGTTTCAGTACCCAGATGTCCCTGACAGATTTCCGAGAACGATTTGGCGATCCCTTTGTAGATATCCCAGTCGCTTTTTGACTCCCACGCCGGGTCAACGGCGGCGGAGAGCGGGTGGATAAACGGATGCATATCCGAGGTGTTCATATCGTCTTTTTCATACCAGGTGGCGGTTGGCAGGACGATATCGGAGAACAGACAGGTGCTGGACATGCGGAAATCAAGCGTCACCAGCAGATCGAGCTTGCCTTCCAGCGCGGCGGTCTGCCATTCCACTTCTTCCGGCTTCACGTCGTCGGTCGAACCTAAATCTTCACCCTGAATCCCGCTGTCGGCACCCAGCAGATACTTCAGCATGTATTCGTGGCCCTTACCGGACGAACCCAGCAGGTTAGAACGCCAGATAAACATGTTGCGCGGGTGGTTTTTGCCGTTATCGGGCTGTTCGCTGGCGAAACGAATATCGCCGGATTTCAGCGCCTGCACGGTGTACTCCTGCGCGGTCATCCCCAGCGCTTCGGCTTTGGCCTTCACCGTCAACGGGTTAACGTTCAACTGCGGCGCGGACGGTAGCCAGCCCATGCGCTCGGCGCGAACGTTAAAGTCGATCAGATGACCGGTATATTTATCCGGGTTGGCCAACGGGGAAAGTAATTCCTGGGCGGTCAGCTTTTCGTAGCGCCACTGGCTGGCGTGATTGTAGAAGTAGGAGGTGCTGTTCATCTGGCGCGGCGGGCGGTTCCAGTCCAGCGCGAAGGCCAGCGGCAGCCAGCCGGTCTGTGGACGCAGCTTTTCCTGACCGACATAGTGCGCCCAGCCGCCGCCGCTTTGGCCGACGCAGCCGCAGAACACCAGCATGTTGATCATGCCGCGGTAGTTCATGTCCATGTGGTACCAGTGGTTGACCCCGGCCCCGAGGATGATCATTGAGCGGCCGTGCGTTTTGTGCGCGGTATCGGCAAACTCCAGCGCGATTTTCTCGATGTTATGCCGTGAAACCCCGGTGATTTGCTCGGCCCAGGCGGGGGTATAGGCTTTGACCTCGTCGAATCCTTTTGCCGCCAGGTCATCATCCAGGCCGCGATCGAGGCCGTAGTTTGCCAGCACCAGATCGTAGACGCTCACCACCAGACGGCTGCTGCCGTCGGCGAAGGTTAGCCGTTTTGCCGGAAGCTGGCGCACCAGAATCGGATCTTGTTTGACGCTTCTGAAGTGCGGGTTTTCGTTGCCGCCAAAGTAGGGGAACGCCACGCCCGCGACGGTATCGCGGTTATCCAACAGGGAAAGAGTCAGTTCGCGCTCTTTACCACCGGCGAGCGTCTGGAGATTCCATTTGCCTTTCTCACCCCAGCGGAAACCAATGGATCCGTTAGGTGCCACCAGTTCGCCGTTGCCGTCATAGGCCACGGTTTTCCACTCAGGATTGTTGCTTTCGCCAAGGCCATCGACCAGATCGGCGGCGCGCAGCAGGCGACCTGCGGTGTAAGAACCGTCATTGCGACTGTCGAGCATTACCAGCATCGGCATGTCGGTGTAGCGGCGGCAGTAGTTGATAAAGTAGTCGCTTGGATTGTCGAGGTGGAAGGCTTTTAAAATGACATGCCCCATCGCCATCGCCAGCGCGCTGTCGGTACCTTGTTTTGGCGCCAGCCACTGGTCGCTCAGCTTGGCGACCTCGGAGAAGTCCGGTGTAATAGCCACCGTTTTGGTGCCTTTGTAGCGCACTTCAGTGAAGAAGTGGGCGTCCGGGGTTCGGGTCTGCGGAACGTTAGAACCCCAGGCGATGATATAGCTGGAGTTGTACCAGTCGGCGGATTCCGGCACGTCGGTCTGCTCGCCCCAGGTCATCGGTGATGCTGGCGGCAGGTCGCAGTACCAATCATAGAAGCTCAGGCAGGTACCGCCAATCAGCGACAGATAGCGGGTACCGGCGGCGTAAGAGACCATCGACATCGCTGGAATCGGCGAGAAGCCTGCCACGCGGTCAGGGCCGAAGTTTTTGATGGTCCAAACGTTGGCGGCAGCAATCAGTTGGTTAAGTTCTTTCCACGACGAACGGACAAAACCGCCTTTGCCGCGCGCGTCTTTGTAGCTGCGGGTTTTCTCCGCACTTTGCATGATGCTATCCCATGCCAGCACCGGGTCCGGGTTTTGCACCAGCGCTTCACGCCACAGTTCAATCAGTTTTCTGCGCGCCAGCGGGTACTTCAGTCGATTAGCGCTGTAAAGATACCAGGAGTAGCTGGCGCCGCGTGGGCAGCCACGGGGTTCGTGATTCGGCAGGTCGGGGCGGGTGCGTGGGTAGTCGGTCTGTTGGGTTTCCCAGGTGACCAGGCCGTTTTTGACGTAAATCTTCCAACTGCATGAGCCTGTACAGTTCACACCGTGCGTGGAGCGGACGATTTTGTCGAACTGCCAGCGCTGACGGTAGCTATCTTCCCAATCACGGTTATTGTCATAGACCTGTCCGTGACCGTTGGCAAAGGTCTCGCCTTTCTGCTTAAAGTAGCGAAAGCGATCCAGTAGTTTGCTCATGACATTTTCTCCTGACGGAAGACAAAGTCTCCGTGGTTACACTGCTCACATTTTTCCGCCATCGTTGACGTTGCAGATGCCTCACCCGCAGCAGACGGTTGTCCATTGCGGGTGAGGCGTTGCCTTGCTGCAGTCCTACAACGTTCATGACGTAGGGAATCGTTCTATTTATTTGGACGTTGGTTTACGGCGCCCGTAGACCAGCCAGGTCACCAGCACGCAAACGACGTAGAAGACAAAGAACACTTTCATGGCGCCAACCGGCGAACCGGTCATGGCTAAAGAGGTGCCGAACGCTTTGGGAATGAAGAAGCCGCCGACAGCGCCGATGGCCGAGATAAAGCCGAGCGCCGCCGCGGTATCGGTGACCGCTTCGTGCTGAGCTTGTTCATCGCTGCCGCCGCGCTTTTTCACGCTGTCGATGGTGATTTGACGAAAGATCACGGCAATCATCTGGAAGGTGGAACCGCTGCCCAGACCGGCGGTGAGGAACAGCCCCATAAACACCACATAAAAGGCGACGAAGCTGCCGGAGCCGCTGCCCGGTAGCGTGAGGAACAGCAGGCCGCTAAACAGCGCCATCAGAATGAAGTTCACCAGCGTGACCTTTACGCCGCCCAGACGGTCAGAAATAACCCCGCCAAACGAACGCGCCAGGGCGCCAATAAACGGTCCGAAGAATGCCAGCTTGAGGATGTTGACGTCCGGGAACTGGGTTTTTGCCAGCATGGCGAAACCGGCAGAAAAACCGATAAACGAACCGAATGTCGCAAGATAGAGCAGACTCAGCAGCCACATATGCGGGCGCTTAAGCACCGGTAGCTGGTCGCGCACCGACGCTTTGGAGCTGGCGATATCATTCATGCCAAACCACGCGGCGAGCGTCGCGATAATTAGCAGCGGTACCCAGATGATGGCAGCATTGCTGAGTGACAGGGTTGAACCGTCTTCCTGCGTCACTCCGTGGATACCGATAAAGGTAAACATCGGCAGGAAAATAACCGCGGGGGCGACCATTTGCATCACGCTGACGCCGAGGTTGCCAAGGCCGCCGTTGATGCCAAGGGCGCTGCCCTGTTTGGCTTTCGGGAAGAAGAAACTGATATTGCCCATGCTAGACGCGAAGTTAGCGCCGGCAAAACCGCACAGCAGCGCGATGGTAATAAATACCCAGTACGGAGTAGCGGTATTTTGGATGGCGACTCCCAGCCAAATACATGGAATGACAAGGATAATGGTGCTGATAACCGTCCAGCGCCGGCCACCGATCATAGGTACCATAAAGGAGTAGGGTACGCGTAATATCGCACCGGAAAGAGAAGGTAATGCAGTTAATAAAAAGAGTTGGTCAGTGGTGAAATTAAATCCGACTTTATTGAGATTTACCGCAACTGCACTAAATAACATCCAGACGCAGAAGGCGAGTAATAAACAGGCGACAGATATCCACAGGTTTCTCGTTGCAATTGATTTTCCTTTATTTTCCCAGAAGGCTGAGTTTTCAGGTTTCCAGTCTTTTAAAAGGTAATGATTCTCTTTCTCATTATTTGCCATAATACCCTCGAAAGAAACGTCATAAAAAAGAAATAAAGGAAAAACAGCGAAGTAGGTAGAGGGGAATTATTGTCGCCAGGCCGTTTTATCTCTTCATCGTTGAAGAATAGATAAAAAAAGCGCGTTGTAAGAAAACGCGCCGTGAATAAAACGTTGTTAATTGTTACTAAATGTAAATTAAGCGGGGTTGAGTTCTATCGTAATATAATGATGTATATAGCGAGTAAAGGTCTCGTCATTAATTTCGTTCATCCCTAATGCATAAATTCCATCTAATCCACAGACTAATGCAATTAATCGCCAGGCAATATTGTCTGCATTATCAATTGGTCGGAATTCATTGGCTTCGGTTCCTTGCAAAATGAGCGCGACGGTCTCTTTGTGCCACATGTCCATCGTCAGCAGATAAGCGCCCTTAATATCGGCATCGCTGTCGGCCAGCAGCTGCGCTTCACGCCACAGGCGAATGTAGGGTTCAAGCCGGCCATCATCGCTGCCGACCATCGCAAACAGCCGTTCCCGCCAGTTGGCGTCGTCAGGGACCAGCGGCATATCGAGCATTTCGCGGATAAGCCGCACGAAGGCTAATGCTTTAAGTTCGCCAATCGAGGTGAAGTGATGATGTACCTGGCCGCTGGCGACGCCAGCAATAGTCGCGATATGGCGCACGGTCATCGCCGCAAAGCCACCGCTGAGCGCCACCTGCATCGCCGCTTTGAGGATCACTTCTCGGCGTTCATCCCGGGTTAAATAGTTCATTTTTCTTTGTTTAAGTGGGGTTTAACTGAGAATAACAAAAAATTGGACATGCGTTCAACAATCCGGCAGGATCCTTTTCCTGGACAAGTGTCCAACATAAATGAAATGAGGAAAGGAACTATGTCACGCCAATGGTTAACGCTTATGGCAATTTTGATGGTCTATATCCCGGTGGCGATTGACGCAACCGTGCTGCACGTAGCGGCACCGACGCTCAGCGTCGCGCTGGGAACCAGCGGCAATGAGCTGCTGTGGATCATTGATATTTATTCATTAGTGATGGCCGGGATGGTACTGCCGATGGGTGCGCTCGGCGATAAGATCGGTTTTAAACGCTTGCTGCTGCTCGGCAGCGGAATATTTGGTGTTGCCTCGCTGGCAGCGGCCTTTTCACCCACTGCGCTGGCGCTTATTGCGTCCCGCTCGCTGCTGGCGGTCGGGGCCGCAATGATTGTGCCCGCGACGCTGGCGGGGATCCGTAGCACCTTCGCTGAAGCTAAACATCGCAATATGGCGCTGGGGCTGTGGGCAGCCGTAGGGTCGGGCGGTGCGGCGTTTGGTCCCCTGGTCGGCGGCCTGCTGTTGGAACACTTCTACTGGGGCTCGGTGTTTTTGATAAACGTGCCGATTGTGCTGGTGGTGATGCTTTGCAGCGCGCGCCTCGTTCCACGGCAACCGGCGCGTCGCGAGCAGCCGCTGAATCTGACTCAGGCACTGATGTTGATTGCGGCTATTCTGATGCTGGTTTATAGCGCCAAATCCGCGCTCAAAGGGCAGTTAGCGCCGTGGATCACCGTTTCGGTGGCGCTGGTCGGTCTGCTACTGCTGGTGACGTTTGTTCGCCAACAGCTGGCGGCGACTCGCCCGATGATCGATATGCGTCTCTTTACCCATCGCATCATCCTCAGCGGTGTGGTGATGGCGATGACCGCGCTGGTGACGCTGGTGGGCTTTGAACTGCTGATGGCGCAGGAGCTGCAGTTTGTGCATCAGAAAACGCCGTTTGAAGCGGGCATGTTTATGCTGCCGGTGATGGTGGCCAGTGGTTTTAGCGGGCCGATTGCCGGGATGCTGGTTTCACGACTGGGGCTGCGCCAGGTGGCGACCGGCGGGATGTTGCTGAGTGCGTTTAGCTTCCTGGGTCTGTCGGTCACGGATTTCAGCACTCAACAGTGGCAGGCCTGGGGGCTGATGGCGCTGCTGGGCTTTAGTGCCGCCAGCGCGCTTTTAGCCTCGACGTCGGCGATTATGGCCGCGGCACCGAAAGAGAAAGCCGCGGCGGCAGGCGCAATTGAAACCATGGCCTATGAACTGGGTGCCGGGTTGGGGATTGCGCTGTTTGGTCTGATCCTCACGCGCAGCTACGGCGCGGCGATTGTGTTGCCACAGAATCTGGATAGCGAATCCGCTACCCGCGCGGCATCGTCGATTGGCGAAGCAATGCAATTGGCGCAGTCGCTGCCGGTTATTCCGGCGCGGGCATTAGTCGAAGCGGCACAAACGGCGTTTATTAGTGCCCACAGCGTGGCTTTAGGCACCGCTGGCGTGCTGTTACTGCTGCTGGCGGCAGGAATTTGGCGCGGGCTGGCGAAGGTGCCAGATCCGGTATAAGTCTGATGTTGCCTAACACGCCGAGTTTAAGATTGAGATACCCGGGGCGACCACCGGGTTTGGTGTCCCTCCGGGAACCAAATCCCGGCGTTTCCCCTAATCACTTTACTTACGTGGACGGTGTTAGGGTATTGATTGGATATCATGTTGGGCGCAGGCGCAAGCTTGCGCCCGATGTCGTTTAGGGACGCCGGGTGGCGTACCAACACAGCAGCGAACCGCCGCATACCATCGCCGCGCCTTGCCAGAACGACCACGAGAGCGCGGCGCTTAACAGGAATGCTGCCAGTGCGGAGGAGAGAACCGGCGTAAAGTAGGACGCGGCGGCCAGCAGACTGATGTTACCGTGGAGAATGCCGACGTTCCACGCGGCGTAAGCAAATCCTAATGACATGGCGCAGGTCACCAGTTTAATGATCACCGGCCAGCTAAAGATCATCGGCGGCTGTTCGCTCATCAGGAATTTCACCCACAGGCTTAGCGCCGTCAATAACACAAAAAGGGTGATGCCGTTTTTACCTTTGGCATACTTCGCCGTGACCGTGCAGTAGGCTGCCCAGATAAACGCGCCAACAAACGCCAGAATATAACTCAGCGGGCTGGAGATAACATTGCTGCTTATTTCCGCAATATCCAGTCCGTGTTCGCCGCCTAATACCCAGGTAACACCAACCAGCGACAGTAATAATCCCGGAGTAACCCACCAGGTGGTTTTTTGACCGTTAAAAATAATTGCAAATAGAATGGTCAGGCTGGGCCAGAGATAATTGACCATGCCGACTTCAATCGCCTGTTGGCGGGTACCGGCGTAGCCCAAAGAGAGCGCGAGGCACATTTCGTAGCTGACAAAAAACAGGCTGCCGACCAGCAAATAGCGCGGAGGGATTTGACGTAACTGTGGAAAACCAACGGTGAAGATCAGCAATATGCCGCTCAGGCTGTAGATCATTGCCGCACCGCCAACCGGGCCAAGCCCCTCGCTTACGCCGCGAATCAGACCCACCATTGTGCTCCACAAAATAATGGCGCTAAATCCAATGAGCGTTGCTCTTTTCTTATCCATGCCTGACCTGATGCTTTTACATACGAAGCCTGCGGTTATAGCATTTTTTTGCCTCTGCCGGTGATATTTTTCCGCAGCCTATAACCCTTAAGTATTAATAAAAATCGCTATCGCCGACTATTAAGGGGGGATCGGTTTTCGACATTGATTTGACGCAAAAAAATCAGGGGTAATGCTGTTAGCTTGGCCGGCAAGTTCACCTGATAACGAGGAAAACAATGGACGTCAGCCGCAGAAAGTTTTTTAAAATCTGCGCGGGCGGTATGGCTGGGACGACGGCAGCGGCGCTGGGATTTGCCCCGAAATTAGCGCTGGCTCAGGCGCGTAATTTCAAATTACTGCGCGCCAAAGAAGTTCGTAATACCTGCACATACTGCTCCGTGGGTTGTGGGCTATTAATGTATAGCCTGGGCGATGGAGCAAAAAATACCCGCGAAGCCATTTACCATATTGAAGGCGACCCGGATCATCCAGTGAGCCGTGGCGCACTTTGTCCGAAAGGCGCGGGCCTGCTGGACTATGTGAACAGCGAAACCCGCCTGCGTTACCCTGAATATCGCGCCCCTGGCTCGGATAAATGGCAGCGTATTTCGTGGAATGAAGCCTTCGATCGCATCGCAAAATTGATGAAGGCCGACCGCGACGCCAACTTTATTGAGAAAAATGAGCAGGGCGTGACGGTTAACCGCTGGCTCTCCACCGGGATGCTGTGCGCATCGGCGGCAAGTAATGAGACCGGCATGCTGACGCAGAAGTTTGTGCGCTCGCTTGGTATGCTGGCGGTAGACAACCAGGCGCGCGTCTGACACGGACCAACGGTAGCAAGTCTTGCTCCAACATTTGGTCGCGGTGCGATGACCAACCACTGGGTTGATATCAAAAATGCTAACGTCGTGATGGTGATGGGCGGTAATGCCGCAGAAGCCCATCCAGTGGGATTCCGCTGGGCGATGGAAGCGAAGAATAATAACGATGCGACGCTTATCGTCGTCGACCCGCGCTTTACGCGTACGGCGTCGGTGGCCGATATCTATGCGCCGATTCGTTCCGGCACCGACATTACCTTCCTGTCGGGCGTTCTGCTGTATCTTATCGAAAACAATAAGATCAACGCCGAATACGTGAAGCATTACACCAACGCCAATCTGCTGGTGCGCGATGACTTTACCTTCGAAGACGGCCTGTTCAGCGGTTACGATGCCGACAAACGTCAGTACGACAAATCATCGTGGAACTATCAGTTCGACGAAAACGGCTACGCCAAACGCGATGAAACCCTGACGCATCCGCGCTGCGTGTGGAACCTGCTTAAAGAGCACGTTTCCCGCTATACGCCGGACGTGGTGGAAAATATCTGCGGTACGCCAAAAGCGGACTTCCTGAAAGTGTGCGAAGTGCTGGCCTCGACCAGCGCGGCGGATCGTACCACCACGTTCCTGTATGCGCTGGGCTGGACTCAGCACACCGTCGGTGCGCAGAACATCCGTACCATGGCGATGATTCAGCTGCTGCTGGGCAATATGGGTATGGCGGGCGGCGGCGTGAACGCGCTGCGCGGGCACTCCAATATTCAGGGATTAACCGACTTAGGCCTGCTGTCGACCAGCCTGCCGGGCTATCTGACGCTGCCGTCGGATAAACAGACCGATCTGCAAACCTATCTGGCGGCCAATACGCCGAAAGCGACGCTGGCAGACCAGGTGAACTACTGGAGCAACTATCCGAAGTTCTACGTTAGCCTGATGAAGTCGTTCTATGGCGATGCGGCGAGCAAAGATAACGACTGGGGCTTTAACTGGTTGCCGAAATGGGATCAGGCCTACGACGTTATCAAATACTTCAACATGATGGATAACGGTAAAGTCACCGGCTATATCTGCCAGGGCTTTAACCCGGTGGCCTCGTTCCCGGATAAAAATAAGGTTGTACGCAGTTTAAGCAAGCTGAAGTACATGGTGGTTATCGATCCGCTGGTAACCGAAACCTCGACCTTCTGGCAGAACCACGGCGAATCAAACGACGTTGACCCGTCCACTATTCAGACGGAAGTGTTCCGTCTGCCGTCAACCTGTTTTGCCGAAGAAGATGGCTCGATTGCCAACTCCGGACGCTGGCTGCAGTGGCACTGGAAAGGTCAGGATGCTCCGGGCGAAGCGCGTAATGACGGTGAGATTCTGGCCGGTATTTATCATCGTCTGCGCGAGATGTATCGCGAAGAAGGCGGTAAGGGCGTTGAACCGCTGCTGAGTATGGGCTGGCATTACAAACAGCCGGATCATCCGGAATCCGAAGAGGTGGCCAAAGAGAACAACGGCTACGCGCTGTCGGATATCTACGATGCGAACGGCGTACTGATGGCGAAAAAAGGCCAGTTGCTCAATAGCTTCGCGCTGCTGCGTGATGACGGGACAACCTCATCCTCGTGCTGGATTTACGCCGGTAGCTGGACCGAGCAGGGTAACCAGATGGCTAACCGCGATAACTCTGACCCATCGGGGCTGGGCAATACGTTGGGTTGGGCATGGGCGTGGCCGCTGAACCGTCGCGTGCTGTATAACCGCGCATCTGCGGATGTGAACGGCAAGCCGTGGGATCCAAAACGGATGCTGATCAAGTGGAACGGTAGCAAATGGACGGGGAACGATATCCCGGACTTTAATACCGCGCCTCCGGGCAGCGCGACGATGCCGTTTATCATGCAGCCGGAAGGCCTCGGCCGTCTGTTTGCCATCGATAAGCTGGCGGAAGGGCCGTTCCCTGAACACTACGAGCCGATGGAAACGCCGCTGGGTACCAACCCGCTGCACCCAAACGTTATCTCAAGTCCGGTTGTGCGTCTGTATGAAGAAGATGCGGTGCGCCTTGGTAAGAAAGATAAGTTCCCGTACGTCGGGACAACGTATCGTCTGACCGAGCATTTCCATACCTGGACCAAGCATGCGCGTCTGAATGCGATTGCGCAGCCGGAACAGTTTGTGGAAATCAGCGAAGGGCTGGCGAAAGCCAAAGGTATTGCCAATGGCGACAAAGTCACGGTCAGCAGTCAGCGCGGTTTTATTCGCGCAGTGGCGGTAGTGACTCGTCGTTTGCAAACGCTCAACGTCAACGGCCAGCAGGTGGAAACCGTCGGTATCCCGCTGCACTGGGGCTACGAAGGCGCGGCACGTAAGGGCTATATCGCCAATACCCTGACGCCTAACGTCGGCGATTCCAACTCGCAAACGCCGGAATATAAGGCGTTCCTGGTTAACATCGAGAAAGCGTAAGGAGCGTTTATATGGCGATGGAAACACAAGACATTATCAAACGCTCTGCCACGAATTCGATGACTCCCGCGCCTCGCGCGCGGGACTACAAAGAAGAAGTCGCCAAGCTGATTGATGTCTCTTCCTGCGTGGGCTGTAAAGCCTGCCAGGTGGCCTGCTCTGAATGGAATGATATCCGTGACGAGGTAGGGCATTGCGTGGGGGTTTACGATAACCCGGCCGATCTGAGCGCCAAGTCCTGGACGGTGATGCGTTTTAGCGAAACCGAACAGAACGGCAAGCTGGAGTGGCTGATTCGTAAAGACGGCTGTATGCACTGTGAGGATCCGGGTTGTCTGAAGGCCTGTCCATCGGCGGGTGCGATTATTCAGTACGCCAATGGGATCGTCGATTTCCAGCAGGATAATTGTATCGGCTGCGGTTACTGCATCGCCGGGTGTCCATTTAATATTCCGCGCCTCAATAAAGAGGATAACCGCGTGTATAAATGCACCCTGTGTGTTGACCGCGTCAGCGTGGGCCAGGAACCGGCCTGTGTGAAAACCTGTCCAACCGGCGCTATTCATTTTGGCACCAAGAAAGAGATGCTGGACGTGGCGCAGGAGCGCGTTGATAAGCTCAAGAAACGCGGCTATCCGCAGGCAGGTATCTACAATCCGCAAGGGGTTGGTGGTACTCACGTGATGTACGTATTGCACCACGCGGACCAGCCAGAGCTGTATCACAAGCTGCCAAAGGATCCGGCGATTGATACCAGTATCAATCTGTGGAAAGGGGCGCTGAAACCGCTGTCTGCCGCTGGCTTTATCGCCACCTTTGCCGGGCTTATCTATCACTACATTGGTATTGGCCCGAACAAAGAAGTGGATGATGACGAGGAGGAAGATGGCCATGAGTAAGTCGAAAATGATTGTGCGCACGAAGTTTGTCGATCGTGCCTGTCACTGGACGGTGGTTATCTGCTTCTTCCTGGTGGCCGTATCGGGGATTTCCTTCTTCTTCCCGACGCTGCAGTGGCTGACCGAAACGTTCGGTACACCGCAGATGGGGCGTATTCTGCACCCGTTCTTTGGCGTGCTGATTTTCGTCGTGCTGATGTTTATGTTCGCCCGCTTTGTGCATCACAACATTCCGGATAAGCAGGATATTCCGTGGGTGTTGGGGATTGTCGAAGTGCTGAAAGGCAACGAACATAAAGTCGCCAGGGTCGGGAAATATAACGCCGGGCAGAAGATGATGTTCTGGACCATCATGAGCATGATTTTTGTGCTGCTGGTGAGCGGGGTGATTATCTGGCGTCCGTACTTTGCGCAGTACTTCCCGATTCAGGTGGTGCGCTATGCGCTGCTGATTCATGCGACTACGGCTATCATTCTGATCCACGCGATCCTTATCCATATGTATATGGCCTTCTGGGTAAAAGGATCGGTTAAAGGAATGATTGAAGGCAAGGTCAGTCGTCGTTGGGCGCAGAAGCACCATCCGCGCTGGTATCGTGACGTTGAACGTCTTGAAGCGAAGAAAGAAAATTCGGAAGGGCTGAAGTAAGTTCTCTTTCTGAATATGCTAGAGCGGTTTGATGTTCCCTGAGAGGGGGCGTTAAATCGCTCTTTTTTGTTTGTGTTCAGCCGAATGTCAGGTATTCCCTCCGTTACGCCTTTGCGAGAACGATTCCACAAAAGATTACGGCGTTACATCTGCCAACATTCGCCTTGGTATGAATCATTTGCGCTGTTTTCATGGATTATCCCATCGTTGGCTTATTTTGGCTGGTCTGTGCTCAGCGAATGGTCAATAATGCCGTCCCGCAAAGGCAACATAAACAAGTGATTAGAGGGATGAAAAAGACAATTTTTGCACTGGCGCTTGGCACTTTTGGCCTGGGGATGGCTGAATTTGGCATTATGGGCGTCCTCCCGGAACTGGCGCATGATGTCGGTATTTCGATCCCCGCGGCGGGCAATATGATCTCCTGGTATGCCTTTGGCGTGGTGATTGGCGCGCCGATTATTGCGCTGTTTTCCACGCGCTACTCGCTGAAGTCAATCATGCTGCTGCTGGCGGCGCTGTGTATTGTTGGCAATATCGTTTTCACCGTCTCTTCAAGCTACGTGATGCTGGCCATTGGGCGACTCATCTCCGGTTTTCCGCACGGCGCTTTTTTTGGTGTCGGAGCGATTATTCTGTCGAAGATCGCGCCACCAGGGCGTGTGACGGCGGCGGTAGCCGGGATGATTGCCGGGATGACGGTCGCTAATCTGGTGGGGGTTCCCGCCGGGACGTGGCTGGGGCATCAATTTAGCTGGCGCTATACGTTTCTGGCGATTGCGCTGTTTGACGCCGCGGTGCTGGTGGCGATCATTGCCTGGGTGCCGACCCTGTTTGACAAATCCGATGCTCGTCTGCGCGAGCAGTTTCATTTCCTGAAAAGCCCGGCGCCGTGGCTGATTTTTGCCGCCACCATGTTCGGTAACGCCGGGGTGTTTGCGTGGTTTAGCTATATCAAGCCATTTATGATGAACGTGTCCGGTTTCTCCGAAGGGGCCATTATGTTCATCATGATGCTGGCGGGTCTGGGGATGGTGCTCGGCAATATTCTCAGCGGTAAGCTTTCTGGCCGCTATAGTCCGCTGCGGATTGCGGCTACCACCGATGGCGTGATTGTCGTGGCGCTGCTGCTGATTTTCCTGCTCGGCGGGATGAAAATTGCGTCGCTGACGCTGGCATTTATCTGCTGCGCCGGGCTTTTTGCGCTGTCGGCACCGCTACAAATTCTACTGCTGCAAAATGCGAAGGGCGGAGAGATGCTCGGGGCGGCGGGTGGACAGATTGCTTTTAACCTCGGGAGCGCGATTGGCGCGTTCTTCGGTGGGCTGATGATTACGCTGAATTTTGGCTGGAATACCGTGGCGTTACCAGCAGCCGCGCTGTCATTCCTGGCGATGACGTCGCTGCTTATCTATGCGCGTTATCAACAGCGTAAGCTGGCTTTGGCTGGTGGATAATAGCGGAAAATTGCCTCTCCCAGGCGGGAGAGGCATAGAGCATTAATGGCGTAAATCAATCACCATGCGGCCACGGATCTGGCCTTGTTCCATCTCTTTAAAGATAGCGTTGATGTCTTCCAGCGGGCGCATGGTGACTTTCGGTACCACTTTACCTTCAGCGGCAAACTGGAACGCTTCGGTCAGATCCTGACGCGTGCCGACCAGGGAACCCACCACTTCGATACCATCTAATACCAGGCGCGGAATATCCAGGCTCATGGATTCCGGCGGCAGGCCAACGGCTACCACGCGGCCACCGGCGCGAACGGCGTCAACGGCGGAGTTAAACGCGGCTTTGGCTACGGCAGTCACGACGGCGGCGTGTGCACCCCCGGTTTTTTCCTGCACGATTTTAGCGGCATCTTCGCTACGGGAGTTGATCACCAGATCGGCACCCATTTCCTGCGCCAGCTTCAGCTGCGCATCGTTAACGTCCAGCGCGATAACTTTGGCGTTAAAGACGTTTTTCGCGTATTGCAGCGCGAGGTTGCCCAGGCCACCGAGGCCGTAAATGGCAATCCACTGACCGGGTTTTATGTTGGAGATTTTCACCGCTTTATAGGTGGTGACGCCCGCGCAGGTGATGCTGCTGGCGGCGGCAGAGTCGAGGCCATCTGGCACTTTGACCGAATAGTCGGCGGTGACGATGCACTCTTCAGCCATCCCACCATCGGCGGTATAACCGGCGTTGACGACTGAACGGCACAGAGTTTCGTTACCGCTGTTACAGTATTCACAGTGGCCACAGCCCTGGAAGAACCACGCCACGCTTGCACGGTCGCCAACTTTCAATGAGGTTACGCCTGGGCCCACTTCCTTAACGATGCCGACGCCTTCGTGGCCGAGGATAACCCCGGTCTTATCACCGAAATCGCCGTTTTTCACGTGCAGGTCGGTGTGACAGACACCACAACACTCCATTTTTAACAGGGCTTCACCGTGCTGGAGAGGACGCAGCTTTTTATCGGTAACGTTAACCTGATGATCGTGAGTGACAACAGCAGCCTTCATAACCTTACTCCTGGTTTATATGTATTTGATAATAATACTCATTAATGATTAGTCATTAATGATGAAATTGCAAGGTGGGAGGGGGGAATAATCTGGTGGGTTTTCAGGCTCATAGCGTTAAGTGTTCATAAAAGTGCCACTAAGTGCTCAACAACTAGTCGATTGCAATCATCTGTAACATTAAAGGGTAGCCCGCCTCATTGGGCTACCCTTGATGCATGTATTGCGACGTGGCGATAACCAGGCCGCCACGTTCTGGACTGGCGCTAACCGATTAACTGATGAATCTGCATAATTTCCTCCTGCCATTGCTGCTGAAGCTGGGGTTTCTGGTGCTTGGGTTTACGCGCCAGATCTTCCTCCAGCCGCTCCTCCAGCATGACCAACCGTTCCAGCAGATCGTCGTCGTTAAACGTAACCACCGTGTTACCAATACCCGGCGGCTGAGTGGGCTCCAGCCGGTCGCTGTTTTTGAACTGGTCGTAGACCGCGTCGGCATCTGGCCACTCGCTGAGCCCGTGCTCGTCAATCAGCCAGAAGCGGTTGCAGCTTTGGCTAATGAGCTGCCGGTCGTGGCTGACCAACAGCAATCCGCCAGGGTAATCACACAGTGTCTGCGCCAGCGCTTCTTTGCCGTCCATATCCAGATGGTTGGTCGGTTCATCAAGCAATAGCAGGCTGTAGCGAGCCAGTGAAAGCCCCACAAAAAGCAGACGCGAACGCTCGCCGCCGCTTAGCGTACTGACTTTTTGCCCATGCCGCGCCCAGCCAAAACCGGCGGAAATCAGTGCCCGTTTGCGTGTTTCTGCCGCGGGCTCGAAGTCTTCCAGTGCGTCGAGCAGGGTGGCGTTATCGGCTAACTGATGCAGCGTTTGGTCGTAATAACCCGCATGCAGGCGCGGATGAAGCCGCAGTCCCTCGTCCGGCGTTTCCTGCTGCATCTGCCGCCACAACAGACGTAATAGCGACGATTTCCCTCCGCCGTTACGGCCCATAATTGCCACCCGGTCGCCGCTTTGCAGTCGTGCAATACCGGTAGTGAACAGCGGTGCTAAGCCAGGCGCTGGCGGGACCGGTAGTTGCTCCATTTCCAGCAGCCTGTCGGCGCGAAGCGCATCGCCATGCAGTGCCAGGGTCCACGGTGTGCCGTGGGTGAGTTCGGTCTGGCTTTCTTTGAGCCGCGTCACCTGCTTTTCCATTTGCTTGGCTTTACGCGACAGATCTTCGTTGTCATACACCCGTCCCCAGGTGGCCAGCCGTTTGGCACTGGCGGTGACGCGGTCGATTTCTTTTTGTTCCGCTTTATGACGTAGCGCGTCGCTTTCATCCTGCGCCTCTAGCGCTTGCCGGGCGGCGGTGCAGGGCAGAGCGAAGGCGTGCAGGCTGTTGTCGCGCAGGATCCAACTGGTATTCGTCACCGCATCCAGCAGCGGATTATCATGAGATACCAGCACGAAGCTGCCGCTCCAGTGAGACAGGAAGCTTTCCAGCCAGAGCAGCGTAGGCAGGTCGAGGTGGTTGCCGGGTTCATCCAGCAGCAGTAAATCAGGCTGTAAGATCAGCGCGCGCGCAAGCAAGAGACGCGTATGCTGTCCGCCGCTCAGAGTTGATGCCGTTTGTTCTATCTCCGGGCTGATAAAACCCATCTCCAGCAATAGCCGTTCGGCCTGCCAACGCTGGCTTTCGCGTGCAGAGACGGGAAGCTGAGCAAGGACGGCATCGATGAGTGACTGATTTAACATGGACGCGGGTAAATGCTGTTCCACCCGCGCCATTAAACAATGGCCGGCGAGTGAGACCTGTCCTGCAGAGGGCGCAATCGTGCCGTCAAGTACCTGTAGTAGGGTACTTTTTCCGCAGCCGTTATAGCCAATCAGGCCGATACGGTCGCCTTTCTTCAGGGTAAAGGTGAGTTGGGTGAAAAGAGGGCCAAACGCCGTCTCAACGTGAAGTGCTTGTGCCGTTAGTAATGTGCTCATTTGCTTACTCAAGAGTTACAGGCATGAGAATGCCTCGTCAAACATCGCTGACGATAACCTGGTAAGCCCGAGGGAAGGGATTAAGAGTAGGTGTCTTCGCTCAAGCCGAAGTTATCGCAGCACGATATCGATAACGCTTGAGCTGGTGCGATCACCAAGGGTATGTGAAATATTAAAATTTTCACAATACAGCATAATTAGCCTCCTTATTTTATTGTCAGGTGAACGGTAAAAGCAGTGTAGCTTTGCGGATAATATAACGCCAGTGAATAAAACATTAGTTACAACATACATTTTATAGATCTTAATAATCCAGTATGTAGCATCGTGCGCGTTAAGGTTAATTAGCCCGGTTGAGTGCCAATGAGGCAACACCAGCCGGGCTAAATATCAATTAGATAGAGGTACGACGATAGCTGCGGTATTCCGGCTGCCAGAAGTTCTCATCAATCGCTTCCTGCAACGCATCGGCGGAAGTATTCGTGGCAACACCCTGTTGCTGAGCCATTTTGCCGACCGCAAAGGCAATTGCCCGCGAAACCTTGTGAATATCCTTCAGTTCCGGCAGAACCAAACCTTCGCCATGAGTGGCCAGCGGCGAGTGTTTAGCTAGCGTTTCACTTGCAGACATCAGCATTTCGTCAGTGATACGCGACGCGCCAGAGGCAATGACGCCAAGACCAATACCCGGGAAGATGTAGGAGTTGTTGCATTGAGCAATCGGGTACACCGTATCTTTCCAGACTACCGGGGCAAACGGGCTGCCGGTGGCGACCAGCGCCTGACCATCAGTCCAACTGATGATCTCCTGAGGCGTTGCTTCTACGCGTGAAGTCGGGTTCGACAACGGCATCACGATAGGACGTGGGCAATGGGCGTGCATTTCACGGATAATTTCTTCGGTAAACAGCCCCGTCTGACCAGATACGCCAATCAAAATGTCCGGCTTCGCGTTGCGAATCACATCGAGCAGAGAAATCTCTTCATTCTCATGCTCCCAGCCCTGAATTTTGTCTTGTTTCTGCGCCAACTTACTTTGGAATGCGAGGAGGTTAGGCATCTGGTCGGTCAGCAGACCGAAACGGTCGACCATAAAGACGCGGCCACGCGCCTGCTCTTCGCTCAACCCTTCACGCTGCAACTGGGAGACGATCTGTTCAGCGATACCACAGCCGGCAGAGCCTGCACCGAGAAACACAATTTTCTGCTCGCTAAGCTGGCTACCTGCTGCGCGACTGGCGGCAATCAGCGTACCAACGGTAACAGCTGCGGTGCCCTGAATATCATCGTTGAAGCAGCAGATTTCATCGCGATAGCGGTTCAGCAACGGCATCGCATTTTTCTGCGCGAAGTCTTCGAATTGCAGCAGCACGTTTGGCCAGCGCTGTTTCACCGCCTGGATAAAGTCATCGACGAACTGATAATACTCATCGTCACTGATTCTTGGGTTACGGCAGCCCATATACAGAGGATCGTTCAGCAACTGTTGGTTATTGGTACCAACGTCCAGCACTACCGGCAGGGTGTAGGCCGGGCTAATGCCGCCACAGGCGGTATACAGCGACAGTTTGCCGATAGGAATGCCCATGCCGCCGATACCCTGGTCGCCAAGGCCCAGAATACGCTCGCCATCGGTGACGACGATCACTTTAATATTGTGATTTGGCACGTTTTGCAGAATATCGTCCATGTTATGACGATTCTGATATGAGATGAAAACACCGCGCGCACGGCGGTAAATCTCGGAGAAACGCTCGCAGGCCGCACCGACGGTAGGGGTATAGATGACCGGCATCATTTCATCGAGATGATTTTCTACCAGCCGATAGAACAGCGTTTCGTTGGTGTCCTGGATATTGCGCAGGTAGATATGTTTATCGATCTCAGTTTTAAATCCCTGATACTGGATCCAGGCACGCTCGGCCTGTTCTTCAATGGTTTCAACGACTTCAGGCAGCAGCCCGAGCAGGTTGAAATTGCTGCGTTCTTCCATGCTGAACGCGCTGCCTTTATTGAGCAGAGGAAATTCCAACAGAACCGGTCCCGCATAGGGGATATAAAGGGAACGATTTTTATTACCTGATAACATCTTACGTCACTCCGTTGTCTTCATTCCAGACCCGCGACGGGCTGGCAGAAACTGCAGCGCGCAAGATTATAGAGCAACGATTAACATGATGGTGACAAATTGGGGGTAAGGGCACAAAAAAGCACACAACTGCTGACTATTTCGCCAGTTTGGTCTTTTGTGCGCTGCCCGACGCCGGTGAGCAAGAATTATATCTACCGTATGGTGATGGTTGATATGGCTTTGTGGGCTAGTAGCAGGGTTCATTGTTAAAATACATAAAAGTGACGCTGTCACGTTACCGATGTTCAGTAGTGACGCCGGGCTAACCCGGCGTTACAGCGTAGTGAGGCTATCGAGCCTGGAACATAATCGTATCGCTTACAAAGCTGCCGTCATCGGCGATGGCAAAATGTGCTCGTACATCATCCGAGACTTTACTTTGCAGGTAGCGAATCGCCTCGACAATATTATCCGGCGTTTTCATTCGCGCCACCCAGGAGGAAAACTCCAGGTGCAGTTTATCGCCGACCAGCTTTTCCACCACCATCCCGCGATTGTTGACCATGGTCAGCCATTGGCCCTGCGAGTAGTTATGAATGTGCGATGGATCGCGCAACATTTCAATGGTCTGCAGCCAGACATCGAGAATCGCTTTTCCCGGCGAGGCGATATCCATCATGATAAACCGCCCGCCGGGCTTCAGCACTCTGCGGATTTCCATCAGCGCGGCCTGCATGTCATGCCAATGGTGCGCGGAGTAACGGCTGATGACGATATCAAAGCTATTCTCGGCAAACGGCAGTATTTCTGCGGGGCCCTGAGCACAGGAGATATTGTGTAAGCCGCGCTTTTGCGCTTCCTGAGCGACCACCGTCAGCATGCCCTCCGACAGATCGTATGCCGTGACTGAATTCACTAATGGGGCAGCCGTAAAACTGGCGTGCCCGGCGCCGCAGCCCACATCCAATAATTTGGCTGAATTATCGTCAGCTAACCATTCGCTCAACCGGCGTAAATCCGCGCCCTGAGCGTGAACGCTGCTCTGTAAATAGGCCGTTGCCTGACCGCTGAACTGCGACTTCACTAATGTTTCATGATGGTTGCTCATACCTGTCTTCCTCTGTTGTTATTTTGTTGTTAAGGCGGACTATACGATGGTATTAATACGGGTACAATATGGCCATTTATACTGGTATATAGAGTTACTACCATGGACAAATCGGGGCTGACTGGGCCAGAAGCGCTGGGCGCTTTTTTACGTGTAAAACGGGAGAACACCTCGCCGGAAAGGCTAGGGATCCCGATAATTTCGCGGCGCAGAACCAAAGGGTTACGCCGCGAGGAAGTCGCGCAGATGAGTGCTATCAGCACCACCTGGTATACCTGGCTTGAGCAGGGGCGCGATATTACCGTGTCGGCACAGACCCTATCGGGGATCGCCAGTGCATTACAGCTGACACCAGCCGAGCGCGAGTATCTGTTTTTGCTGGCGCACAAGAGCGACCCAATGAACGAGCGGGTTCCAGCCGTTGAACCAACGATTCTGGCAACGGTTAACTGTGTCTCGCAACCCTGCTATCTGCTCGATCTCACCTGGCAGGTGTTGGCATGGAATAAAGGCGCCGAGGCGTTATTTGCCGGGTGGCTGGATGTTGACGATGCTCCTAATATGATGAGTTTTATGTTCCAGCATCCGCTGGCGCGTAAGCTGGTCGATAACTGGGAAGCCCGCGCCAGACGCATTGTGGCCGAGCTGCGTGCCGATGCTATTCATTATCCAAATGATACGGTGTTGAATGCTTTTGTGCAGCAGATGAACGAAAGCAGCCGTGACTTTCGCGAATTCTGGTCACAACAGCAGGTGATTGTAAGGGAAGGGGGCGAACGCTTGTTTCATCATGCCGGGAAAGGCGATCTGCTGTATCGCCAATTAAGCTGGCAGCTGACCAGCAACCGGGCATTAAAGATGATTATGCTGATTCCTGAGGGCGAGAACGACCAGACGCAATGATCATTAAGTGACAACGTCACCTATACGTGTGGTTTTATCAGCGAAACAACCGGGATTTAGCCGGAAAAAGATGCTGAACCCATCCGTCTATGTGCAGCTCCGTACTTTTTGTTGCGTTCATGTTAATTCTGCAATAGCATCCACGCTTTCGGAGTTCGAAAATGTCTGTTGCCGATTCACTTCTCGCTTTTTCTTTTGCCGCCTTACTCCTTACCTTGACTCCAGGGCTTGATACCGCACTCATCCTACGAACCTCAACGGCCGAGGGTGGGAAAAAAGCTTTTCAGGCCGCCTTGGGGATCGATACCGGCTGCTTTATCTGGGGCGCATTGGTGGCTTTTGGGCTTGGTGCGGTGCTGGCGACGTCGGCGTTACTGTACGATATTCTCAAATGGTGCGGCGCCGGATATCTGTTCTGGTTGGGAATACAGTTGCTGCTGAGGCCACGGCAAACCGCCGCAAACCTGCCGTCTGAAGGGCGACGCCCGGAGAGTGGATTTGTTCGTGGAATGTTGAGTAACGTTCTTAATCCTAAAATGGGCGTGTTTTACGTTTCATTCTTGCCGCAATTTATTCCCGCCGGATACTCACCGATTATTTGGACCTTTCTGTTGGTGGCCATTCATGTTGCTATCGGAACTTTATGGTCATTAACGCTTATCCTGGCGACACGTTATGCCTCACGCGTTTTACGTAAGCCACGGTTTGTTAGGGGAATGGATCAAGTTACCGGCGGAGTATTTATGCTGTTCGCGCTGCGACTTGTGTTTAGCCATCGCTAGGTAATCCGCGCGGTTCAAGCTGAGATTAGAGAAAAATGGGTAGCCTGATGCTACCCATTTTTTTACGCGGTTAACTGTTCAACGACATCAGCCACCGGGGTAATAGTTTTGATACCGCCGATCCCGGTACCCAGCGAGATATAGCCTTCGTCGGTATTGCCTTCCAGCATACCAAGTCGCAGTCCGCGCAGGCCACCCATCGCGTTGCCTATCTCTTCTTTGCTGGCTCCCGCTTTATCCATTTCCATCAGTTTGCTCGTCAGCTTGCCCGGCAAAGAACGATAAAAGTCAGGCAGGGTGCGGAACAGGTTCAGATCCAGCCCATTTGCGGCGACGATTTTCTCTTTGATTGACAGCGGTACGCGGCTTTCTTCAGTACTAATAAACACGGAACCCGCAAATACACCCTCTGCACCCAGCGCATGAGCCGCACGGGCGGTACGTTTATCGACAATCCCGCCGGCCGCCAGCACAGGGACATTTTCCACCGCGTCGGCAATCATCGGCACAATAGAGAAGGTGCCCAGCACGTTACCCGGCAGCGTCCCGCCTTCATCAAACCCGGTGGCGACGATGATATCGGCTCCCGCGCGTTCTGCTTCACGGGTGTTTTCCGGCGTAGGGTTGATATCGCGGTAGATAATGGCAATCCCCGCAGCTTTTAGTTCGTCAAACAGCGCCGGAATAATGGCACCTTCGCCATATCCGGTATAAACCACCGCGCGGACGCCTTCTTCTTTAATGACCTTAAGAATAGGCGGGGTCCAGATATCATTCTCCGGCGTGGGGATCAGGTTTACGCCAAAGGGTTTTTCGGTCAGTTTTTTCGTTTTACGGATCTCTTCACGCATTTTCTCAGCGGTGGCCTCTGGAGTAGAGACTGCGGTTTGCGCGGTTAACCCGGCATTCGGCCCCAAAACGCCCAGCCCGCCAGCGTTACTCACGGCAGCCACCAGACGCGCGTCGGTCAGCCATGATAATGGCCCTTGAATCACCGGTTTTTCGATACCCAGAATCTGACAAATACGGTTGGTTTTCATAATGTTATTTCCTTGTTACAAGCAGGGATATGCTGGAATGCGGGCAGTGTAGGCCACCTGATTGTTTTGAAAAATAGTGAAAATTGTTCTTCACTATTATTAAATGGATAACAATATTGTCCGTTATATAAGTGGGCTTGCGTTATGCAAATGAATCTATTTGAAAATATTAAGATTTTTATCGAAATTGTTGATTCTGGCAGTTTTACCCAGGCTGCGGAAAATCTACAGATTCATCGTCCTGCGGTGACAAAAGCGCTCCAGCAGCTAGAGCAAGAAAGTGGCGTGCGTTTGCTTCAGCGCACCACGCGGCGTATCAATCTGACCTCGGAAGGGGAAGAATTTTATCGCCGCAGTAAGCCATTACTGGCGCAGGCGGATGATTTGCTGGATTCGTTCGCGCCCGAGCGGCCGCTTCATGGCCAGCTGCGCATTGATATGCCCATTGCGTTCGCCCGCCAAATTGTGGTTCCAAAATTGCCGGCGTTTTATCAGGACCATCCCGATCTGGAGATTATTTTAAGCAGCTCTGATGTGCGGCGAGATCTGCTTCGCGACGGCCTCGATTGCGTATTAAGGATGGGGGGCACTGGATGATGGTGATTATGTCGCCAGAAAGCTTGGCGATATTAGGATAACAACCTGCGCTAGCCCAGCCTATATTGCGCAGCACGGTATGCCGCAGACACTTGAAGATTTACAGCATCACCAGGGGGTTAACTGGATTAACAGCAACAGTCGTCAGGTCATGCCGTGGCGTTTTCAGCATGAAGCTGGAATAGAGGAGATATCTATTCCGGGTAAACTCATTCTCGATAACTCCGAGGTATATATTGCGGCAGGCATTACCGGACTCGGGTTATTACAGGGCATGAACTTCTTCTTACAACCTTATATCGATAGTGGTCAGTTGGTCGAGGTTTTACCTGATTTTCCATGCCCATCACGCAGGCTATCACTGCTTTACCCGCACCGACATTTATCGCATAAGGTGAGGGTGTTTGCTGAATGGCTGGAAGGGCTGATTGCGGAACTACGCTAATAAATGCCGGAGCGTACCCGCTCCGGCGACATATTTTAGAACTCGTAACGTGCGCCAATATTATAGCGACGTCCTTCAAGCATGGATGTTTCGTTATAAGTTGTGGTGTAGATTGGGTTCACGTCAAATACGTTATAAACACCGGCCATCAAGGTGATATTTTTGGTCGCACGATAGCGAGCACCTAAATCAACCAATGCATAAGCCTCCGTTGCGGTTGATTTACCAATATCCGGTGAGTTGCTGCGCCAGCTTGCTTTAGTCCACAGATCCAGATCGTTGATAGCATTCCAGGTCAGAGAGACGTTGGCCATACTGGTTGGGAAATCGCTCAACGCGTAGCCTTTATACTCACCGCTTTTTTGCTCGCTATGAGTATAGGTGTAGTTGGCGTTTGCTTTCAGGGAAGGCGTTACCTGCCAGTCGCCATTCAGCTCCAGACCGTAAACTTCCGCATCGCTGACGTTGAAATACTGGGAGACGCTTTCGGCGGTGTAGCCGTTATAAACACACTTCTGCGTCGACGTTTCAGTACAAATTGTATAGTCGCTGATTTTGTTCTTAAATCGGGTGTGGAATACCGTTGCATCCAGTGCCAGCGTATCTTGTTGCCAGTAAAGCCCTAACTCGGTGTTGATGCTTTCTTCTGGTTTCAGGTCGTCGTTACCAATCCCAATATAGGAATAAGGGTAGGCACCGTAAACGCTGGTAAAGCCGGAGTTGTTTTCACGCAAGTCGGGCTTTTTATAACCGGTCGATACGCCGCCTTTCAGCGCCCAATTCTGGTCGATAGTCCAGTTACCGTACAGTTTTGGCGTCACGTGATAACCGAAGTAGCTATCGTGATCCAAACGAGCCGAAGTGGTCAGCATGAAGTCTGGTACAATCATCCACGCATCTTCCGCAAATACGGCCCAACCGTAACGGGTGATTTTACTGACCGGCGTAACGCCGGCAACGGCTTTATCCTCTATATCGAAGGTATCATTCAGCTCATTGCGCGTGTAGTTCGCGCCCAGCGTCAGTTTATGATCGCCCAGTGTGAAAGTGTTGGCGCTGTTGGCTTCAAAGTTGCGCTGTTCAATAAACTGCGGTGCCATTTCCTCGACGCGATATTCGGTACGTGCTTTTTCATAGCTGATGAAGTTCTTCACTTCCAGCAGGTCATCGCCGTACCAGGCGTGCTGCGAAAGTGAGGCCGCATCACGGTCGAAGCCCCAATACCACGGACTGCCCGGGTTATGACTTTTTTCCTGATGACCGCGAGAAGCATTCAGATCCCACAGCTGGGTATCGGTCGGCGACATTGAGACAGTGGCGTCCAGGTTCCCCGCTTCATGTTTCACAAAGCGCGGTTTCTTTGGACTATCATCATCGCGACGATCCAGGTAGTCGGCTGCCACGCTGACGCCGAGTTTACCTGGGATAACCGGGCCCATCAGGAAGGCATTGGTTTGGTTGGTATTGCCGTATTTACTTTGTTCCTGCAGGAAATAATTATCCTCCAGCACCCCGGTCCAGTTTTCCAGGTTGTAGCCTTTTTTGGTGATCACGTTCACCACGCCACCTATGGAATCGGAACCATAAAGAGAGGACATCGGCCCGCGGATAACCTCAACGCGTTCGATGGCGGCCACGGGTGGCAGAAAGGAAGCCTCGGTACCAATATGATGGCCGTAGGGGCGTGACTCTCGGGTCGCTTGTTTGATGCCGTTAACCATATACGACGTATAGGATGAATCCATCCCACGCATCTGTACATCGCCGCTGGCAAGGGTGCCGTGGCCGTTGCCCACCAGGACGCCCGGCATTTCATGTAACGCTTCAGTGACGTTTTGGTTTGAGCGCGTGTTTAATTCTTTTTCATCAACAACCGATATCGTAGCCGGTGCTTCCCGACGTTCCTGGCTAAATCCGGTGGCAGTAACCACCATCTGATCTTCGTTATTGGCGGCATATACAGCCGTTGGCAGGTTAGCAAAAGCGAGTGAAACGGCCACGGCAATACGTGTTTGGGTAATCACGGATACTTCCTCAGAATTTAGTGAGATCGATTTTTACGACGTAGTCAGCCTGATCGCTTTTTTCATCTTGCTTGACGCTGACATACAGCGTGTTTGCATCAGGAGATAGCACCATGCTGTTGGGCATCGCCGAGGTTTTGATGGTGTGCTTCACGCCGTAGGTTTTTGCATCGATAACGCTAATCTGCTGGTCGTTACGGTGAGTGACATAAATTTCATGGCGGGCTGCGTTATACACCACAGCAATGGAGTTAGGCGTTGGGATCCGCTGGAGGAGTTTGCCGGAATCAAGGTCGACAACCAGAACGTCGCGAGTATTGGTATCGGCGATGTAACCTTCTTTTTTGGCGGTGTTCAGCGCGATATTGAGGAAGTAGTGCTTCGGTTCTTTAGGATCAACCGCGACGCGAGAAAGCACTTTTGACGTTTTGCCATCCAGGGTTAGCAGCTCGCCTTTACCGGTGACGGCGTACACTTTATCGTCGGTTTCATCTACCGCGAAACCAACCGGATCGAACTTCTCAATGGTATTAACCAACTGCTGTTTTTGGGTATCAACGACCCAAAGCAGGCCGCTATCTTTGCCACCAATTCCAGAGATATAGAGACGGTGATGCTTCTTATCGAGTACCACTTCACGAACATGGGCGGTTTTTTTCGGGTTGCTCTCGTCGCTCAACTGGATGGTGTTGATAACGTTATTTGTACGCGTATCCAGAAGTGCAATCGAACCTTCCATAGCGTTGCCCAGATAAAGGGTGTGATTCGCTTCATCTAAAGCAACAGCAAATGTACGGCGATCGGTAGCAATTTTATGGTTAATTTTCAGTGAGTTTGCATCAAGCTGAAAGACCAGCCCAGCCGTTTTATCTTTCTCAAACGAAGGAGCAGACGCTGCATAAAGCGCGTTTTGTCCTTTATCGTAGGCAAGCTCATAGACACCATGGCCAAGAGACTGCGATTGAAAGTCTTTCTCAGTAAAATCAGCGGCGTTAACAAGGCTGGCGTGGATGGAAAAGGAGAGGGCGAGGGCGCGAAAAACCGTTTTCTTTACATTTTTTGTAGACATGTAAGTTTCCTTTGCAAATTTTTACAAAGGAAGATGTTAATGGTAACCACTATCATTTGCAATTAAGATCTATTCGCATTTACCTACCAACTTTTGCGTTGAAACGATGGGAAAATGGGATGGGTGTTTTGCAGAAATTTGGGTAATTGACATATTGGCTGATAGTGACAATGTATGAGCATCTGTTCACTTACATTTAATCACCGGAGCCTCTGATGAACGAAAGCAACGTCTGGAGTAAATCTTTCGAACTGGATGTGTGTTACACGCCAGAAAAAATATGGCATGCATTCATCGATACTGCTAACTGGAAGCAATGGAACCCTGGCGTAAAGTCCATTCACGTTTCTCACAGGAACATGGTTTGCGATGGCGCTACCTGAGGGGGACATTATCCGTAGTCAGCTTAGCGAGGTTTCTACAGAAAAATGCTTCATCGATAAAACCTGGGTGGGAGAAACGTTGGTCAGTGTAGAACACCGAATTGAAGCATCACAATTTGGCCAGAGTAAGCTTATCTACACAATCAACACCCAGGGGCCCGATGCTCAGGAATTTGGCGAAGGCATTAGTTCGGACTTTCCGGAAGTGATGGCGGGATTGGCAAAGTATCTTGCCGGACAATCGACTTGATGGGTACAGCGGCAGAAGACTAAGGAGCTGTGCCGGATAGATAATGAGCATCAGCGACCAGGGCCATCATGACCACAAAACGCTGGATTCCGTCTGATTCTATGTTAGTACGCATAATGTGTTGAACATGTTAAATGACTGCACGAAGTGCGGGCATTTAGCCTTCTGCAATGAACTGCCAGACGTTGTTACTTGTTTTCTGGCATAGAAAATCACTGCAACAGCGGAATTACAGATACATCCTGAATGTTCGTTTTTTCTTATTAATAGATAGCATTGTGAAATGCCGGTTATTTTATGACTATTTTATAGCATCATCAACAGGTTGTAGCAACACAGTTTACGTCGGGATTTCTGTTTTCCCACTGAAGTATGAGCCAGCGCAGGTAATGAACATAAACCTGTACATCACCATCAATCATGTAGCAATTACGCTGAATCTTTTTCGTGAGAGGCCAGAACAACACTGTTCCATAAGGGGTTTCAGACAGGATTACTTTCATATTCCCGTTAAGAACAACTTCATAATTAATTTGATTGTTTTTTAATTCATCTTCAGCCTCCGTTAATACCTCATCTCGAATTTTATTTATTTCATGATAATGCCCGGAAGGAATCTTCATGGCAACACGTCGTAATCCAGCTTCCCTGGCATTTTCTTCTGTGCTGATAAATGCCACCGTGTCAGCAGAATAAATGAGCCGATGTGAATAATCTTTATCCAGCTCAAACTCTCCCGGATTATCCTTCCATTTGTTGTAGCCATGCAATTTTGGAAGGTCATTGCAGAAGTTCTGAAAGTTATGCCATCGCTCGCATACAGTGACACCTTTATATCCTTTAAAATATTGTTTCCCTTTAACTGTCATGTAGCACCTTGCCAGCATGTTATGCCATAGAATGAATGACCTCGTTCTCTGGTGACTTCTGGTATTTTCAATAGTGGAGTGTCTTCCATTCCCAATATATCCCACATCATAATAACGCGGCCTCATCAATAATGTTATTCGTTCCTCTTCTGAGGACGGAAAGGCATCATCTGAGACTGCACCCGATTTAATATGCGTACCATAAGCCTCCTTAACTATGCCGCTATCCTTAAATTCCACGACATAATATCCACGCCTTGATTTGTCTTCCGAACGACCAAGAATGGAGCATTCACCATTATGCTTCGTGGTAAATACAGCGCCTGGAAACAAAGTGTTATGGCTGTAGTTCTGATGATATTTCTTATTTCGAAAGTAAGTCATCTGACATTTCCTGGGTGACGAATGAAAAGGGGAAAAAGAATCGGGTCGGGTCCTACTTTTCCCTTTACCTTCTGTCAGGCCAGCACTCCGGGTGGAGGTCAGGAATTAAATTAAAGAATCCATTCAAAAAATAAAAATTAAAAATAATACAGACAATGCAATGTGACAGGTATCGTAGCACTCTACCAGTGCCGCTCTGCGACTGTCACTGAGTGGGCGTGGCATTCATGCCTTATCATGCACCAGTGCGCTCAGAATGCGCTACAGGCACTGTAAATACGGGTCAGGGCAGGGTGTGCTGGGCCTGTCTGATGGCAGGATTCCGGCATATACGGCGCTGTTCATTTATACAGTTAAATGAAATTGGTATAAATTGTGACCAGAGGTTGCGTGGGGGCGATTATGGGCTGTTTTAGGGCTAAAGCATGGTTTTGTACTGGCTGTAGCCCTTTAATGGCTCGTGATGCGTTATATGAATCAGATTATGCTGATGTGCTGCGCCGGAATTACCCGATAGGGTGGAGAGATAAAAAAATAAATATAATATATTTACGTAATTCAATATCCATGCTAC
Organism: Kluyvera huaxiensis; assembly: GCF_040149365.1. Taxonomy (NCBI): domain Bacteria; kingdom Pseudomonadati; phylum Pseudomonadota; class Gammaproteobacteria; order Enterobacterales; family Enterobacteriaceae; genus Kluyvera; species Kluyvera huaxiensis. Next base: position 267,233 of record NZ_JBEFLV010000001.1, read on the forward strand.
CATCGCCAAATCGCCAACCGGGGTTAATCTCTTATATATACCTATTATTACTCTATTATCTTAATCGGTATTCCGTGGTTACTTAGCCTCTTACTTTAGTGTTTCAATATTAGTCCAATATTGAGCCCTCCGCAGGAGAGCCATACGGCTTGAGTTAACAAAGAATCAGAATAAAAATAAGAATCTCCACCAAGGTGAAGACCCTTACATGTCAGTATCAGAGAAATATCAGCAATCTACTTTATCAAAGTCTATCCTGAAGTCATCTTTCATGGCATCGGCATTACTCATTTGCTTTCCACTTCTTAATAACTGAAGTTCTTTGAGCATTTCCTTCTGAATGTCCGCCTGAGTAAACAGAACTGTTTTTAGCTCATAGGATGTAATGCTTTTGATTATCCATGCAGCACAGATAACAGTGATAATGATTTTTGCCGTATCAAAGCTGATGAAAGCATATCCCTGAAGTATCGAATACCATGACGGGTTGTCAGTTCCAACAAAATAGAGCCAAACTAGTATGGTTATTGTAAGATTGATAGCGAGCGTTAATTTCGAAAGATATTTCGTCAAAAATGAACTGTTCATTTTTTGTATTCCTTTTTAGTTTTGTTTTCCAGCGTTGCATCCGGCGCGATATGCCTGAGTAACTTCAATATGCTCGGCCCGCTCCATTCCTCGTAAGGTTTCCGCCTGTTCATTAAATTTCTTTATTTTCTTCTCACAGACGGAATTGCGGTGCCGCATTGCGTCTTTGGCTCCGGTGATACATGCGCCATAAATAATATCCGGACTGGCAATTCTGGAAAAATTTGCGTAAGAATCACATGTAGCAGTCGCTCTCATCTGCATCTGTGATTGCGTAATCGCCAGTGACTGATTTGTAAATAACAAACCGGCCATTGATATCAATAAGGGAAGGGTGATTAATTTTTTCATTCAGCACCTACCTGTAAGATGCAATCAATTCCCATTGCGTCAGTACCCCAAAGTTTGATATCCGGCTCGCCACCTGATGCACCCTGAGTGCTCATATCCAGAGCAAGGATATAGAAACTGTTTTTATCAACATCAAACTCGTAGTTAACAAGTGGAGCACCACTGGTCTGATACACCGATTGCTGAATGTCCTGAATGCGTTTTTGTGAAATGAGCTTGCCGTTATGCAATAACTTTATGACGCCAGCATCTTTCATGTAGCTCATGAATCCACTACTGGCACTACCGGTAACGTGTCGCTCAATGCTCCAGCCGCCATGACAAATAATATTGTCTGCCATTGCAGCAACCGGAATGGTCATGCTTGCGGCAGAGGCAAGGATTGGAATCAATCGTTTCATTTGAATCAGGTCCTAAGAAAAATTATCAGGACGTTCGATAATCCCAGTGAAGGCCGCAAGACATTTCAATCGTTAGGCGAACCAACCAGACTCAGCACATCCATATTCTGCGAGAACAAGGATGCCCACAAATCTCTGGATTCTTTCTGGTCTTACTTTGGTGCGCATAATGTATATTATGTTAAATTGCATATGCGAATATATTATCCCATCCCGAACCGTTACCCCCTGCAAATTAAACATAGTGATTAGCTGGTCTGCCTGGGCAACCCTCCTGAGTCTCCCAGACAGACATTGATAATTTACCCCAGGCGCGAGATCCGTCCCCTGGCCTCGTCGAGGTGGCTGCGCAATGCCGTAAGGCATGGTGCAAAATTGGCAGAGAAATGACGGCAATCGTTGGCTAAAGCGAAAAAGTTCTCAGCCAGATCCAACGCATCGTGCCAGATTTCCCCGTCGATAGCTTCTACGAGCAGCGCCGGCCGCAGCGTATTGACCATTCCACCACCTGATTTTGGCGCAAAGCCCATTGGCAGAATATCGTAAGCTGGTGCAAGCTGGTATGGACGACCATGGCTACTGATGAATGATAAGTTACCGTGGTGCATGTCGGTATTGCCGATCAACATCCCAAACGCCCACAGCCGCGCCGCATTTATAGCGGCATCAGGATGAACATGCCCCTGCTTAACCAGTTCATTAACCAGAACGGGCCAGGAGTCTCTGGCACGACCGACAAACTCCGCCTCCAGCGCCCGTAAAGAAAAAAGACCGATACGGCCTAGTTGGCCTACGCGGTCGAACCGAGGGATCTCAAGGAAGCGCTGCCCTTCAAAATCAAACACTTCGGTTTCTACTCCGAGCACTTTTAACGCAAGATGTTCGGCCTGCAGCAAATCCCGCCAACGTTCACTGATGGGATTGTCGTCCAGAGCCGTGAATTTCACTAGCACATGGCCACGTTCGGTGTAGGTGCAAAATTTTGGTTGCTCACCTCCAGCAGATGAACCCGGTATCTCACCTGAACTCACCGCCAATGCTAGCGTAGGATATGTGGTGGATCGTTCAACTGGAGTTGGCGATGGCATCTCGATGAATTGATTTCTTGCCTGTTCTCCTATTAATAGATTCCCCACCGCATCATGGCCATGAGCCAGCAAGGCTCTAATCACATCGGAGTCTGCCCAGTCTTCTGGATTTTGAGGTAAACCAAGCTCAGCTGAATATGCTGATGCATAGGCTCTCCCCAGATATCCCTGAGGGCGCATATCAAAAAGCCACCACGGTAAGCCGTCACTGTGCAGACATACATTATCAGTCTGTTCCATGACAAATCCATCCGGGTGAACCGGAATAAGCCTGCCCAGCGATTTTATCTGCCCTTCTTCCGTTATGCGGTAAATGGGCGCAGAACTAAACCCGCGAAAAGCATCGCGCAAAGCATATTGAATAGATGAACCCGAACCAATTCGAACAACCTCATCATCAAGCATTTTCAAAGTACGGGAAGCAGTAGGTTGACTAATTCCCATAATATCAGTAAGTTGCCTTACAGGCATGGGCCCCTGGCGTAGAAGCTGGCGTATCATATCAGACCGATTTGTCATAGTGCTGAATCGCTTAATGAATAGATAGATGAATAGAGGCTTGAATAGCTAATCTATCAGTTATTTTGTAATGTGTCACCAGTGCTGAACCCTTCACTGCTGGGTGCGCTTGTAAGGATTTACGTTTTAACTGACTATGGCGTAGTTTTATCTTGGGCATTTGTTTTAACGTCATGATTAATATGATAATTATGCTTTTTTGGCGTTCTACGTGAATTCTGTGATTTTAGCAGAGTCATTGTGCGTTAGATTTCTCGTACGAGCGCCAAAAAAAACCGGATATATCCCACCGATGATTGCTGGCTTATGCTATTTCTTGTAACCTTCACTTGCCTAATAATTTGAATTTGTGGACCCAACATGACAGCGCATATTTCCAAAGATCCTCTGCACGGTGTAACTCTTGAGATGCAGGTCAACGCACTGGTGGCGCATTATGGTTGGGAAAAATTAGGTCAGCTCATCAGCATCAACTGTTTTAAAAAAGACCCAAGCGTAAAATCCAGCTTGAAGTTTTTGCGCCGTACCCCGTGGGCTCGCGCCGAAGTCGAGGCTCTTTATCTGGATTCACTTGACGATATGACTGAGGATGCAGCTGATGAACCGGCCATTGACCCGTGGGCCAATAGTCGAATGAAGAAAAGCTAGTGAGTATTCACTATTTTATGCTGGTTACAATGTTATAGCTAATGCAGGCGAAGGCTATCCCCTCGCCCGCCTGAGGATCTAAACAACGATCAGATCATATTTTTTGATCTTGCGATATAAGGTCGCGATACCGATTCCCAACTCGTCGGCTGCCTGCTTTTTATTGCTATAGCGGCTTAACGCATCGCGAATCATTTGCCGCTCCATCTCTTCAAGGCCCGTGACGCTCTCCTCTTCTTTTACCACCCGTGACGTGGTTGAATTTATGACTTCTGCGCGTTCAGTCATTTTTCCACTGTTCACCAGGTTCGGCGGAAGCAGAGTAACGTCAATGACTTCACCTGACGGCACAACGTTAACCAGATACTCCATCAGATTACTCAGTTCGCGTATATTGCCCGGCCAGCGATAGCATTTGAGCAGGCTAATCACCTCGGGATCCACGCCCGGATAAACCAGCTCCAAACGCCGGGTATGTAAATGCAGGAAATAATGAATCAGCAATTCAATATCATCCTGCCGGTCTCGCAGTGGTGGCAGCCTGAGTGGAATAACGTTAAGGCGATAGTAGAGATCCTCACGAAATTTACCGTCAGCGATAAACTGGTCGAGGTTTTGATTGGTGGCGGAGATAATACGAATATTGACGGGAACGGGGTTACTGGCGCCAACCGGCTGGATCTCCCTCGACTCGATGGCGCGCAATAGCTTTGCCTGTAAAGTCAGCGGCATATCGCCTATTTCATCAAGAAATAGCGTACCGTCATTAGCGGCCTGAATCAGACCAACCTTACCGTTAACTGAAGCACCGGTAAAAGCGCCTTTAACGTAGCCAAACAGTTCGCTCTCCAGTAATTGCTCAGGAATAGCGGCACAGTTAATAGCGATAAAAGGTTTATCTTTACGATCGCTGAGCTGATGTATCGCGCGGGCAACCACTTCTTTCCCTGTACCGCTCTCTCCTGCAATCATCACGCTAGAAGGGCTGGGTGCAATGCGGCTAATCAGTTTCTTTAGCTGCCTCATTGGCCGACATTCCCCAACCAGCTGTTCTATTTGCGGCCCTTCTTGCGTCGTGGAAAGATCGGCCGAGGAATGTGACTGATGAAATGCCATCAGAAATAGCCACTGATCCTGGATAGCGTGTAACTGCCCGATAATGAGATCTTTTTTATCATCAATAGAAATAACATGCTGAACGTGGCCACGAATAAAGTTCTGCGCAAACGTCAATGGTCGAAAATTGATCGACTTTCCCACCATATTACCCTGGGTGGAGCCCAGGATTTTTAATGCGGCCTGATTAACAAACTTAACTTTTTGCTCCTGACTAACGACCAGCACCCCCTGATCCATATTATCGAGCATGGTTAAAAACATTTTCTGGATATTATCGCTACCGCTTTGATCTTCCAGAAGACGTGAAACAAATATGGATGAGACGTGACGAACATAATCAGAGAACTCGGTGATGTTATCGTTTATTCGCTCCTGCTGTTCGCGAGTCAACGCTATCAAGCTAATGACACCAACACACTGCTCCTGATAAATGACCGGAGTACCGAGAAAAGCTTTTTCTTTACAGGTTTCTTTATTTTCACAACCTTCACACAGGGGATCAAAGCGTGAATGGGTAACAACTTTCTCCTTCTTTGTTTCAATAATGTAACGAAGAAGTCGCGAATCTGTGCTTAATTTTCTCCCAAGAAACTTTCCATAGACGCCTGTGCCAGCGACCCGGCACAGTGAATTATCAACAATTTCGACTTCCAGTTGCAAAACACTTGAAAGCATTCTGGCAAAGCGTTGAATCGTAGGCTGAATCTGCATCAAGATAGATGACGTCGTTGAAGGTATCATAATATCACTCACTGAAAGCTATGCCGGGTGAACGTCTACATTTATATTTCTATCAGTAGATACTACTCCAGGCTCCTGCATTAATTGCTGCCGACGGCCCCTGTTTTTATCATCTTGCGTTAAATATGGAAGTGGTATCACATTTTCATATCAATCTGATAATCCCTCCGCCGCTTTTATCAATTTGACGATATTTTCAGATTCAGGTCTCGTCGCAATCGCTGTATATATTTAAATATAACGAAATCATGAGTCGTTATATTCTCATTCACAGAGTGTAACAGTCTCTGATTTGTGACTACTATCCCATTAAAACGTCATTTATCGGCTATTCAATGCTTATCCTGTGAATTGGCACGCTTATTGTTAGTTGAAATACAGTGCTGATGTTTGCCGCTACGGTAACCAGCAATCAATAAGCCGTCATTCACTACCAGGATTGCATAATGAAAACTGTTAACGAACTGATTAAGGATATCAACAAGCTTAACTCCAACCTTCATGATAAGGACTTCCTGCTAACGTGGGAGCAATCACCGGACGAATTAAAACAGGTCCTGGATGTTGCTGAAGCCTTAAAGACGCTGCGTGCGGAAAATATCGCGACCAAGGTTTTTAATAGCGGGCTGGGGATTTCAGTATTCCGCGATAACTCCACGCGCACCCGCTTCTCTTACGCCTCGGCGTTGAATCTGCTAGGGCTGGCGCAACAGGATCTTGATGAAGGGAAATCGCAAATTGCGCACGGTGAAACGGTGCGTGAAACCGCCAATATGATTTCATTTTGTGCCGACGCTATTGGTATTCGCGACGATATGTATCTTGGTGCCGGTAACGCCTATATGCGTGAAGTCGGCGAAGCGCTGGATGAAGGTCATAAACAAGGCGTATTGCCACAGCGCCCGGCGCTTATCAACCTGCAATGCGATATTGACCACCCTACCCAGTCAATGGCGGATCTGGCCTGGCTGCGCGAGCACTTTGGTTCGCTGGAAAACCTGAAAGGCAAGAAAATCGCCATGACCTGGGCCTATTCACCCAGCTACGGCAAACCGCTTTCCGTGCCACAGGGCATTATCGGGCTGATGACCCGCTTTGGTATGGATGTGACGTTGGCCCATCCAGAAGGCTATGACCTGATTCCTGACGTAATTGAAGTGGCGAAAAGTAATGCCAAAAACTCCGGCGGCAGTTTCCGTCAGGTCACGGATATGGCGGAAGCCTTTAAAGACGCAGATATCGTTTATCCGAAATCCTGGGCCCCGTATCAGGTCATGGAGCAACGTACTGAATTACTGCGCGCTAACGACCACGATGGGCTTAAGGCGCTGGAAAAAGCCTGTCTGGCGCAAAATGCACAGCATAAAGACTGGCACTGCACCGAAGAGATGATGGCGAAGACCCATAACGGCGAGGCGTTATATATGCACTGCCTGCCAGCCGATATCAGCGGCGTCTCCTGCAAAGAAGGTGAAGTCACCGAAGCCGTGTTTGAGAAGTACCGTATTGCGACTTACAAAGAAGCGAGCTGGAAGCCTTATATCATCGCCTCAATGATCCTCTGCCGCAAATATGCCAAACCTGGCGTGCTGCTGGAACAACTGCTCAACGAAGCGCAAAAACGCATCAAATAACCTCCCCGGCTGGCCTTCGGGCCAGCCCGACGACCTCGTAATGATGAATAAGGACAGAGTATGTCTGCTTTCTCACTGAAAATGGATATTGCCGATAACCGCTTTTTTAGTGGTGAAATCTCACCGCTATTTTCTCGCCAACAGGCGCAGCAGGCGCGCCATTTCCATCAAAAAATCGGCGGGTATCAGCCGACGCCGCTGTATGCCCTCGACGAACTGGCCGCGCTATTTGGCGTCGACAAAATACTGGTCAAAGATGAGTCTCAGCGCTTTGGCCTTAACGCCTTCAAGATGCTCGGCGGTTCATACGCCATCGCCCGGCTGTTGTGTGAAAAATATGGCTTAGCGATAGAAGAACTCTCGCTCAATGACCTGAAGACGCGCATTACCGAGAAGATGACGTTTGCCACAACCACCGATGGAAACCATGGCCGCGGCGTGGCATGGGCGGCAAAACAGCTTGGGCAAAATGCGGTTGTCTATATGCCGAAAGGCTCGGCACAAGAGCGTGTGGACGCCATTTTGTGTCTCGGCGCAGAGTGCATTGTTACCGATATGAACTACGACGATACCGTGCGTTTTACGATGCAAACCGCTCAGAAGAACGGCTGGGAAGTGGTACAGGATACCGCGTGGGATGGCTACACCAAAATTCCCACCTGGATAATGCAAGGCTACGCCACGCTCGCCGATGAAGCGGTTGAACAGATGTCCGCAATGGGCGTGACTCGCCCCACTCACGTTTTCCTGCAGGGCGGCGTTGGCGCCTTGGCGGGTGGCGTGTTGGGCTACCTCGTTGATGTTTACGGCGCACGTGATCTCCACTCCGTTATCGTCGAGCCAGAACTGGCCGATTGCCTTTACCGCTCTGGGGTGAAAGGCCAGATAGTCAACGTCGGCGGTGAGATGGCTACCATCATGGCGGGTCTCGCCTGTGGTGAGCCAAATCCGCTCGGTTGGGAAGTCCTGCGCAACTGCGCGACGCAGTTTATCTCCTGCCAGGATGCCGTCGCCGCCCTGGGTATGCGTGTACTGGGCAACCCGCTCGGTAACGACCCTCGGGTGATATCCGGCGAGTCAGGCGCGGTCGGCCTTGGCATATTGGCCGCAGTCCATCATCACCCTCAGCGCGATGCGCTCATGAACAAACTGCAGCTGGATAGTCACTCCGTCGTGCTGGTGATCAGCACCGAAGGCGATACCGATGTGAAGCACTATCGGGAAGTCGTCTGGGAAGGCAAGCATCCGGCAGTACGCTAAATACGCATAAATTCAGAACTGGAGAACATCCTCATGGCTAAACATATTCCGTTTAAATTGATCGTTGAAAAAGCAAACCACTACCAGCAGGACATGACCCGTTTCCTGCGTGACATGATTGCCATCCCAAGCGAAAGCTGCGACGAGAAACGCGTCGTACACCGTATTAAAGAAGAGATGGAAAAGGTCGGTTTTGACAAGGTTGAAATTGATCCAATGGGCAACGTGTTGGGCTACATCGGCCACGGTCCACGCCTGGTCGCGATGGACGCGCACATTGATACCGTCGGCATCGGCAACATGAAAAACTGGAGTTTTGACCCATACGAAGGAATGGAAACCGACGAACTGATCGGCGGACGCGGTGCGTCTGACCAGGAAGGCGGTATGGCATCAATGGTTTACGCGGGCAAAATCATCAAAGACCTTGGGCTAGAAGACGAGTACACCCTACTGGTTACGGGTACCGTACAAGAAGAAGACTGTGACGGCCTGTGCTGGCAGTACATTATCGAACAGTCCGGTATTCGTCCGGAGTTTGTGGTGAGTACTGAGCCAACCGACTGCCAAATCTATCGTGGACAGCGCGGACGTATGGAAATTCGTATCGATGTCTCAGGGGTCAGTTGCCACGGTTCTGCCCCTGAACGTGGCGATAACGCTATCTTCAAAATGGGCCCAATTCTCAATGAATTGCAGGGACTATCCCATAATCTGGGCAACGATGCCTTCCTTGGTAAAGGTACGCTTACCGTCTCAGAAATCTTCTTTACTTCGCCAAGCCGCTGCGCCGTTGCCGATAGCTGCGCTGTATCTATCGACCGCCGTCTGACCTGGGGTGAAACCTGGGAGGGCGCTCTGGAAGAGATCCGTGCGCTGCCTGCAGTGCAGAAAGCTGACGCGGTCGTCTCCATGTACAACTATGACCGCCCATCGTGGACCGGCTTGGTTTATCCAACCGAATGCTATTTCCCAACCTGGAAAGTCGAAGAAAACCACTTCACCGTCCGTGCATTGAGCAGTGCCTATGAAGGACTGTTTGGCAAAGCCCCGGTTGTCGATAAGTGGACCTTCTCCACCAACGGGGTATCCATTATGGGCCGCCACGGCATTCCAGTGATTGGCTTTGGCCCAGGTAAAGAACCTGAAGCTCACGCGCCAAACGAGAAAACCTGGAAGTCGCATCTGGTGACGTGTGCGGCAATGTATGCCGCAATTCCGCTGAGCTGGTTAGCTACCGAGTAAATCGGGCCATATCCCTCCCGTCGTTCGCGGCGGGAGTCTGGAGTGTTCTATGCGTGTACTGATTAAAAACGGCACAATCGTCAACGCCGACGGTCAGGCAAAACAGGATCTGTTGATTGAAAATGGCCTAATCAGCCAGCTCGCCAATGAGATTATCGTCGAACAACCCTGCGAAATCATCGATGCCAGCGGCTGCTATATTATGCCCGGCGGCGTTGATGTCCATACCCACTTTAATATTGATACCGGGCTTGCCCGCAGCTGCGATGATTTCTTTACCGGTACTCGCGCTGCCGCCTGTGGGGGGACGACCACCGTTGTCGATCATATGGGATTTGGCCCGGCGGGTTGTCGGCTGCGCCATCAGCTCGAAACTTATCACGGCTATGCTGCCTATAAAGCCGTGATTGATTACAGTTTTCACGGCGTGATACAGCATATCAACCACGCTATCTTAGACGAGATCCCGATGATGGTTGAAGCGGGTATCAGCAGCTTTAAACTCTATTTAACCTATCAATACAAACTCAACGATGACGAAGTGCTGCAGGCGATGCGTCATCTGCATCAGGCAGGCGCGCTGACGACGGTGCATCCGGAAAACGATGCGGCTATCGCCCGTAAACGTTCAGAGTTTCTTGCGGCGGGTAAAACCGCACCGCGCTATCACGCGTTAAGCCGCCCGCTCGAATGCGAGGCCGAGGCGATTGCGCGGATGATCAATCTCGCCCAGCTTGCGGGTAATGCCCCGCTCTATATTGTACATCTGTCAAACGGACTGGGACTGGACTATCTCCGCCTGGCGCGCGCGCGTCATCAGCCGGTGTGGGTCGAAACCTGCCCGCAGTATCTGCTGCTAGACGACCGCTGCTACGAGCGCGAAGACGCATTGAAGTATCTGTTGAGTCCACCACTGCGTAACGCCAGCAATAACGATGCGCTGTGGTGCGGTGTGGTCGATGGCGCGATTGATGTCTTAGCCACCGACCACTGTTCATTTTCAATGGCTCAGCGCCAACATCTGTCTAACGGCGATTTCAGCCGCTGTCCGAATGGCCTTCCCGGAGTGGAAAACCGCCTGCTGCTGCTTTTCTCGCACGGGGTAATGAGCGGGCGCATTTCACCTGAACAGTTCGTCGCGCTCACCAGCGCTAATCCGGCGAAGTTATTTGGCCTATGGCCACAAAAAGGACGGCTGGCGCCAGGGGCCGACGGCGACGTGGTGATTATAGACCCGCGCTGCACCACCACCATTCGCCATGAATTGCTGCATGACAACGCTGACTATTCGCCATGGGAAGGTTTTATCTGCCAGGGAGCGATTCGTCAGACTCTGTCTCACGGCCGGGTCATTTTCAGCAACGGCACTTTTTGCGGCGTCGCCGGTCAGGGGCGTTTCCTGCGCCGGGCACCCTTTTCTCCCACCCTGCTTTCGGCCGGTGGAATGGCATCTTAAAGAGAGGATTCAATGAGCAAAAAAATTGTGCTTGCCCTTGGCGGCAATGCGTTAGGCGACGATCTGGCCGGACAAATGAAGGCGGTAAAGCAAACCGCGCAGGCCATTGTTGACCTAATTGCCCAGGGGCACCAGGTGGTGGTGACTCACGGTAATGGCCCACAGGTGGGAATGATTAACCTCGCCTTTGAGGCCGCCGCGAAAACGGAAGCGCATACCCCGATGTTGCCGATGTCGGTGTGCGTGGCGCTAAGCCAGGGCTACATTGGCTATGATCTGCAAAATGCGCTGCGGGAAGAGCTGCTCTCGCGCAACATGCCTGTTCCGGTGGCGACGATCATCACCCAGGTCGAAGTGGATGCCAATGACCCGGCCTTCAGCAATCCGACCAAACCGATCGGCTCATTTTTTACTAAAGAAGAAGCCGAACAGCTTACCCGCAAGGGCTATACCCTAAAAGAAGACGCCGGACGCGGTTATCGTCGCGTGGTCGCTTCGCCAATGCCGGTGGATATTGTTGAAAAAGAGACGGTAAAAGCGCTGATGGATGCCCATCACGTGGTGATTACCGCCGGTGGCGGAGGGATCCCCGTGATTCGCGAGGGAAACCATCTGCGCGGCGCCAGCGCGGTTATCGATAAAGACTGGGCCAGCGCCAGGCTGGCGGCCATGATTGATGCCGATATGTTGATTATTCTCACGGCGGTTGAAAAAGTGGCTATCAATTTCGGCAAGCCCAACGAGCAGTGGCTGGACAAACTAACGCTGGGAGATGCCGAGCGGTTTATTGCTGAAGGTCATTTTGCTAAAGGCTCGATGTTGCCAAAAGTAGAAGCCGCTGCATCGTTTGCCCGCTCTCGCCCGGGCCGTAAAGCGTTAATAACGGTATTGAGCAAAGCGAAAGAAGGTATTGAAGGGAAAACCGGAACCGTCATTGAGGGATAATATGGCTACCCGGATGCGGCATTGACGCCGTATCCGGGTTTATTCAACGGCACTTCGGGTGTGCCAGAACGATGCGAGTTATACCACCGTCAGCTGCTTTTTCTGCTGTTTGATTCGTTGATTCATCAACGTCATTAGCGCCTCGAGCACTCCGCCACCAATGGCCCTTGCCTTATCTGAAACGCTGGTGTAATCCGCATTCACCCCGCGCGGGTCGATATCGCTGATTTTAAATCCGCTGTCGACAACCAGGTCGTCGTTTAACAACCCGCGTACCATGCCGCTAAGCGGGGCGATGATTTCATGTTCGCCTACGGTCGCAATAACGTCGCCTTCGTTGACGATATCGCCCAGTTTCACCCTGGAGCGCATCACTCCGGGCCCCGGTGCGCGAATCACTCTTTTTGCCGTGTGCCCCATAATGTTACCCGGAATACCGGTGTTCTCCTGGGCACAGCCCTGATAAATCACCTGTCCCAACCAGTGGCCGCGATTGGTTTCAATCACCGCATGGCAATCTTTACCGGCGCAAAAACCGGGACCCAGCGCAATCACCGAAGGGGCCAGATTGCAATGCGTCCCCAAATTCTCTTTCGCAAGGATGGCATCCACGACGCAGCCAGGCTGTAATTCATGCAAACTTTCACATAATGGGTCTACCAGCACCGGGATCTCACCATTATCCGCCACGCTTAGCGCCTCGCTCACTGAAGCCGTTCGCCGGGCTGTAACCCCTTCCACCGTTGTTTCGCCATCAAATACCGCCTGAGCGAATGCCACGGTACAGCGGATAACGGTTGGTTTTTCCACTTCCAGCATGATGACCTTGAACCCCGCGTGCCACAGACGCATCGCCACGCCGGTGGCAATATCGCCCGCTCCGCGGATGACAACGCGCATCGGTTGCGTTGGTGACTCACTGGCCATCATCAGCCCGCCCGGGGCCTGGTTCTTCACCTGCAGAATTTCTGCCAATACGCTGATGGCAATCTCGTTTGGCGTTTCGGCGCCAATGTTGTAGCCCACCGGCGCATGCAGACGGGCAATCTGTTCTTCCGGTACGCCGTTCTCGCGCAGCTGGCGTAAAAACACCTGCACTTTGCGGCGACTCGCCAGTAACCCTAACCAGGCGGTAGGCTGAGTCACCAGTTTGTCTAGCGCCTCCCGATCCTGGTTATTGGTGGCGATCAGCACAAAATTATCGGCCTGGATGGCCAGCTTATCGACGGCGATGCTGAAATTTTCAGCATGCAGCAGTTGGGTCGACGGTGGAAAATGGTCGGGATTGAGGCTTTCCGGGTAGATATCGGCCACCGAGATTGTAAATCCTAGCAGCGCAGCACAGTGAGCAATAGCCCGGTTCACGTGACCGGCGCCAATCAGCACCAGTCTTGGCCGCAGGCCGTGAACGCTGATATAAACCGACATCGCACCGCCGCAGTCCGACCCCACGGCATCGCTGCCGGTACGCGCCATCCGGCCATGAAACATACGCGAGGATTTGTCATGCAGCGCGTCTAGCGCTTCATCAATCACCCGCCGTTCGACCATGCCGCCACCAATGGTACCGACAATGCTGCCATCATCACGAACCAGCATTTGGCCGCAATGACGGGGCGTTGAGCCACGGCTATCAACGATCTGTGCCAACGCAAACGGACGGTTCTGTTCTTCGAGTCTTGCCGCTTCTGAGAAAATATTCATAACAACCTCAAATGGATATCCTTTCATCACCCCGGAATGGAGTCACTTTCTCACTCGTCTGCGCGTAATTGCAGGTCTCGCCTGAATCGCTCCGGCCCAGAGGGCATCCACGTTAGTCTCCACCATCAACAACTCCATTTGTAAATTCTCATTTTGAGAAATCTGATTGAGCAGCCCTATCCGCCGACATCCGTCAGGGGCACCTTTAAACGCGCCCTGCGGATGGCTAATCAGACGATGTAACATTGGCCATGTGAGCCTATCTCCCTGCGCTGCACCGGTAATCGCGGAAAAAAGTGGCCAGCGGTGGACGCTCGCTGGCCCAAGCATTTTTCCGAGCATCCCTGCCCCCATGACAGCAACTACGCAACAACTGCATTGAGGGATGCAAGGTTCATGCTCATCTGGCGCTTTCAGTGCAAAACCGTGAGCACCATCAGCTTCTACCAATACGACGTCGACTTGTCCTTGTGCAATCAGGGCATCCAGCGTTTCGGGAGAATATCCTTTGACCTTACCTGCATCGGCAAGCCAGCTCGAAAAGCAGGCTTGGACCGGGCGCTGCCAGTTGGACGCGGGGAGCGCCAGCGGATCCCGGCAAATGAGGGTCGGTAGCGATTCCGGCACCCACATATGGGTAGTCGTGGTCAACAAAACTCGCCGTCCAGCCTGCATAAAAATCTCGGCCAGCCACAGCAATGTGCTGGTTTTGCCTCCGGCACCAACGGCAGAAATAAGCAATGGGCTGGCACCGGCATTCAAATCACAAAAAAGCTCATCAACGTACGGTATATTTTCCATATATTCACTCCCAATCCATTCCTCTGAGGGAAACATGACGCAGGTCGATTGCATTATTACCGCCGCCGGGTTATCTACCCGCATGGGTCAATGGAAAATGATGTTACCTTGCCAGGATGGCACAATACTTGATGCAAGTATTAAAAATGCCCAATCATTTTGCTCACATATTATTCTGGTCATTGGCTTTCGCCACCAGGAGCTTGCTGAACGTTATTCCAGCCATCAGGGGATTACCATCGTCTATAATCCAGATTATCAGCATGGGCTATTTTCATCAGTTCAGGCCGGAGCCCAGGCGCTTATCCATGACTACTGCTTTATCACCCACGGGGATTTACCCTTCCTGGCCCCAAAAATCTTTCATTCTCTTTGGTTACAACGAATTAATGGCACGCTACTCCCAGAGTATCAGTGCACTCCAGGGCACCCGATTCTGGTTGAACGCCAGACTCTGTTGCGCTGCTTGTCACAAGGCGAAGGCCAAACGGTACGCCAGCGCCTGATTGCCGATAGGTATCAACGAATAACGCTGGATTATCCGGAGATAGTCTTTGATATTGATACGCCCGACGACTTTGAACGGCTACAGCGCAGGGTGAATATTGAACAGAAATCGTGATATTCTCATATTGATAGAAGTATGTTGTTATTGATAAATAATAAAACCCTGTTCGCAGGATTGATTTTAATTCTCATTAAGTCATTGTGAGTCCATTCACAAAGCTGGATTAACTTTAGATCTCCTTCACAAATATTCACTTCTCTCTTCTGCTGATAAATAACTGGTGTGATTGTTGCTCCACCTCTCTCAATCCGTCGGAATTATCACAATCCCGGCTTATGTGATTTAACAAGAAGGTCTAAGGAGAGGGTTATGGGAGATATCATGCGTCCCGTTCCGTTTGAGGAACTTTTGACGCGTATTTTTGATGAATACCAGCATCACCATTCTATCTTTGGTATTCCGGAACAACAGTTCTACTCGCCCGTCGTTCACCGCCAGCTTAGCGTTTTTGGTGAAAGCTGCGCCACCCCGGTTGGCCCTGCCGCCGGTCCGCATACCCAACTGGCGCAGAATATCATTACCTCCTGGCTCACCGGCGGACGGTTTATTGAGCTGAAAACCGTGCAAATCCTCGACAGGCTGGAGCTGGAAAAACCCTGTATTGACGCAGAAGACGAATGCTTTAACACCGAATGGTCAACCGAATTCACGCTAGTCAAAGCTGCCGATGAATATCTCAAAGCATGGTTTATTCTGCATTTACTTGAAGAGATCCTGCCGCTAACACCGATGAAAACCGGCAAGTCTTTTATTTTCAATATGAGCGTGGGCTATAACCTCGACGGAATCAAACAACCCCCCATGCAGCAGTTCATCGATAGCATGATGGATGCGGGCAAACAGCCTGAATTTGCCCGATATCAGGCAACGCTCAACCGTTGGTTGTCAAATGATGAATTCCTCGCCCGCCATGGCACACCTGGCCTGAAAACGCTGGTGAATCGCATCCCCGCCCAGTTGGTGCAGGGGGTCACGTTGTCAACCATGCACGGCTGCCCGCCGGATGAAATTGAAGCCATCTGCCGTTATATGCTCGAAGAGAAAGGGATTAATACCTTTGTTAAGCTCAATCCGACGCTGCTGGGCTACCCTCGGGTACGAGAAATTCTCGATACCTGCGGATTCGGCTATATCGGCCTTAATGAAGAATCTTTCGATCACGACCTGAAACTCGATCAGGCGCTGGAAATGCTGAAGCGGCTGATGGCGCTGGCCAAAGCGAAAAATCTCGGCTTCGGCGTCAAGCTGACCAATACCCTCGGCACGGTTAACAATAAAGGTGCACTGCCGGGCAACGAGATGTACATGTCCGGGCGGGCGCTATTCCCGCTGTCCATCAACGTGGCCGCCCTGCTGTCGCGTAAATTTGACGGCAAGTTGCCAATCTCTTATTCCGGCGGCGCCAGCCAGCTCAATATTCGTGAGATTTTTGAAACCGGTATTCACCCAATAACTATGGCTACCGACCTACTCAAACCGGGCGGCTATTTGCGTTTGAGCGAGTGCTTGCGCGAGCTGGAACAGTCTAGTGGCTGGGAAATGACTCAGGTGGATGTCAAGCGCCTGAACGCGCTGGCGGATAAAGCGGTCAGCATGGAGTACACCCAGAAACAGTGGAAACCAAACGATCGCATCAACGTAGCGGAAAAGCTGCCGATGACCGACTGCTACGTTGCACCTTGCGTCACTGCCTGTGCGATTAAGCAAGATATTCCAGAGTACATCCGTCTGCTGGGCGAGCAGCGTTATGCCGATGCGCTCGAACTTATCTACCAGCGCAACGCGCTGCCGGCCATTACCGGGCATATCTGCGATCACCAGTGCCAGTACAACTGTACCCGCCTCGATTACGATAGCGCCCTGAATATCCGCGAACTGAAAAAAATCGCCCTGGAAAAAGGCTGGGGGGAGTACCAGCGCCGCTGGCATAAACCGGCGGGTTCCGGCACGCTTCACCCGGTAGCGGTTGTCGGCGCAGGCCCGGCCGGTCTGGCAGCGGGTTATTTCCTCGCTCGCGCAGGTTACAGTGTCACTTTATTCGAGCGTGAAGCCAGCGCCGGTGGCGTGGTGCGTAACATCATTCCGCAGTTCCGTATCCCCGGTGAGCTCATCCAGCAGGATATTGATTTTGTGGTCAACCACGGTGTTGAAATTGTCTACGGCTGTGACCCCCATCTGACGGTGGAGAAACTACAGCAGGAAGGTTTCCGCTATGTGCTGATTGGTACCGGGACCGATAAAAATAGCGGCGTAAAACTGCGCGGGAATAACCCGAATGTCCGTAAATCACTACAGTTCCTGCGCGAATACAACCGGGGCGATCGCCTGCAGTTAGGCAAGCATGTGGCCATCGTTGGGGCGGGTAACACGGCGATGGACTGCGCACGTGCCGCGCTGCGCGTGCCGGGCGTCGAAAAAGCAACGGTCATTTACCGCCGTTCGCAGCAAGAAATGCCGGCCTGGCGCGAAGAGTATGAAGAGGCGGTTCACGATGGCGTCAGCTTCCGTTTCCTGAATAATCCAGAACAGTTTGACGCCGACGGCACCCTGACCGTACGCGTGATGGCGCTGGGCGAGCCGGATGAAAAAGGTCGTCGTCGCCCAGTTGAAACCGCAGAAACCTGTACGTTACAGGTCGATACGCTGATCACCGCAATCGGCGAGCAGCAGGACGTCGGTGCCCTGGCGGCAATGGGGATTCCCGTGGATGAAGACGGCTGGCCGGAGGTCAATGCGGATGGTGAAACGCGCCATTCTGGCGTCTTCCTGATAGGTGATGTACAGCGCGGCCCCTCTTCTATCGTCTCCGCTATCGGTAATGCCCGTCGTGCTACCGATGCGATTCTGGCGCGGGAGAATATCCGCAGCCACCACGGCGATAAACGCTGGAATAACGTTGACCCCGCTGAAATCTATAGCCGCAAAGGCACTATTGTCATTGCGAAGGTTGATAAAGACGACCGCGATGCATTTGTTGCTCAGGAGGCCGCACGCTGTCTTGAGTGTAACTACGTATGCAGCAAATGCGTAGACGTGTGCCCGAACCGTGCCAACGTCTCAATCGCCGTTCCAGGCTTCGAAAACCGTTATCAAACCCTACACCTCGACGCCTTCTGTAATGAATGCGGTAACTGCGCCCAGTTCTGTCCGTGGCAAGGTAAACCGTACAAAGACAAAGTCACCGTGTTTAGCCTGCCGCAGGATTTCAGCAACAGCAGTAACCCTGGGTTCCTCGTGGAGGGCTATCAGGTACACATCCGTCAGGACGACAAAACCTGGCTGCTGACGCTGAACGACGAAGGCCAGTTCGCACAGGTTCCGCCACAGCTTGACGCGATGTGTCGCATCATCAGCCACGTTTATCGTCATCATCACTATCTTCTGGGAGCTGTCGCCGCATGAGTATGCTGATCCTGAAAAACGCCACCATCGTCCAGCTTTATCCAGCGAAGGTCGAGAAAAATGTCGATATCGTCATTGAAAATGATGAGATCATTGCCACCGGCAGCAGCCTTGCTTCCCGCTACCCACAGGCCACCGTCAAAGAGATGCATGGTCGGCTGGTGATGCCGGGCAACGTATGCGCCCATAACCACTTCTACTCGGGATTATCGCGCGGTATTCAGGCCAATATTGCCCCGAGCCCGGACTTTATCTCTACGCTAAAAAACCTCTGGTGGCGTCTCGATCGTGCGCTTGACGAAGAGTCGCTGTATTACAGTGGGCTTATTTGCTCGCTGGAGGCTATTCGCAGCGGCTGCACGGCGGTGATTGATCATCACGCATCACCAAACTACATCGGCGGGTCGCTAAGCCAGTTACGCCATGCATTTCTGAAGGTTGGATTGCGCGGGATGACCTGCTTTGAGACCACCGACCGTAACGGCGGAGCAAAAGAGCTACAGGCAGGCGTCGAAGAGAATATTCGTTTTGCCAATGAAATTGACCAGGCCCGAAAAGCAGGACGCGAACCCTACCTGGTGGAAGCGCATATCGGCGCACACGCGCCATTCACGGTAACTGACGACGGGTTATCGATGCTGAGGGAAGCGTTAAAAGCCACCGGTCGAGGCCTGCATATCCATGCGGCGGAGGACAGCTACGATGTTTCTCACAGCCACCACCATTACGGCAAAGATCTGTTGGTGCGGCTGGCGGAGTTTGACCTTATCGACAGCAAAACGCTGGTCGCCCATGGCCTTTATCTTTCTGATGCTGATATTGCCCTACTGAACGAGCGCGACGGGTTCCTGGTACATAACGCTCGCTCCAACATGAACAACCATGTGGGCTATAACCATCGGTTGCCTGAATACCGCAACCTGGCATTGGGAACTGACGGTATCGGATCCGATATGTTTGAAGAACTGAAGTTTGCTTTCTTCAAACACCGCGACGCCGGTGGCGCATGGTGGCCGGACAGCTTTTCCCGCGCGCTCAACAACGGTAATACCTTGCTGAGCCGTAATTTTAACGCCAAATTTGGTCGAGTCGAGGCCGGCTACAAGGCAGATTTAACCATCAGCGATTATCTTGCGCCTACGCCGCTGTTGGCCGAAAACATCGCCGGGCATATTGCTTTCGGGATGGGAGCAAACAGCGTGCACAGCGTAATGGTCAACGGTGTGATGGTGTATGAAAACAGGCAGTTTACCTTCGACTGCGAGCCAATTTTTGCCGAAGCCAGCAAGGTGGCTGCGAAAATGTGGAAACGAATGGATGCCCTGAACTAACGTTGAATCGGGCATAACACAAGGCCGCAGGTTAGAGACTGCGGCCTTTTATCGTTTATTAAACGAGTGGGTCAAAACACCGTCGCGCGCTGACGTTGTTGCTGCAGTGTCCGTAATTCATTTTCCGTGATTTTACGTAATGCCGACGTCGGGCAGACATCCACACACGCGGGGCCACTTTCACGCCCATCGCAAAGATCACACTTCACGATTTCTGTCGCCGTACCGATCGAAATCGCCCCGAAAGGACAGGCAACCACGCAGCTTTGGCACCCGATGCAGGCCGATGAATCGGCTTCAACCCGTTCATTGCCGATGACTAAAGCCCCGACCGGACAGGCCACCACACAGGGCGCATTTTCACACTGGTGGCACACCGCTGGGACGCTCAGCGTATCGAGTCGCAGCACGGTTAAGCGCGGTGCGAAAGGTGAGCTTTCGGTGCTATGCTCCAGCGCACAGGCTACTTCGCAGGTGCGACAGCCGATACAGGTTTCAGAATCAGCCAGAATAAAACTGGTCATATTTCCCCCGTCGGCGTAAACATCTTCAGCATGTCGTGAGCCGCCTGTCTTCCGGCCATCATCGCCGTTACCACCAGGTCAGCGCCGTGTACCGCGTCTCCTCCGGCAAATACCTTGTCATTCCCGGTCTGCGTGGTGCCTCGCCCTGCTCCTCCGGTTTTAATTTGTCCCAGACGATCAAGCTGGACACCGTGACCTCGTAGCCACGGCATCGTGTGCGCCTGGAAGCCAAACGCCATAATCAACACGTCGGCTTTTAGCTCAAAGTCCGAGCCGACAATCGGACGAGGGCGCCGACGACCGTCGGCACCGGGTTCCCCCATCTCGGTGCGGATCATGCCGATAGCGCTGACGTGTCCCTGCCGGTTAAGCCGAATGGATTGCGGCTGGACGTTAAAACAGAATTCGACGCCTTCTTCGCGCGCGTTAACCACTTCCTTTTTGGACCCTGGCATACTGAGCTCATCGCGACGGTACGCGCAGGTCACGCTGGCTGCACCGCGTCGTATTGCTGTGCGCAGGCAATCCATCGCCGTATCACCCCCGCCTAAAACCACTACGTGTTTATTCGCGATCTCGACCAGCGGGTATTCCGTACTGGCTTCCAGGTCCATCACCTCCCGGGTGCTGGCAATCAGGAAGGGTAGCGCCTGGATAACGCCGGGTGAGTCTTCGCCTTCCAGCCCCGCCGACATCAGGCCGTAGGTGCCCACGCCCACGAAGACGGCGTCGTAATTGTCTACCAGGTCGCCAAATGCAACATCACGCCCCACTTCATGATTGAGATGGAATGTGACGCCCATGTCGCTAAACAACATTCGCCTGGTAGTGAGGATATTTTTATCGAGCTTGAACGGTGGAATGCCGAAAGTGAGCAACCCGCCAATCTCTGGATGCCTATCAAATACGGCAACCTGCACTCCCGCTCGCGCCAGAATATCCGCACAGCCGAGCCCCGCTGGCCCAGCACCAATAATGGCCACACGTTCTTTCCGTGGCGTAATATCGTGTAGCTGAGGCCGCCAGCCCATTGCCAGCGCGGTATCGGTAATGTAACGCTCAAGACTGCCAATCATGACTGACCCGCCGGCGTTCTTGAGGGTACATGCACCTTCGCACAACCGATCCTGTGGGCAAACCCGTCCGCAGATTTCCGGCAGAGAACTACTCTGATGGCAGAGCTCTGCGGCGGCAATAATCTCCCCTTGTTGTACCAGACGAATAAATTCCGGAATGTGGTTATGCAGCGGGCATGTCCAGTTGCACCACGCTTTGCTGGCGCAGTGGAGACAGCGTTCACTCTCATATTGCGCATCACAACTGCTCAGACCGGTATCAATCTCGCCAAAATGGGTTTTCCGCGTTGCGGCAGCGATTTTCTTCATCCCTAACCTCGGTGGTTTCGCCAGGAAAATCTCGCGGTTACTGCGTTGCCGTAGCGGTACTGGCCGCCCTTGCGCCACACGGTTTTGCCGTTCGCGGCGTAAGGTGGTTAACCCAACGTCATCCATCAGCCGTAGCGCCTGCGTTGGGCAAACGGTCACACAGGCCGGATATCCGCTGACATGTTCATGGCATAGGTCGCATTTTTGCGCCAGCTGCGGCGCATTTTCACCGGACGCTACCATCTCAATCGCCCCAAATGGGCAGGCTATCGCGCAACTTTTACAGCCGATACACCATTCCTGTTTAAACTGAATACTCTGATTTTCGAGATACAGCGCATGCGTTGGGCATGAGGTTACGCACGGCGCGTCATTGCAATGATGGCAAGTTGCTACGTGGTTCTCTTTATTTTGGGAGATAACGTGGATTCGCGGCTGAAAGTCCTGTCGCCGTCGCGGCCAGTTATCATCGTGATGGGAAGTCACGCAGGCAACTTCGCAGGCATGGCAGCCAATACAGCGGGTGATATCGGCAACAATAAATTTATTCATCTGCTTCCCTTTATTATTGATCTCATCAAGGGGTTAGATGCAATAATCAGACACACTTTATGCTTAATCGTAATATGACTTATTTTTTGCGATCAATATCTAATAAAACCCTCGAATAAGAGCACCAAAACGTTCAAAGCTAAGCGCAGCGAATCATATTGCGATTCAACTGATTGGATGTATCTCATTGTGATGATTTTATCCATTGCAATTAGAGAGCCTCGATCCATTTCTTCGTTGATTTAACGTCTTTTATGTGATGACTCACCCAATTAAATATATTTATCAGCTTCGACATAAAAACTGGCATCACCTAAGCATGATCCGAAGGAGTATTCATCGTCTTTGTTCATTCTTCCTCTGGGGCCATGAATGGCCTGCGTTAAAATATTCAGGAGATAGCAATTATGAGTGCCATTGATTCTCAACCACCATCGGTCACTGGTAGCCAACATGCGGTAGATGAGGTGGATCGCGTACTTCCTCCAGGCAAGCTAATTATTCTGGGTTTACAGCATGTTCTGGTCATGTACGCAGGCGCGGTTGCCGTTCCTCTCATGATAGGCAACCGACTTGGGCTCAGTAAAGAGACCGTGGCCCTACTGATAAGCTCTGACCTTTTTTGCTGTGGCGTCGTGACGCTATTGCAATGCATCGGTATTGGCCGGGTTTTAGGGATCCGCCTGCCGGTGATTATGTCTGTGACCTTTGCGGCGGTAACGCCGATGATCGCCATTGGCATTAACCCAGATATTGGGCTAATGGGTATTTTCGGCGCGACAATTGGCGCAGGGATTATTACGACGCTGATTGCACCGCTGATCGGTAGACTTATGCCGCTGTTCCCACCTTTAGTCACTGGAGTTGTTATTACCTCTATCGGCCTGAGTATTATTCAGGTGGGCATCGACTGGGCCGCAGGCGGCAAAGGTAATCCAGAATACGGCAGCCCGGTTTATCTCGGAATTTCATTTGCCGTACTGTTATTCATTCTGGTGGTGACTCGATTCGCAAAAGGTTTTATGTCGAACGTCGCGGTGCTGCTGGGTATTATTTTTGGATTTGTCTTATCGATGATGATGAATGAAGTGAATCTCGCCGGTTTATATAATGCAAAATGGTTCGCCATCGTGACCCCATTTGCATTAGGCACGCCGGTCTTTGATCCTATTTCGATCCTCACCATGACCGCCGTTGTTATCATCGTATTTATCGAATCAATGGGCATGTTTCTGGCACTAGGCGAGATTGTTGGCCGTAAACTCACGCCACAAGATATCGTACGCGGCTTGCGCGTCGACGGTGTTGGTACGCTATTCGGTGGAATTTTCAATAGTTTTCCGCACACTTCATTTTCGCAAAATATCGGCCTGGTCGGCGTGACCGGGGTGCATAGTCGCTGGGTTTGCGTCGCTTCCGGTGGCATTCTGATTACTTTTGGGATGGTCCCGAAAATGGCGGTGCTGGTGGCATCCATCCCACAGTTCGTGCTTGGCGGCGCGGGGTTGGTGATGTTTGGTATGGTGCTCGCCACCGGTATTCGAATTCTCGCGCGGATTAACTACTCAACCAACCGTTATAACCTCTATATTGTGGCAATTAGCCTCGGAGTAGGATTAACGCCCACCCTTTCAACCAACTTTTTTTCGCAATTTCCGACGGTGCTACAACCGTTGCTGCACAGCGGGATCATGCTCGCGACGTTTAGCGCAGTGACCCTGAATCTGTTCTTTAACGGTTACAACAAGCATACCGGACTTATTCCTGATACTCCGTCGTCACAGCGCCAGCCGCGCACGATGCGGATGTTTTTGTTGCTGCGAAAAGTTAAAAAACAACAGCACCCGGAGGAGTAATCATCATCAGGCGTCGAAGATTACCCTTCGACGCCACGCATTTATGTCTGGAGCCATCATGCTAATTCGTATCGTTCTCTCAGCCATTATTCTTTTCCTGATGAGCCTGCCTGCGGTACAGGCGGCGTTCTCCCTTGGGCTATCGAGCCGCTTTAGTTTTATTTTCTATTTTTAGTCATCATCTTCGGGCCGCCGCCGATCGTCCGGCGGCTGCTACAGCAGGCCATGGTAGAGTTTTCTCAAAGTAATAATCATTTTTTATCAAAATAATAATGTCCGGCTTCATACTAACCGTAGATTCATTGCTCTGGGTTAGTAAAGACCCTATTCCCTGCTGGCTAAGCGATTGACTTCGTCCCCAATAGTAAGAAAATATGCTCCACTCGTGACAACCCGAACAACGGCACCTATGACTCTCAGTTCTTTTAGTTTTTCTCGCATGTCAAACATGAAAAAGGCCAGCGCGTTGATTATCGCCGCGCTTTTGTTGGCCAGCTGCGACTCAAAGACTCCGGTTAAATCACCGTCCACCTCCACCCCGGGCAAAACCCAGCACAGTAATGAACCGATGCGTGGCGTCTGGTTAACCACCGTGTCGCGTCTTGACTGGCCGCCGATAAGCTCAATAAATGCCGGCAGCGACACACTGCGCATTAACCAGCAGCAAGCGGCGATGCGAGCAAAGCTCGATAACCTCAAGAGCCTTGGCATCAATACTATCTTTTTCCAGGTCAAGCCGGATGGTACCGCGCTGTGGCAGTCCGATATTCTGCCGTGGTCAGATATGATGACGGGCAACATCGGCCAGTATCCGGGCTATGATCCGCTGCAGTTTGTGCTGGATGAAGCCCACAAGCGCGGTATGAAGGTCCACGCCTGGTTCAACCCTTACCGGGTCTCGGTGAATATCAAACCATCGACAATTGCCGCGCTCAATAGCACTCTGTCGCAGTCACCGCCTAGCGTCTACGTTCTGCATCGAGACTGGATCCGTACCGCCGGCGACCGTTTTGTGGTCGACCCCGGTATCCCGGCGGCGCGCGACTGGATAACCAGCATCGTGGCGGAAGTGGTGTCGCGGTATCCTGTCGACGGCGTGCAGTTTGACGATTATTTCTATACCGAAACCCGTAGTTCTGCGCTTAACGACAATGCCACCTTCAATCAATATGGCCAGGGTTTTGCCTCGAAAGCAGACTGGCGTCGCAGCAATACCCAGCAGTTGATAGCTCAGGTATCGCGTACGATTAAACAGCTGAATCCAAACGTAGAATTTGGCGTTAGCCCGGCCGGCGTCTGGCGTAACCGCTCGCATGACCCTGCGGGTTCTGACACTCGCGGCGCGGCGGCTTACGATGAATCTTATGCGGATACCCGTCAGTGGGTGCAGCAGGGTTTGCTGGACTACATTGCTCCGCAGCTTTACTGGCCTTTTGCCCGCGATGCTGCCCGCTATGATGTGCTGGCGAAATGGTGGGCCGACGTCGTGAAGCCAACCAATACGCGACTCTATATTGGTATTGCGCTGTACAAAGTGGGTGAGCCGTCAAAAAATGAACCTGACTGGACTATCGAAGGCGGCGTACCGGAGCTGAAAAAGCAGATAGACCTGAACGAGTCGGCCTCAAACATCAACGGTACAATCCTGTTCCGTGAGGGATACCTCGAGCAACCGCAAACGCAGGATGCGGTGAATTATCTCAAAGATCGTTGGGGTAATTAATTGATAGCAAGAATCGGTGAATCGTCACCGATTCTTTTCCTGTTGAGGAAATACGTTACAACGATGTGAAACATCATTGTGAATATCTATTAATTTCCGGATATTTCCAAAAACTGCTTGCCGCCCGCGCAGAACAGCCAGTAGTATCGAAAACAAGGCGTGTTTGCTGCAAATAATAATAGGGTTTACCCCACTATTCATCTTTCTTTTTTAAGTTACCCCTAATAACTCACTATTAACGTTCGCGTTATATTCGATATTTATGAGTATTATGATTAAAGAAACAGCGATATCCCGTCCTCAATGGACCTCAAAAGATACCATCTGGATGATGGGTGTTTATGGCGCAACGGTTGGAGCAGGCACGCTGTTTCTACCGGTAGAAATTGGAACGCGCGGCCCGCTGATCTTTCTTATGCTACTCCTACTCGCCATTCCGCTAGCGCTGGTCCCGCACGTGTTGATTTGCCGCGTCTTTATGCGCGACCAGCAAGAACACGACCAGGCCGATCAAACGCTGCCGCTGTTTGGATCTTTCTTTGGTGCCAAAGGCCGCCAGGCGATGAAACTGTTCTTCTGCGTGGCGCATTATCCGGTCACGCTGGTGTATGCGGTTTCCTTAATCAACGCGTTGAGCCATTTTCTGATTGAGCGTCTGCATATTACCGGTATAAACCGGGCGAGCCTGACGCTCGCAGTGCTGCTCATTCTGCATCTTGTCCTCAGCAAAGGGCGTGACAAAGTCGTCAGCACCCTGAGTGCGCTGGCTCTGCCGTTCGCGATTGCCATTATCGTGATTGCGGCTTCGCAAATCCCGGCATGGAATTTCAACAATATTTCCAGCGCCTGGCAGCAGACGCAATCGTCGTCGATGAGCAGTTCGTTGAAAGATGTGTGGTTAACCTTGCCGCTGATTGCTTTCTCACTGTGTTCCGCCCCACTCATCCCGGCGCTGGCCTCCTGGTATCGTGAACCAGGACATGGCGGTGAGAATCAGTCCGTACGAGTAATTCGCCGTGCCTATGCGCTTATTTTCTTCAGCATTATCTTCTTCGTGCTGAGCTGTATTTTGAGCACGCCGCGTGAAACGTTTGAGATGGCGAAAGCGCAAAACCTGAACGTGCTGTCGGTGATTGGCGGTCACGGCGGTATGAGCGCGATCCTCTATCTGGCACCGTTTATTGCTATTCTGGGGATGACTAAGTCATTTTTAGGCATTTCGATGCCGGTTGCCGAAACCTTTAACGTATTGGCGACTGACCTGTTTAAAATACAGCGTGCCAGCCACATTCAGCGTATTAAATTAGTTATTTCGGTACTGATGTTTATTGTCACATCCCTTGTGGTTTATATAAACCCGGATGTTATCAATATGATTGAAACCGTCTGCGGACCACTAATCGCGATTTTCCTGTTTATTATTCCAACCTGGCTAATCTTTACTCGCCCCGCGTTACAACCGCTGCGAGGCCCTACCTCCGTGCTGGTGATGATAAGCGGAATTCTGACCGTGTCGGCATTGCTCTATTCCATGTTTTAAGCAACATAACAACGCCGGTGAATACCGGCGTTGTTTTTCTGACTGCAGATACCGGGCAATCTCCGGCGTCGGCCCATTTTGGCTAGCGATAAACGTACATCCCACCTTCAGCACCACGGCTGAATAACACCTGCCATAGCTCGATATCACGTGCGCGAAACGCCCCTGCACAAGCACACAGATAGTAGTTAAACATCCGGCGAAAATGGGTGCTGTAATGCGGGGCCAGCGCGGGCCAGGCCGTGTTGAACCGCTTATGCCATGCCATTAGCGTTTTGTCATAATCGCTGCCAAAGTTATGCCAGTCTTCCATGATGAGCCGCGATTCACTGACATTGGCTATCTGCCTGATAGACGGCAGGCAGCCGTTCGGGAAGATGTATTTATTGATCCACGGGTCAACATTCACCCCGGTTTCATTACTGCCAATGGTATGCAGTAAAAAGATGCCGTTCGGTTTGAGGCAACGGTCGACAACGCTGAAATAGGTGTCGTAATTTTTTGGCCCGACGTGCTCAAACATCCCAACTGAAACAATGCGATCGTACGTTTTGGTCAGATCGCGATAGTCCTGCAGCAAAATCGAAACGTCCAGCCCCTCACAATGTTGCTGGGCCAATTTTTGCTGCTCTCGCGAAATGGTGACGCCATCTACACTGACACCATAATTGCGTGCCGCATAGGCGGCGAGCCCGCCCCAACCGCAGCCGATATCCAAAAGCTGCATGCCAGGCTGCAGCTGCAGTTTTTCACAAATCATTTTAAGTTTCGCATTCTGCGCATCTTCTAACGTCTGCGCTTCTTTCCAGTAACCGCAGGAATATTGCATATGCGGGTCGAGCATCAGGGTAAACAGATCGTTACCAATATCGTAATGCTCTTTCCCGACAATCCACGAGCGACTGCGGGATTGCAGATTAAACAAACGGGCGCTGGCAATGCGTAAAATATCTTTCAGATTGCCGGGCATTTGTTTATCTAGTTTTGCCTTAAGAATCTTATAGAATAATATGTCGAGGCGTTCACAATCCCACCACCCTTCCATATAGCTTTCGCCCAATCCTAGCGAGCCCTGCTGAAATACGCGTTTGAAAAAATCGGCGTGGTGTACCTGAATATCCCATGGCCGCGACCCGTTAATCTTAATATCAGCCTGACGGAGTAGATCGTTACCCATTCGAGACCAGTTATCGTTTAATTCATTAACACTTATTACGTCTGAGCAAACCGTGGCCATGATCCCTATCCATATTTGAGTCAGTATTTTCTGTGTAAGATTATTATTGATAACGCTATGGTATGTATTATGATGTGAGGACAATATTTATCGAATAGACGTCATAATGATGGACGATTGCCCTTCTTTCACTACCACACAGGCAAAACGCTGGATCTCCTCGCCCGACGACTCAATGAAGGAGCTGCCGCAGTCGGTCTATTTTCGCTCCTATGTGCTAGCGGCCAACAATCATGTCGACCAGCACAGTCATGCATTTGCCCAGTTTCACTTCGCGCGTAAAGGAAGTATGCGTATTGATGTGGCGGGAAAATGCTGGGTGATTCCGGCTCATTACGGAATCTGGATCCCGCATAACACCAGTCATGCCGTATGGGCGTTGGATGACGTGTATCTGGAAAATCTGGATATTGAGCCCGACTTTTTACCGGCGCCTATTGATGAATGTAAAGTGGTGGCAATCAGCGATTTTGTGCGCGAATTTATCCATTATGCTACCACCAACACGCCAGATCGCTTCGATATCACGGGTAAAGAGGGAAAATTGGTCAGCGTATTGCTGGATGTGATTTTGCAACTGCCGGAAGTGGAACTGATGCTGCCATGGCCGCAAAACGCAGCGTTGATGAAGGTTTGCCGAACCATCCAGGAATCGCCTGGTCTGGAACATGCAATGGAAGACTGGGCCAGCCATCTAGGGATGTCAGCCCGTACTTTTTCCCGTCACTTCAAAAAAGAAACCGGAATGCCTTTTAGCGCCTGGAAACAGAAAATGCGTATTCTCGAATCTGTGATGATTCTGAAAAAGAATAAGAACGTTACCGCCGTTGCGCTCGAGGTCGGTTATTCCAGCACCGCTGCTTTTAGCTACGCATTTCGCCAGGCATTCGGTGTCCCGCCATCGAGCTATTAATGAACAGCCTTACCTTGCGGATTATATTTATAAATGAATGCGCTCGATCTGCCCGTCATCAGTTGAATCTCCTTAATGCTATACCCCTGCATAAGAAGCTGCTGGATTTTTATTTTGTCGCGCTCAACATCCTGTTTTCTGGAATCATTGGACACCACTTCTCGCGTTGATTTCATTTGTAGCTGAAGGTGGCAAACATTGATTTTATCCCACGCCATTCGACATTGTTCTCTATTGGCGAGAACGCTGGTAGAAATTTCCTGCCAGATACACAATGCGCGGCGAAAAAAACCTTTAGATTCATTGAGCTGTGCCAGCATTATCAGAGCGTTAACTTCTGCAGACATAATTAAAGACCCACAAGTGAATGAGTAACACGCGAACGCGCTATGGCTTATTTAATTTGTATGATAAATACAAATTAACGCCACTGTCTATGGCTTTCACTGCCATTGTTGATACTCATTTTTCATGATAACTATGCCTTAATGGCATCATTTCAGCCGCGTGAAATACAAATTGGCCCAATAACATCGAAAGTTGTCTTTTGGCCAGCGGCGAAAAAACGCCTTTCCCGCATACTGTTGTTATCAGATAACGGATACACAGGATCCCCGCCATGAAAATCACCCAAATTCGTAACGCGACTCAGTTAATCACCTACGCCGGTAAACGCTTCCTTATCGACCCAATGCTGGCGAAAAAAGGGGCTTCCCCTGGTTTTAGCGGCAGTGCACGTTCGCAAATTCGCAACCCGATGGTCGATCTGCCGGTAAGTATCGACACCTTGCTGGATATTGACGCCATCATTGTGACCCACACTCACCCGGATCACTGGGACGAAGCGGCGGCCGCACTTATCCCGAAATCGATGTTGATTTATGTACAAAATGATAGCGATGAAGCTATTTTACGGGCCCAGGGATTTACGCAGTTGCGTCAGCTTTCAGCCAACAGCCATTTCGAAGACATTACGCTGATAAAAACCGACGGCCAGCACGGTTCAGATGATGCCTACGCCATAGCCGAATTAGCCGAACGGCTCGGTGACGCGTGCGGAGTGATATTTCAGCATCCCGCAGAAAAAACGCTGTACCTCGTCGGCGACTCTATCTGGATTGATGGCGTGGCTGATAATATGCGCCATTACCAGCCCGGCGTGGTGATTATGAATACCGGATGGGCGCACCTGCTCGGGTTTGGGCCGATAATCTTTGGCAAAGAGGATGTGCTGAAAGCGCACAATATTGTGCCGCAGGCGCAAATTGTGGCCACCCATATGGAGGCGGTTAACCACTGCTTAGTCACCCGCCAGGCACTGCTGCAATATGCACAAGATAATGAAATACAGTCATTTGTTAGCGCACCAGATGACGGTGACAGCGTCACGTTTTAACGGAGAATAGCGGTATGCCTACCACGGTTGCGATCGTTGCTAGCGAAGGTTTCAGCACCTTTCACTTTTCGGTACCGCTGATTCTGTTTGGCGCAAACGCCGGAGGGCAGCCGCGTTTTACGCGCTATATTTGCGCCGAGGAACCGGGCCTGGTGTGGTCACAGGAAGGAACGGCGGTACAGGCCACCCACGATTTCACCACGCTGGCACAGTGTGAAATCGTGATTGTCCCTTTCTGGCGGCACGTGGATGAAAAACCCTCTCCGGCGCTACTCGATGCGTTGCTTAAGGCTCGCGAAAATGGCGCTACGCTGGTTGGACTGTGCCTGGGGACTTTTGCGCTCGCCTATACTGGCATACTCGACAACCGGCGCGCCGCCACCCACTGGGAGTACGAAAAATCCTTCCAGCGCCTTTTCCCGCAAATCACTCTCGATGTCAATGTACTCTATACCGATGATGACGGGCTCATTACCTCAGCCGGTACTGCCGCCGCGCTGGACTGCTGTCTGTATGTGATTCGCCAGCGATTTGGTGCCAGCGTCGCCAATCAAATAGCGCGCAGGATGGTCACACCGCCGTATCGCGAAGGCGGCCAGGCGCAGTACATTGAACAGGTGGTGCCGCACCATACCGGCGATAATCGTATCAATCAGTTGCTCGAGTATTTACAAGCCAATCTGGAGCTGCCGCATAATATCGATTCACTCGCCCAACAGGCCGCCATGAGCCGTCGCACGCTAACTCGCCATTTCCAAAAAGCGACCGGGATGTCGATAGGTGAATGGATAACGACCGAGCGTTTACGCCGCAGCCAGGTGTTGCTCGAAACCAGCACACTCTCCATTGAACGAGTAGCCGAGAAGTCAGGTTTTCAGTCATCGGTCACTTTTCGGCAAATTTTCCGCGAAAAACTGGGCGTGAGCCCACTGGAGTGGCGAAGAACGTTCCAGGGAAGTATGGCTGCGAGAAATGGATAAAAATGTTATCCACAGAAACGGTGCACAACCTTGTGGGTAATAGGCCGAAAAGCCGTTGATTACTGGGGAGTTGGCCTATTGGTCAAGGGCGCAGCAGGTGCCAGCGCCCGATAAGATGTGTTGGTCTCGCTTACCAGCTGAACGCTTGTACCAGCGATAAATCCCAGGCGGTTGCAAACAGCGAAATAAACACAATAACGTTTACAGCCGTCTCGATTCTCTTATCCATTTTGATTCTCCCTATGTCGGTACAACCATTAAACACGGAAAACCTTAATGATTTATTCCACACATCGCGATTAGAGCGTCACACTGTAGCGAACGAAATCATCGGCAGCGACAAACTCATCATAAAGCTTACGAGCAGGGTTATGAATACGAGTATGCCAGTAGAAACGCGACCATCCCTGCTCTTTCGCTTCAGTTAGCACGAATTGTATTAACTGGCGAGCAACGCCCTTGCCGCGAAACGCCGGGTCGACATACAAGTCTTCCAGATAGCAGATAGGCGCCGTCACCCAGGTTCCTTCATGCAGCACGCACAGCGCAAAGCCCGCCACCAAGCCATCAACAACCGCCACCCGACAAAACATGGATGAAGCCGGATCGTGGATTCTTTTCCAGGTATATTCCGTGACATTATCCGGAATCTGGCTCTCATAAAAGGCCGTGTATCCTTGCCATAGCGCTAACCACTGCGCCTTATCCTCAACCTGGATAGAACGAAAAATCACGCTCACGTCATCACCTTCTTAGGTTAATTGATAGTACTTGTCGACGGTAATCCGGGGGGGTATCTGCGGCGTATCATTCATTTGCAGCAAATCGATCTCGATGGCGTTACAGATAGCATCCAGCGGCAAATCATTATTTTCCATACCGAAGGGTTCTTCAAGCTCTTCCGCCAGCGTATCTAACGAGATAAAGGTGTACGAAATCAGCACTGAGATAAAGGGCGTCATGTAGTGCAGATCCACCACCAGGGCAAATGGCAGCATGATGCAGAACAGATACACGGTACGGTGCAGAATCAACGAATAGGCGAACGGTACCGGCGTATTGGCAATACGCTCACAGCCCGCGAGCACAATCGACATATCATTCAGGCGGATATTTAAGCTGTGGTACAAAATATCCGACAGTTCCCCTTCCCGACGTCGCTGCGCCAGCCAATCTCCCATAATCAGCAAAAGACGATTCGCCGGCGACTGCGCGGCCATCACCTGTGCCAAATGTTCTTCACTGAGATACTGAGCCAGCACCGCTCGGGTCGGCTGGCGGCGAAGAGTCAGGCGCAAGCAATGGGCAAAGGCGATTTGTAACCCGACAAACTCCGCAAGCTGGGGGTCATTATGCAGCGTGTTTTTCACTTCTCGCAGTAGTGAGCGCGAGGCAATCATCAACTGTCCCCATAGCTGTCTCGCCTCAACGTAGCGCGCATAGCAGGCGTTGTTACGAAAACCGAGGAAAATGGCAATCGCCACGCCAAGAATACTGAATGGCGCGACGGTCAGCTTGAATCCCAATGATGAATACCAGGGCAGAATCAGGATGACAACGATGGACAACAGGAAATTGAGTAGCAAACGCGAGAAGATTTTTGGCAGCACGGAACCGTGCCAAACGAAAATACGGGCCAGCCAGTGCTGGTGAGGACGGACGATCATGTTTTTTTCAATCTGGTTAACAATTTGTATATTAAACGTGATCTTCGTCATGTATTCAAGCGAGCAACCGGTAGAGATGGTATTCTGACCGCCCTCTTTTGATGCCAGACTTTATGTTTTTGCACGGTGCTTCATAGGGATAACATCAAACACACAATGTATGTTGTAACTAATGTATCGCACGTTATGGATATTAAACGGGCCTGCATTGAGCGATAAACCAACAAAAAACCCGGCCAGAGCCGGGTTAAGTCGCGTTACCGCATGATTAGCACAGCGGCTGAACGGCTTTACGCATCCCTTGGGTCAGGATAGCGTCAAGATCGGCAGAAACCTGTTCGACCAATCCTGAAACTTGTGTAAGATCTTGCTCCCAGTGATCGCTGACTGACAGTACCGCTTTCACCAGCTCCGCGGTGCCGATCTGCTGATCACGATGCTGCGCCCACAGTTTTTGATAGCTCTCAATCCAGTGCGCATCATCCTGTACCGGATAAGTCTCACCGTTACGTTCACCGCGATAGAAAGCGATCAGCGCCGCCAGCGCAAACGTCAGACGAGCTGGCAGTTTGCCGCTTGCCTTCTGCCCTGCCAGCAGCTGCGGGAGAATACGGGTACGGAATTTAGTCATCCCGTTCAGCGAAATCGACAGCAGCTGGTGCTTAATGTACGGGTTACGGAAGCGCCCCGTTACCGCACTGGCGAAGGACTCCAGCTCATCTTTTGGCAGATCTAACACTGGAATGATTTCCTGGTAGATCGCTTTCTCAACGAAGGCACAGATTTCAGCATCGTTCATGGCCTCGCCCACGGTATCAATACCGGACTGGAACGCGACCGGTACCAGCGCGGTATGTGCTCCGTTCAGAATCGCGACTTTACGTTCTTTATACGGCTTGATGTCGTCAACAATCAGCACATTCAGCGCCAGTTTATCGAGACGCAGTTCGCTGGCCAGAGATTTTGGTCCCTGAATCACGAACAGATAGAAGTGCTCGGCGGTATCGAGGAAGCCATCTTTATAACCCAGCTCCGCTTCCAGGTTAGCCGCTTCATCGCGCGGATAACCGGTGACGATACGGTCCACCAGCGTAGAGCAGAAGGCGTTAGATTCATTCAGCCAAGTCATGAATTCTGCCGGCAGCGCCCACTCTTGCGCGTAGCGTACAACCAGTTCGTGCAGCGCTTCACCGTTATAATCAATCAACTCACAAGGAATGATAACCCAGCCTTTATCCGCCGCCCCATTGAAGTGGCTAAAACGTTCGAACAGCAGGCGAGTCAGTTTTGCCGGGTAACTTACCGCTGGCGCATCATCAAACTTGTCGCCCGCGTGATAGCTGATACCGGCTTCGGTGGTGTTGGAGAAAACAAAACGCATATCTGGATTATGCGCGAGCTTCAGGAACGCATCGTAGTCACTGTAGGCACTGATTTCACGGTTTACGGAACGGATCAGGCGAGCATCGCTCACCGCTTCGCCCTTCTCATTCAAGCCACGAATAATTGTCGTGTATAGGCCATCCTGAGTACTGAGCGACGGCGGGAAGTCGCTGGCGATTGGGCGCACGATGACCACCCCGGAATTCAGGTCGGTGTGTTCGTTCAGCAGATCGATCTGCCAGTCAACGAACGCACGCAGGAAGTTTCCTTCGCCAAACTGGATAATACGCTCAGGGTATTGGGCACCGGGGAAATCATGGCGGTTCAGTGTTTTCACAATGGGTTCCTTTCTGGATTAGTCATACAGCCTGCTCAATTGGTGTAATAACTTATCAGGTTTTCCACTTATGAAACCGTGTTTTGATCAAAAGTGAGAGAATAAATAGCGAGTCTATAAAAATTTGTAAAAAATTGAGGTAGCCGTCAGTTCACCGTCCGGCATCAGGGCGTAACGCGGGATTTCCCCGACTTTCTGCCAGCCGCATTGTTGATAGAAATACTCAGCGCCGCTCCCGGTCGCCGTATCCAGCACCAGCACCGTTTTCTGCGCATCAATCGCCACCTGTTCCAGCCGCTGCATTAGCGCTCGGGCAATGCCGCTACGGCGTGCACATTCATGAACCAACAGCTTGGCGACATCTGCACGATGGGGTTGATTCTCCGGCTGATCGGTAATGAGTTGGACCGTACCGACGACACGCTGCTCGGCGTTTTTTGCCACCAGCAGCACCCGCTCGCCGCGAGCAACGCTTATCGCCGTGCGGCGCCAGAAAGCCTGAGCGGTTTCTGCCGTGAAAGGCAGCATGAAACTAACCGACGCGCCGCCATTAACGCAGTTAGACAGCACTTCCGTTAGCGCATCGAGATGGGAAATAATTTCAGCGTCTGAAAAAGTATGTAACGTAAAAGATGTGTGCATGGTCTTCCCCTATAAATAGAAAAACCACTATCACGTTAACCTTTTGATAACACAATAAGCTGCGTCATTGTATTTTCATATGACTTAGTGGACGAAGATCTGATTTTTACCGCGCCGTTTGGCCTCATAGAGCGCATTATCCGCCGCCTGCAACCAATCCGTCACTTCCTGCATTTCCGGCAGCGCATCGGCAATACCAATACTTAGCGTTAATGTTTGTTGATGATCCGGACGCTCAGTCACTACCGCCGTGGCATCCATAATACGTTGAGCAATGGCCCGCCCTTCTTCCCGTGACGTATTAGGAAGCAGGATCACAAATTCATCGCCCCCCAATCGGGCAGGCGTATCCGATGGACGGGTCGCCATCTGCAAAATCTGCGACACGGTCTTAAGCATTCCGTCGCCGACTTTATGCCCAAACCGATCGTTAACTTCTTTAAAATTATCAAGATCAATAAACATCAGCAACGAATGCCCGCATTGTTGCTTAAGACGAATAAGCTCCCAGGAGATACGCTGCTCCAGCAGGCGTCGATTAGCGATATCTAATAGCGGGTCAAGCATGGCAATGCGTTCCAGCTCCTGGCTTTTAAGTCGCAGCTTCACCGCAATACTGTCGGTGAGAAAACTGAGCGCCAGGACGTAGAGCGAAATCAGCGGCAGCGTCGCCA
The DNA here is from genome assembly GCF_040149365.1 of Kluyvera huaxiensis. Lineage (NCBI taxonomy): Bacteria > Pseudomonadati > Pseudomonadota > Gammaproteobacteria > Enterobacterales > Enterobacteriaceae > Kluyvera > Kluyvera huaxiensis. The sequence continues at coordinate 303,843 of NZ_JBEFLV010000001.1, forward strand.
GCATGGTACGCTGAGAGACGTAGGCATCAAACGGCATCCCCGTGAGCACCCAACTCACGGCAAATCCTGCCAGCATCATTCCCGCCGCTTTACGCATCAACGACACACCGCCCGCCGAGAGTCTATCCGTCATCAGGATCGTGGCGATCGTTATCGACGGCAGTGGGTTACACGCTATCATGGCAATCCAGAAGCCGCCGACGACCGCGTCAATGAGCAGATTTTGTTGCTCGACCTGCCGGGGCATTGGTGAGCGACGTGCGCGCCGGTATGCCATCGTTGGCCAGACAAATGCGTTGATACCCAACAGCACCTGTAAAAACAGCGGCTGCTGGCGTTCAAGAAGCACAGATAAAATAGGAAGAAAGCAGAGAAAGGTGCCCAGGATCCGCATCAGATACATTCGTCTGACAAACCGGGTGCCTGTTACCCCATTATTCGTAATTAGTTTGCCAAAACCATTCATAACACAATTTATTCCGATACGTCGCCCGGCCTATCATATTGAGCAACGTTCGTCTGAGCAAGCTATCAAAATAGATAGCTTTTCAGATTAAACTTAAAAATGTTACTTCTCAGTTTTGTTCATTTGAATGACCAGCCAGTGATGGATAACGCGAACAATATATTGCTGTTGCCCGTCACTGAGTGCCTGTCCTTGCGGGATTTGATGCCATTTTTCCAGGCAACCGCGACAGCAGGTCGCCGTCGCATGCTGGGCAATAAACACCGGATGACCGCGCATCGGCGTCTGCTTACCATCATTATTTGGCAATGCCGGAGCCAGACGCCCGGCAACAAAATCAGCCGCATGGCGGTCAATCACCTCTGCGCCTTTATCCAGACAGTACTGCCGCTCCTTCACGCCAAGCCGAAAACGGCTGCGAAAAGGCGAGCGCTGTAGACGCGAGAACAAAATGTCTAGCCTATCCATCAGTAAACCGAACGTCCTATTTGCTGCGTGAGTTTTTCCAGTACCGCCACACCCGCCAGCGAGTTCCCGGTTTCATCCAGTTCCGGGCTCCACACGGCAATCGCCATTTCGTGCGGTACAATCGCCACCACCCCACCGCCGACACCAGATTTCGCCGGTAGCCCGACGCGCCAGGCAAATTCCCCGGCGTTCTGATACATGCCACTGGTAGCCATCAGCGCATTAATCTGTCTCGTCTGCATCGGTGAAACGACCGGTTTATCCAGATGCGCCGCCTGCCCCTGGTTTGCCAGGAACAAAAAGGTCTGCGCCAGCTCCACGCAGCTCATCTTCAGCGCGCAATAATGGAAGTAGTTTTGCAACACGGTCGCGACATCGTGATGGAAGTTACCGAAAGATTTCATCAGCCAGGCAATGGCCGCATTACGGGCCGAATGCTCAAATTCCGAACGCGCGACCTGCAGATCGTAACCAATATCCGGCACGCCGCTAAGTTTGCGAACGATTTCAAGCATACGCTGACGCGGCGCACTTAATCGCCCTTGCAACATATCGCAGACCACCAACGCCCCGGCGTTAATAAACGGGTTACGCGGAATGCCCTGTTCTATTTCAAGCTGCAAAAGGGAGTTAAACGGCTGACCGGAGGGATCTTTCCCCACCCGTGACCAGATCTCTTCAGCCTGATAATGGTTCATCGCCACCACCAGACTGAGGACTTTTGATATCGACTGAATAGAGAACCGCTCGTTCGCATCGCCGGCGCAAAAGTGCTGCCCATCGACGGTGCTGATAGCGATCCCCAGTTTATTACCGCTGACGCAGGCCAGTGCCGGAATGTAGTCCGCCACTTTGCCTTGCCCAATCAACGGCCGGACGTCGTTAAGAATCGACGTCAGCATGGCATTATTGATAACCGCAGCCACTTACGCTCCTTGCCCACAGGCCATTTTCGGCCTGGGAGTATAGCAGAGTGCCGTGGCCACGTCGTTTGGCTTAGCGGCGATCCTTCCACACGGTCTGCACATTACAAAACTCACGCAGGCCGAAATGTGACAGTTCACGACCAAAGCCGCTCTTTTTCACCCCACCAAACGCTACTCGCGCATCGCTGGCGCTATAGCCATTGATGAACACCCCGCCGCATTCCAGTTCATCGGCAAAACGCTGCGCCTGAGCGCTATCTGCGGTAAAGACGGTAGCGGATAGACCAAATTCACTGTCGTTTGCCAAAGCCAGCGCATGATCGGCGTTACGAGCAACGGAGATAGCCGCCACCGGGCCAAACATCTCCTGGCGGAATGCGGTCATGGTTGACAACACGTTAGCCAATACGGTGGCCGGATAATAGTTACCGTCCCCCGCGAGTTTCTCACCGCCAAGCAGCAGCGTCGCACCTTCTTTGACGGTGACCATCACCTGATCATGCAGTTCATCGCGCAGATCAAAACGCGCCATCGGCCCCAGATAGTTCTCGTCATCACGTGGGTCGCCCATTTTTAGGGCCTTAGCCGCCGCCACAAATTTCTGCGTAAAGACATCGGCAATCCCGGCTTCTACGATAAAACGCTTCGCCGCGGCACATACCTGCCCGGTATTTTGATAACGGCCAATAACCGCCGCCTGCACCGCCATATCAATGTCCGCGTCATTGAGGACGATAAACGGATCGGAACCGCCCAGTTCAAGCACGCATTTCTTCAGCGCCGCCCCTGCCTGAGCACCAATCGCTTTCCCGGCGCGCACGCTACCGGTCACCGTCACCGCCGCCACGCGCGGATCGTTGATTACCTGCGAAACGCCGTCATTGGTCGCATTGATCCAGTTAAAGACGCCGGCCGGGACACCCGCCTGCGCGATAATATCGCCGATCAGCGCCGCACAGCCCATCACGTTAGGCGCATGCTTAAGAATATAGCTATTGCCCGCCAGCATAATCGGCACCGCACCGCGCAGGACCTGCCACAGCGGGAAGTTCCACGGCATAATGGCTAACACCGGCCCCAGCGGACGATACTCGATAACGGCCTGGTTGTTTTCAACCTGAGTCGCTTCGGTGGCCAGCATGGCTGGGCCGTGTTCCGCATACCAATCACAGAGATTCGCTGACTTAGCGACCTCACCCCGCGCCTGGTTTATCGGTTTGCCCATTTCACGGGTAATACACTGCGCCATTTCTTCAGCACGTTCGCGCAGTGTTCGGCCAATGGCACGCAGCGCATCGGCACGCTGGGCAACGGGAGTCTTACGCCACTGGCGAAACGCGGTATCCGCCAGGCTAATGGCAATGTCCACTTCCGCAGTCGTTGCCCACGGCAGCGAAGAGATGGTTTCGCCGTTAGCAGGGTTAATAGAAAGAGCATGGGTTGCAGGTGAATTCATTTTTTCTCTCCGGGTCAATTGCGCAGTGATGACATCCTCGCCTATTCTGCTATTTATGAAAACTGAATAATATTAACCAAACCATTCACGATACGAGAACACCATGGACTTAACCCAGCTGGAGATGTTCAACGCCGTCGCCCAGACCGGCAGTATTACCCAGGCCGCTCAGAAGGTGCACCGCGTGCCATCGAACCTGACGACCCGAATTCGCCAGCTTGAGGCCGATCTCGGCGTTGAGCTATTTATCCGCGAGAATCAGCGACTGCGTCTTTCTCCCGCCGGGCACAGTTTTCTACGCTATAGCCAGCAGATCCTGGCGCTGGTCGATGAAGCGCGGATGGTGGTAGCGGGCGATGAACCGCAGGGTTTGTTCTCCCTCGGTGCGCTGGAGAGTACCGCTGCGGTGCGTATACCCCAGACGCTGGCACGCTATAACCAACGCTATCCGCGAATTCAGTTCGATCTGGCGACCGGCCCTTCCGGCACCATGACCGATGGCGTGCTAGAAGGTCGATTAAGCGCCGCGTTTGTCGATGGCCCAGTGGTGCATCCGGGACTTGATGGTATGCCGGTCTACCCGGAAGAGATGATGCTGGTTGCCGCCCACGGCCATCCGCCGGTTACCCGCGCCAGCGAAGTGAACGGGGTGAGTATCTACGCGTTTCGCGCCAACTGCTCCTATCGCCGTCATTTTGAAAGCTGGTTTCATGCGGATAAAGCCACACCGGGGCGCATTCACGAAATGGAGTCCTACCATGGCATGCTGGCCTGCGTCATTGCAGGCGCAGGGTTGGCGCTGATACCACGTAGCATGTTGGAAAGTATGCCCGGTCACCACCAGGTCTCCGCCTGGCCGCTGGCAGAGAAATGGCGCTGGTTGACGACCTGGCTGGTGTGGCGACGCGGGGCGATGAGCCGTCAGTTGGAGGCCTTTATTGCGTTACTGGATGAGCCAGCGCTTTCGTCATAAAGACGCTGAGCGGATCGGGCGCGTACGGGGCAAAAGCGTCACACACTTCATAGCCACAACGTTGATACAGTCGAATGGCCGCAGGCTGATGGATTCCCGTTTCTAATTGCAGCGTATGGCAACCACGTTGCCACGCTGCGGCCTCGAGTTCAGCCAACAATTTTTCGCCAAGCCGCTGCCCGCGATGCGTGTCATCAATGTACACGCGCTTCATTTCCGCACGGCCATCTTCACCGACAACAATTGCCCCACAGCCAATCGCCTGCTCACCGTGGCGAATAGCCAACAGCACCAGTTGCTCCTGCGGCAGCTGCGACAAATCCACCAGATGATTACTCTCCTGCGGATAAAGCGCCATTTGGTAATGGTCAAGCGCAGCAATGAGGGCGTGAATTCCCGCATCAGCGGGTGACGTAACGGCGATAGTGTACATAGGCGGCTCCGGTTTTTTGTTATTTATCCACTCTACCATTCGCCCGCTCATCAACTCAGATCGTTAACTTATAATTGCCGCAGACTCTTGCGCTAACCGCTTGTTAACGAGTAGCTTTATTCACTGTTATTTGCCCATCGAATGGAAATCCATGAACACCAAAGCCCGTAAGGTCATGATAATCGGCGCCGGTAACGTCGGCGCATCTGCAGCCTATGCGTTGCTCAACCAGAATATTTGCGAAGAATTAATCCTGGTCGATCTGAATACAGCCCGCGCAGAAGCGCACGCCCAGGATCTGAGCGATGCCGCAGCCTATATGCCCGGCATGATGTCCATCTCTTGTCGCGACGCCAGCGATTGTGCGGATGTTGATATTGCGGTCATCACTGTCTCCGGCGGCGCATTGAAACCCGGCCAGACGCGCCTCGATGAATTGCACGGCACCGCCCGTATTGTTCACAGCATTGTGCCGAAAATGATGGCAGGCGGTTTTAACGGCATCTTCCTTATCGCTACCAACCCGTGCGACATCATTACCTGGCAGGTGTGGCAGCTCTCCGGCCTGCCGCGTAATCAGGTTATCGGCACCGGCGTGTGGCTCGATACCACTCGCCTACGCCGCAAGCTGGCGCAAGATCTGGATATCGGCGCGCAGAGTATCGATGCCTTTATCCTCGGCGAACACGGCGACACGCAGTTCCCGGTATGGTCGCATTCCTCGGTTTACGGTTCGCCTATCGAGCAGGTCTATCAGCGCCGTACTGGAAAAGAGCTCGATCGTCAGGCCATGGCCGACAGCGTACGTAAGCTGGGCTTTGAGATTTATGCCGGAAAAGGCTGCACCGAATACGGTATCGCCGGAACCATCGCCGAAATTTGTCGCAATGTCTTCACCGGCAGCCATCGCGCGCTGGCCATCTCCTGCATTCTTGACGGGGAATATGGAGTCGACGGCGTGGCGATTGGCGTGCCAGCCGTGCTGGCACAAAACGGCGTGCAGCAGGTGATTGAACTCCAGCTCGCGGCGGATGAACAGGAGAAGTTTCTGCATTCCGTTGAAGTGATTAAAGCCAACATTGGGCTACTGCCGTAGCCGATGGCAACTGACATCGGCTACGTTTCATGCAAACTTTACGTAGCCGATATTCGCTTAATCCAGCAGGACTTTGCCCTGTAAATAGGTTCTTGCCGTTCCGCTCATCAATACCCGCTCCCCGGACCATTCACAGCGAATATCGCCGCCGCGTGCCGAGACCTGCCGCGCCAGCATCTGGGTTTTCCCCAACTTCGCACCCCAGTATGGGATCAGCATGGTATGCGCCGAGCCCGTTACCGGATCCTCCCACACCGCTTCACCGGGTGAGAAAAAGCGGCTGACAAAATCATACTCACCGTCACCGGCGGCAGTGACCGACACTTTATGTTCAACCGGCGTCATCGCCGTAATATCCGGGTTCAGCGCTTCAACCTGCTGACGGGTTTCCAGTTCAATCACCCAGGCTCGTCCCTTGTGGGCGCTAAGATAGTGGTTAATTCCCAGTGCCCGAAGCATTTCAGGCGGTGGCGTGAGCACTTGAGTCGGACAGGCCGGGAAGTCCAGCGTCATCCAATCGTCTTTGCGCGAAACGGTTAAACGCCCGGAGAGCGTCTCGAAATGAATGCGCTCATCAGGATAATGCAGATGGTTAAATATGACATGCGCACTGGCTAGCGTCGCATGGCCACAGAGATTCACTTCGTTGCGTGAGGTAAACCAGCGCAGCGCAAAACCACTTTGCTGTTTAACAACAAAAGCGGTTTCCGACTGGTTATGCTGCAGCGCCATGCGCTGCATTGTTTCATCCGGCAGCCAGTCGTTCAGAATACAGACCGCCGCAGCATTACCGCCAAAGGCGTGGCGACTAAACGCATCAACCATATAAAAATCAATTTCGTGCATATCACTCCCCGCTTTTCTCTGTGCTTTACAGCAAACTGACACGAAAAATTAACATCGACAAGTATCTTTAATACGATTATTAGTGACAGTGTCACACACATATAAAAACGAGAGATAACTCACAAAACGTTTGTATTCACTGCAACAATCGCTTTAAGATCGACCATCTCCTCATTTATCTAACGCTCCCGGTGCATTTATATGACAACGAACACGGTCTCTCGTCGGATCGCGTGGCTTCGGGTGGTCACGCTGGCTATCGCCGCTTTTATCTTTAACACCACTGAGTTTGTCCCCGTCGGCCTGCTGTCCGATATTGCCAACAGCTTTGGTATGCAAACCGCTGAAGTCGGTATCATGCTGACGATTTACGCATGGGTGGTCGCACTGATGTCGCTGCCGTTCATGCTGCTGACCAGCCAGATGGAGCGGCGCAAGCTGTTGATCGGGCTATTTGTTCTATTTATCGCCAGCCACGTGCTGTCGTTCCTGGCGTGGAACTTTACCGTGCTGGTTGCCAGCCGTATCGGGATTGCCTTCGCCCACGCGGTGTTCTGGTCAATAACCGCCTCACTGGCCATTCGTATGGCCCCGGCAGGTAAACGAGCCCAGGCGTTGAGTCTGCTGGCTACCGGCACCGCGCTGGCGATGGTCTTCGGCATACCGCTTGGTCGTATCGTTGGCCAATACTTCGGCTGGCGCACCACCTTCTTCGCCATCGGCGTGGGCGCACTGATTACCCTGCTGGCGCTGGTTAAACTGCTTCCGCGCCTGCCAAGCGAGCATTCCGGTTCGTTGAAAAGCCTGCCGCTGCTGTTCCGACGCCCGGCGCTGATCGGTATTTATCTGCTGACCGTGGTGGTAGTCACCGCGCATTACACCGCCTACAGCTACATTGAACCGTTTGTTCAGACCGTGGCAGGACTCAGCGGTAATTTCGCGACCATTCTGCTGCTGGTGCTGGGCGGTGCGGGGATTATCGGCAGCGTGCTGTTCGGTAAGCTGGGCAACAAACATGCCTCCGGGCTGGTTAGCAGTGCGATTGGCCTACTGCTGGCCTGTTTACTGCTGCTGTTGCCCGCCGCACGGGATGCCAGTCATCTTGCGGTGCTGAGTATCTTCTGGGGGATTGCGATTATGGTAATTGGCCTCGGGATGCAGGTAAAAGTCCTGGCGCTGGCACCGGATGCGACCGATGTAGCGATGTCGTTATTCTCGGGGATCTTTAATATCGGGATTGGTGCCGGCGCGCTGCTCGGCAGCCAGATAAGCACCCATTTATCCATGTCCGTCATTGGCTACGTGGGTGCAGTACCGGCGCTGGCAGCGTTTATCTGGTCGATAGTGATTTTCCGCCGCTGGCCTGCGACATCGTTAGAAGAGCAGTCACACCAGCACTAAGCGCATCACGGTGTTGCGTTGCTCACCAGGGCTACGCAACACCGCAACAAATCAGGCGTGGTAGGTAGAGATAATTTCCAGCACGCCGTTAATAATAAACTGCACGCCCATACACACCAGCAGGAAGCCCATCAGTCGGGAAATCGCTTCAATCCCTCCTTTACCGACCAACCGCATAATCGCGCCAGAACTGCGCAAACAGCCCCACAGAATCAACCCCACCAGCGCGAAGATAAGAGGCGGAGCCACCAGTACGACCCACTCAGGGAAGTTGACGCCGTGCTTTACCGTTGACGCCGAACTGATGATCATCGCAATGGTCCCCGGCCCCGCCGTACTCGGCATGGCCAGCGGAACGAAGGCGATATTGGCGGTCGGCTCTTCTTTTAACTCTTCCGATTTACTTTGCGCTTCCAGCGACTCGTGCGCCTTTTGCTGCGGGAACAGCATCCGGAAACCGATAAAGGCAACAATCAGCCCCCCGGCAATACGTAACCCGGGTATCGATATCCCAAAAGTATTCATCACGACCTGACCCGCATAATAGGCCACCATCATTATCGCAAACACGTATATCGACGCCATCATCGACTGACGATTACGCTCCGCGCTATTCATGTTCCCTGAAAGTCCGAGGAACAATGCAACGGTGGTTAACGGGTTCGCCAGCGGCAGCAGCACTACCAGCCCAAGGCCAATTGCCTGAAAGAGTTCCTTCATAGATATCCCAAAATCCTGTCTGTTTTATGGAAATAAATGCACTCAACGCCAGCCATTAGCCGTTCAGCACAGCAGCTTTCGCTCTCGCTTAGCTAAGTACAGGATATCCTATTTATCGTTATTTGAACCGTTTTAGCAATTCGTGGCATGCCACCATTCATTCAGTTGACTTATGGTTGCGTGGGAAATAATATCATCCGCAACTAAAGTACTTGCCAGGGCAACCATTGTGAACAGCACAAGCAATCTCTTCAATGAAATGATTCCACTTGGGCATTTGATTCACATGGTTAACCAGAAAAAAGATCGCTTACTCAACGAGCATTTATCGCCAGAGGACATTACCGCCTCGCAGTTCAGGGTTCTGTGCTCAATCCGCTGTCAGGGCAGTATCACCCCGGTGGAATTGAAAAAGACCCTTTCGGTGGATTTAGGTGCACTGACCCGCATGCTGGATCGTTTGTTGTGTCGGGGCTGGATAGCCCGATTACCCAATCCAAACGATAAGCGAGGCGTATTGATTCAACTGACGCCTGAAGGCGCGGCTATCTGCGAACAATGTCATCAGCTCGTTGGGCAAAACCTGCACCAGGAATTAACGAAAAACTTAACGGCAAATGAAGTGGCAACACTTGAGCTTCTACTTAAAAAAATATTGCCGTAAACAGAAGAAGAGGTAAGACGATGTCCAGACGCAACACCGACGCTATTACTATTCATAGCATTTTGGGCTGGATCGAAGATAACCTGGAATCCCCACTGTCACTTGAGAAAGTGTCCGAGCGTTCTGGTTATTCCAAGTGGCACCTGCAGCGGATGTTCAAAAAAGAGACCGGTCATTCATTAGGTCAATACATCCGAACCCGTAAGCTGACGGAAATTGCCCAGAAATTAAAAGAAAGTAACGAGCCGATCCTCTATCTGGCGGAGCGTTACGGTTTTGAATCGCAGCAGACGCTGACGCGGACGTTTAAAAACTATTTTGATGTGCCACCGCACAAGTATCGCGTCACCAATATGCACGGAGAGTCTCGCTATCTCCACCCCATTGATCACTGTGTTTGTTAATCGCCTGCTATAAGACGTATCGAGGAAATAATGAAACTGTTCGCTTCCGTTGCCTTCGCCCTACTGGCGGTGGCCGCAATTCCAGGCCACGCGGAGCAACTTCCTGCACAAAATAACGCCCATCAAACCATGCTGATGCCAACCGCCAGCAACCAGTCACCATTTGATTTTAATCACATGGCCGCCGGTAGCGACAAATCGGACGAGCTGGGCGTACCGTACTACAACGATAACAATCGCTAAACGTTATTAGCCCCGCCAGCGCGGGGCTTTTTTTTAGCCCTTCACCGCACGGCGCAGGCCCGGTAGACGAAAACCAAATACGTTGATAAGCAACCCCGCCATAATCAGCAGCGCCCCCACAAGCTGCATCAATGACAGCGTCTCTCCCAACAGCAGCGCCGCGCTCGCCAGCCCCACGACGGGCACCAGTAACGATAAAGGCGCCACTCGCCAGGTTTCATAACGCCCTAACAGCGAACCCCAGATGCCATAACCGACGATGCTTGCCATAAACGACAGGTACGCCAGAGAGAGTACTGTCGTCATGTCGATATGAATCAGGCTCTGCGCCATGATCTGCGGACCTTCAAAAATCCATGAGACGAGCATAAAAGGAATGATCGGGATTAACGCGCTCCACACCACCAGCGACATCACCCCGGTTTTAGACGGGTGCAGCATGATTTTTTTATTGAAGATATTCCCGCATGCCCAACACAGCGCCGCGCCCAACGTCAGCATAAAGCCCAGCAGTTTGACGTTCTGCCCGCTCATGCTGGTTTCGACCAACACCAGTACGCCAAACACCGCCAGCGAAATGCCAACCAGCTGTTTACGCTGTAGCCGTTCACCAAACACAAATGCGCCGAGAATGATGGTGAAGAAAGCCTGCGCTTGCAAAACCAGTGAGGCCAGGCCCGCCGGCATACCGAAATTAAGGGCGCAAAACAGGAAGGCAAACTGACCGAAACTTATGGTTAGCGCATAGCCCAGCAGCAACGAGAGCGGGACGCGAGGACGCGGCACAAAGAACAGCGCCGGGAAGGCGACGAACAAAAAGCGCAGACCGGCCAGCAGTAGCGGCGGCATCCCATGCAGCCCCACTTTGATGACCACAAAGTTCAGCCCCCATATCACCACTACCAGCAGCGCCAGTAGCCCATCTTTCCGCGTCATACTCGCCTCAACGTTTATTAAATTTATGTAAACACAATCAAAGTAACGAAAAATTCGCCCCAGGAATAGATCATTATTTGTAGTGGGATGAAATTGCACTTATCGACACGTCAACCGCTATACAAGCCCTTTATGGCGTGATATTTGTGAAAGAGATAACAAAAACCAATACCACAACACCTTTGGGCAAGAAAATGAAACCAACGACCAGACGATCCACGATTGCGCTGCTGGCATCGTCATTGCTGTTAACCATCGGGCGCGGTGCCACACTTCCGTTCATGACCATCTACCTCACGCGGCAGTACGCCATGAAGGTCGATACCATCGGCTACGCCATGTCTATCGCGCTGGTGGTCGGCGTGATATTCAGCCTCGGTTTCGGCATCCTGGCCGATAAGTTTGATAAAAAGCGCTATATGCTGATCGCCGTGATGTTTTTCATCGCCGGCTTTGTCGCCATTCCGTTAGTGAATAGCATCCCTTTGGTGGTGTTCTTCTTCGCGCTGATTAACTGCTCCTATTCGGTCTTTTCAACCGTACTGAAGGCCTACTTTTCCGATACGCTGGCCGCCAGCACCAAGGCGCGGGTGTTCTCACTCAACTACTCATTTTTGAATATTGGCTGGACCATTGGCCCGCCAATTGGCACGTTGCTGGTGATGCACAGCATTAATCTGCCGTTCTGGCTGGCGGCGATTTGCGCCGCCTTCCCGCTGCTGTTTATTCAGCGTTACGTTGAGCGAATCATCCCCGGTGAGATGACGGAAAAACCGGTCGCCTGGTCGCCTTCCGTGTTGCTACATGACCGGGCGCTGCTGTGGTTTACCCTTTCCGGCCTGCTGGCGTCCTTCGTTGGCGGCTCGTTCGCCTCCTGCCTGTCCCAGTACGTGCTAACCATCGGTGACAGTACCTTTGCCGAAAAAGTGGTGGCGGTGATTCTGCCGGTCAACGCCGCGGTGGTCGTCACATTGCAGTACGCCATTGGGCGCAAATTAACGGCGAATAACCTTCGTCCGTTAATGACCTTTGGCACCGTCTGCTATGTGCTGGGGTTGGCCGGATTTATGATGTCAGGTAATAACCTGGTGTATTGGGGGCTGGCGGCGGCCGTCTTCACTCTTGGCGAGATAATTTATGCCCCGGGTGAATACATGCTGATTGATAACATCGCGCCACCGGGCATGAAAGCCAGCTACTTCTCCGCTCAGGCGTTGGGCTGGCTTGGGGCCGCATTTAACCCATTGCTGACCGGGCAAATCCTCACCCATTTCCCGCCGCTGACCCTGTTCCCGATAATGATGATTGCTATCGTCCTCGCATGGGCGCTTATCTTCCGTGGTATTAAAGCCAGCGCCTGGCGCCCGCAATTGAACGCCATTTAGACCGGCATCAAGCAAACCGCCATCCGATAATCGTTCCCGACCGTCGGATGGCGTGATGTTGGCGAAACGAATGAAGTTATGCCCAAACCTGGGCGGCAATTCCTGTTACCAGTCGAACCTTATCCCACTGTTGCTGCTCAGATAGGCTATTGCCCTCTTCCGTTGAAGCAAAACCGCATTGCGGGCTGAGACAGATTTGATCGAGGGCGACAAATTTCGCGGCTTCCTCAACGCGAGCTTTGACCCCTTGCGGATTTTCCAGCTCACCGTTCTTGGTGGTAATCAACCCCAGCACGACTTTCTGCTCACCTTTTGGCACAAAGCGCAGCGGCGCGAAGTCCCCGGAGCGGTCGTTATCATATTCAAGGAAGAAGGCATCCACCTTCACGCGGCCAAACAGAATTTCCGCCACCGGCTCATAGCCCCCCTCAGAAATCCACGTTGAGCGGAAGTTACCGCGACAAACATGCAGACCGATAATCAAATCGGCCGGTTTGCCTTCCAGCGCACGGTTCAGTACGTTGGCGTAGATTGCCGCCAGTTCATCCGGGTCATCGCCGCGCTCGCGGACCTGACGACGCTGATCGTCAGAACACAGGTAGGCCCAGACGGTGTCATCGAGCTGTAGATAGCGGCAGCCCGCATCATAAAAGGCACGAATCGCATCACGCCAGGTATCGGCCAAATCGTTAAAGTAATCCGCCAGATCCGGATAGACCGTGGCATCAATGTCTTTACGTCCACCACGGAAGTGCAACACGCTTGGGCTCGGAATGGTCATTTTTGGCGTGGCATCACCGCTGATGCTTTTCAGGAAGCGGAAATCTTCCAGCATTGGGTGTTCACCAAAACCCAGTTTCCCGGTAACGCGAATACCGTGAGCGCGAGTTTGTACACCGTTAAACTGAATGCCTTTGTCGGCGTCATAGCGCTCAACGCCCTGTAAACCATCGAAGAAGTCGAAATGCCACCAGGCGCGGCGGAACTCACCGTCGGTGACCACATGCAGGCCACAATCGCACTGATGCTGAACCACGCGGCGAATCTCTGCATCCTCAACGGCGCGCAGCTGCTGTGCATTGATTTCACCGTCGGCAAACTGTAGACGCGCTTCTTTGATAGCCAGCGGACGTAAGAAACTGCCGACGATATCGGCGCGATAGGGTGCGTGTTGGTGTGGCATGCAGTTCTCCTTATTCACTCAGGCAAAACTGGTTGCTCTGAGTGATAATATATTATTTGAATTATTTAGCCTTCTGGATGGCTATATGTCCAAATAGTGTCATCCGTTCCCTGCTCTGGCAAACGAGAAAAATTCATCATCCATGAATAAAATTCACGTTGCGCGATTAAAAGCAAACCCTTCATCTTGCCAGCCGGTAATTCCCCCCAACATTAACTTCACCGGGCGTCCCAGCTCTGCCAACTTCAGCGCGGCGCGATCGGCTCCGTTACAGTGCGGCCCGGCGCAATAGACCACAAACAGCGTATCCTCTGGCCATGCCTGCATTCTCTCGCCGGTAATCTCCGCATGCCTGAGGTGAATAGCACCGGGAATATGACGATGGGCAAAGGCTTCCGGGCTACCAACCACGTGTAACAACACGAAATCCACCTCAGACTGTTGCAGCGATGCATAGACATCCGCGCAGTCTGTCTCAAAGGCCAGCCGTTGACGAAAATGGGCGGCCGCCTGAAGCGCTGTCGCAGCGGGGTATTCAGTTACATAACTCATCGTTTAATCTCCAGTTATATGTTACCTCTATGGCAACAACCGCTTGAGTATATCCAGGCCCCCAGGATGAGGACTGCCCGCTGTGATGACAGAAAACGACCATAAAATGACAAAGTTAGCCCCACAGGTCGTGGTTCTGGCCTATGACGGTTTGTGTACCTTTGAATTTGGCGTCGCGGTAGAGATCTTCGGCCTGCCGCGACCGGAACTGGGTGACAACTGGTATCGCTTTGCGGTAGCGGCCGTTGATGAAGGCGAACTCCGCGCCACCGGCGGCGTACGGGTAATGGCCGATGGTAATCTCAGTCTTCTCGAACAGGCCGATACGATCATCGTTCCCGGCTGGCGCAGTATTGATAGCCCTGTCCCGCCGCTGCTTTGTCAGGCGCTGCAGCGCGCGCACCGCCGGGGCTGTCGGGTGTTATCGATCTGTTCCGGGGTCTTTGTCCTGGCCGCAGCCGGGCTGTTGGCCGGGAAACGCGCCACCACCCACTGGCGTTACACCGAGCAGTTACAGCAGCGTTTTCCGGCGATCAAAGTGGTAGAAGATGTGCTCTACATCGCCGAGGAGACGGTATTCACCTCCGCGGGCAGCGCTGCGGGAATTGATTTGTGCCTGCACGTGGTACGGCTCGACTATGGGCTTGAAATAGCTAACAAGGTAGCGCGGCGACTGGTAATTCAGCCGCATCGCGACGGCGCGCAAAAACAGCAGATTGAACAGCCCGTCGCGCGCTCACGGGAGAGCCAGCGGCTGGGCATGCTATATGATTTTCTCTATCAACATCTGGCGGACAGCCACAGCGTTCGGTCACTTGCTGAACGAGTGGGCATGAGTGAACGTACCTTCCTGCGGCGTTTTCAGGACGCTACCGGTAAAACCCCTGCCCGCTGGCTGCTTGATGAGCGTTTACAGCTAGCGCAACACCGCCTGACCACCAGCCGTGAGAGTATGGAAAAAGTCGCCGAGTTGTCCGGTTTTGGCAATGCCAAAAATCTACGCCTGCGTTTTCAGCAACATTTAGCCATCAGCCCGCTGGCTTACAGAAAAAAGTTTACTGCAACAAATAATTAATTTAACAAAATACGCCGTTAGTCTACGTTTAAATTAGTACGCTAGAAGATGTGTTCGTTGGATGTTAAAGCGGAGGTCATCATGCCGGATAATATGCAAATTTTTGTTATTGCGATGGGTCTCATTCTGTTTTCCGGTTTTCTGACAGCCTATTTGAGCGGAAAGTGGAATGATTAACGGACAAAAAAAACCGCCAGTAAAACTGGCGGTATAAATGCTTGCATGGATAGATTTTCTTTCTACAGCTACCCTCTCTCCTTGATTGGATAACCGTTGCTGTCAATAATCGTAGCACCGCAATATTCAACTAACGTTAAACGGCGAGCGCATTAATTAAGCCAGAATTCTTCCACGCTTTTTTACTCTGACAGTTGGCCTTACGCCCTGCCCACAGTCTGCCGGAACGCGACTCCTGTAAGTCCTGAAGTTCAGGACGGCTAGACCAGATAGATTCGCGACGCGCGTTACGCTGGGACTTTTTCATTATTACCTCCGGGCAGAATGTCGATATTAAATCCATTAACTCAACAAGTTACGCCCCCATAGTAGCAAGTCGAATGACGAGTTTCTTCAATAACTTAAGGCATTTGTAAAGAGCCCGTGAGCCAGCGCACACGGGGGTACTTGCCGACTGTACCCTACCGAAAATGTCAGGTTGCGCAATTGTTATTGTTGCGTAAAACTGGCGCCGTTGTCTTCACTCCAGGGAAGACAGCATGAATGCTCTATTTATTTGTCCGACTTAACCCGCCAGCCCTGTGTGCGGGTTTTTTTTCTATTTTCCCGGCGTCGCTATGCTTGGCCGGGACGATTTTGCTAGTTAAGATTAGTCACTTAATCCGCGGTTTTTTAACATCGGTTCAATTAACGGATCGTGCCCACGCCAGTCGCGGTAAAGTTGTTCAAGGTCACTGCTGTTGCCGCGAGATAAAATAGCCTCGCGGAAACGTTGCCCGTTCTCGCGATTTAACCCACCACGTTCCACAAACCATTGATAGCCATCGTCGGCCAGCATTTGCGTCCACAAATAGGCGTAGTAACCCGCCGCATAGCCGCCGCCGAAAATATGCGAGAAGTAGCTGCTGCGATAGCGCGGTGGAACGGCGGCGAGATCGATATTCTCGCGACGTAATGCCTGCGCTTCAAACTCTTCAACGCTCTGCGGTAGTGCTGACGTATTTACGCTATGCCAGTTCATATCCAGAAGCGCCGCACTCAACAACTCGGTCATATCGTAACCTTTGTTGAAGTTGGCCGCCCGGAACAGACTATCACGCAGCGATTCAGGCATCGGCTCACCGGTTTCATGGTGGCGCGCATAGTGGGCGAACACCTCTGGATGGCTGGCCCAATGTTCGTTAATTTGCGACGGGAACTCGACAAAATCACGCGGCGTGCTGGTACCGGACAACGTCACATACCGTTGGTTAGCGAACAGACCGTGCAGCGCGTGGCCAAACTCATGGAATAACGTGACCACATCATCCCAGGATATCAGCGCGCTTTTCCCCACCGCAGGCTTGAGATAGTTGCATACGTTATAGATTACCGGACGGGTGCCAAATAGCGTGGACTGTGGCACAAAGTTATCCATCCACGCGCCGCCGCTTTTGCTGTCTCGCGCAAAGAAATCACCGTAGAACAGCGCCATCCCCTCGCCGTTGGCGTCGAAGATTTCCCAGACGCGCACATCCGGGTGGTATACAGGCAGATCGAAACGTTCGACAAAGTGAATGCCAAACAGCTGGCTTGCCGACCAGAACACGCCTTTAAGCAGAACGTTTTCCAACGCAAACCAGGGTTTGATTTGCGCTTCATCAATCGCATATTTTTCTCGACGCACCTGTTCTGAATAGAACAGCCAATCCCAGGCCTGCGCACTGAAGGCCTTTTCACCGTGATTGATAAGCGCCTGAATATCCGCAAGCTCGCTTTCAGCACGGGCACGCGCCGCCGGAGTGATTTCACGCATAAAGTGGAATGCGGCGGTTGGCGTTTTCGCCATCTGATCGGCCATGCTCCAGCTGGCGTAATCAGCGTAGCCCAGAAGCTCCGCCTGTTTCGCGCGAATCGCCACCAGTCGGAGCAGACGCGCGCGGGTGTCGTTGGCGTCCCCCTGTTGGTTACGCTGCCAGCCGGCTTTAAACAGTTTTTCACGCGTTTCGCGGTGGCGCAGTGATGCCAGCGCCGGCTGTTGGGTGGTGTTAACCAACGGGATCAACCAGCTATCCGTCAGCCCCCGATCGCTGGCCGCCGTTGCCGCTGCGGCAATTTCATCATCGCTAAATCCATCAAGGTAGTATTCACTATCAAGGATCAATCCGCCCGATTTAGCGGCCCCGAGCAAACACTGGTGAAACTGGCTGCTTAACGTTGCGGCTTCGGTATTCAGCGTTTTTAATTCGGCCTTCTGCTCATCTCCCAGCGTGGCGCCCGCCAGAATGAAGCGCTGGTAAATAACCTCAACCAGGCGCAGCGATTCCGCATCAAGACCTAAGTCATGGCGCTGCTGCCAGACGCTCTGAATACGCTGGAACAGCGCATCGTTCAGATAGATATCGTTGGCTAATCCGGCAAGTTCTGCCGAAAACTGCTCATCCAGGCGTTGAATTTCATCGTTGCTGTTTGCTGCCGCCATAGCAAAAAAGACCGACGTAACGCGTGATAGTAACTCTCCGCTTTTTTCCAGCGCCACCAGCGTATTGTCAAAATCTGGCGCGGCGGGATGGTGCGCAATATCAAGAATTTCCTGGCGCTTACGCTTTAAGCCTTCGTCAAAAGCCGGGCGATAGTGGCTGTCGTTAATTTCGTTAAACGGCGGTGCCTGGTAAGGTAACGTACTGCTGGCAAAAAATGGATTCGTGGCCGACATCATGTGCTCCTGAGTAAGACTTTGTCATAGAGTAGCAAGCCATTGATAGACCGCAATGATTTCTCGGGCTCTTGCGGTATCTTCCCCCAGATAAAGATAGCGTGCTATCGTGATGACACATTAACGCGTTGAAGGAACAGAGAGATGATCGTACTGGTAACCGGGGCAACGGCGGGTTTTGGCGAAAGCATCACGCGCCGTTTTATTGCCAACGGGCATAAAGTGATTGCCACTGGCCGTCGCAACGAACGTTTAAAAACGCTGAAAGATGAGCTGGGTGATAACGTACTGACCGTACAGCTGGACGTGCGGAACCGCGCGGCCATTGAAGAGACAATTGCTAATCTTCCTGCCGAATGGCGTGACATCGACATTCTGGTCAATAACGCCGGCCTGGCGCTGGGCCTTGAGCCGGCGCACAAAGCCAGCATCGAAGATTGGGAAGATATGATTGATACCAACAACAAAGGTCTGGTGTATATGACCCGTGCCGTTCTGCCTGGTATGGTCGAGCGCAATCGTGGGCATATCATCAATATCGGCTCTACTGCCGGTAGCTGGCCTTATGCCGGTGGCAACGTTTATGGCGCGACCAAAGCGTTTGTTCGCCAGTTCAGCCTGAACCTGCGGACCGATTTGCACGGTACCGCCGTTCGCGTGACCGATGTTGAGCCGGGACTGGTGGGCGGTACCGAGTTTTCGAATGTGCGCTTTAAGGGCGACGATGAGAAAGCCGGTAAAGCCTATGAAAACGCCAATGCGCTGACGCCTGAAGATGTCACCGAAGCGGTCTGGTGGGTTGCGACGCTGCCAAAACACGTCAACATCAATACCGTTGAAATGATGCCAGTGAGTCAAACATTTGCCGGTCTGAGTATTCATCGCCAGAGCTAGCATTAAATCCAGCCCGACCGTCGGTCGGGCTGGGCTAGAGGGCAAAAAAAGCGTAAAATAACAGCTTAATCAGCTGATAAGAACGACTCCATGGCCGCCGAAACCCAACTGAACCCAACACAGCCCGTCAACCAACAGATTTATCGCATTTTACGTCGCGATATTGTGCATTGCCTTATTGCGCCAGGTACCCCGCTGTCTGAAAAAGAGGTTTCTCTGCGATTTGACGTTTCCCGTCAACCCGTGCGTGAAGCGTTTATTAAACTTGCCGAGAACGGTCTTATCCAGATTCGCCCACAGCGCGGTAGCTACGTTAATAAAATTTCGCTCTCGCAGGTGAGTAACGGCTGCTTCGTGCGTCAGGCGATTGAATGCGCCGTGGCGCGCCGGGCCGCAACGATGATCAATGATGCGCAAAGCTATCAGCTTGAGCAAAATCTGCATCAGCAGCGTATTGCCATCGATCGCCAACAGCTCAATGACTTTTTTCAGCTTGATGATGAATTCCATCAGCTGCTGTCCAATATTGCCGATTGCCAGCTAGCCTGGGATACCATCGAGAATATTAAAGCGGCCATCGACCGGGTGCGCTATATGAGTCTGGATCATATCTCCTCCCCTGAAATGCTGCTGAAGCAACATCACGAGATATTCTCGGCACTGGAAAAGCGTGATGTCGATGCGGTAGATAAAGCGATGACGTTGCATCTGCAAGAAATTAGCGAATCGGTCCTGCTTATCCGCCAGGAAAACCGGGATTGGTTTAGCGAAGAATAGTAAAAAGGGCCTTCACTCATGAAGGCCCTTTCTTTAACGAATAACCATGGTAGGAATATTGGCGTAGCGCAGTATCGACTCGGCGTTTGATCCCAATAGATGGGTGCTCATTGCGCGCTGACGCGAGCCAATCACAATAACGTCATACTCGCCGCTCTTACTCATAGTGAGAATTTCATCACGAATATTACCAAAGCGCACTTCGGTGTGCAGGCGCTCCGGCGAGATATCAAATAAGCGCTGCAGATTTACCATTTTGCGGGTAGATTCCGCCAGCATATAATCCTCAAACTTTTTAATATCTGAGGCAAAGCCGCGTAAGATTGAGCGATTGCTGTTAGGGAGTACATTCAGCAGCGTAATTTCACCGGCATCACCTGCCAGATAAGCCGCATGACGAATAGCTTTATCGCTTAAATCCATTTCAAAAATATCTACAGGCATGAGAATTTTCTTGTACATAGCCCGAGCTCCTTATTCCAGATAGTCCATTATTTTCCTGTCATAACCATGCCATAGTTTCCCTGTGGGATATAGCATTTATTGTTCATGATTAGAATATAAACGCGAAAATAATCGTCTGTTATTTCAACTAACTTCAAGAAACTCATAGAAACGTTGCAATAAAGTAGAACCGTAAATAAAACGCCTCCTGCGATTAGGAGGCGTTGACCCACTACACATGAATTACAATGCATCGAGAGGAACTTTCGCCACCAATTTTCTCACATGCAGAGTCTCATTTTTATGGCACAGCGGAGAGTGAATATCCCAGGGGAAAAAGATCACATAGTCTCCAGCCCCCAACACCATATCGTTTAAAACTAAAGACTCTCGCTGATAGAAATAATTATCCTGCTGAGGGTCGGCCTCCAGAGGTAATCTGTCACCTCGCCCTCCAAACTCTGCCCACTCCTTGCCCGTAATCACGAAGTGTACATCAATAAATTGTTTATGCGTTTCCGGGCGCCGGTTTTCTGCGGCCGCGGTTTCTGCGGTAAACGTTTTGTAGACCACACCGTCTATTTCGAGCTGGCCATCATGATGTTGCTGCCAATCAAAACCGGCTATCTTTTCTAGCACTGTATAAACCTTTGCCGGAAGTTCTTTCGCCGCCTGCGAGAGCTGTTGAATATTTCCGCTGATCATAATGACTGACTCTCAGCGAGTTGAACCACTTCTGCCCAAACACCATCATCAACTGGAATGCCGCTATTCATAAAGCTGGCACGATTTTTCATCTCCATTTCGCCGGGATAGTAAACCTCTTTAATGCCTTCGGCAGGTTCAGACGTTTTCACATATTCAGCGACACTCTGGGCCATATTTTCACTAAATTCGGCTCCGCCGAAGTGAGCCGGGTCAAAGACCATAAACACCTGGCTTGCACCGGTACAGCTGCCTTGTTGCACTTTATCAATTTCATTCGTTGGTGAACCGGCGGTTAAAAATGCGGCCATCGCATCAAGCAGGATCGCCATACCTGAGCCTTTCCAGTATCCAGTAGGCAGAATACGCATGGACTCTTCAATTGGCCCGGGCTCATCAGTCAGCTTGCCCTCTTTGTCATAGCCACCAGGAAACGGCAGCTTCTCTCCTTTAAGACGGGTAACCTGCAGCTTGCCGTAGGCGTATTGAGACATCGCCATATCCAGAACCATCGCGCCTTCATGCAAAGGAACGGCCATCACGAACGGGTTATTGCCAAGGCGGGTATTTCTCGCACCCCAGGCTGGCATACAGGATTCGGTGTTAGTCCAACATATTGCCGCATAGCCTTGCTGTGCAGCTTTCCAACCGTAAGTGCCACCACGCATCCAGTGCGTCGTATTACGCATGCCCACAATCCCAACGCCATATTTTTTGGCAAGCTCAATTGCGCGTTCCGTGGCGAATAAAGCGTTGGTGATACCAATACCACGTTGACCATCGTATATTTCTAAAGATGCCAGTGATTTCACCCGCTCCGGGTTGGCGTTGATATCAACCCAACCTTTATTCACATAATCGACAAAGCGTGCCACGCGATTAAGTCCATGAGAAAAAATCCCATCACAGCTGGTTTCCGTATGAATCTGAGCGCAAATATCTGCCTGTTTTTCATGAAGACCGGCATTCAGGAAAGCTTGTTTAACCGTACTCTTCATTTCATCAAATGAAATTTTCGTCATGAATCAATCTCCAGTTTAATGGGTAATTACGATATCAAGAATAAAATCATGGCAGCTGCTCCGTTCGATAACGAGCAGCATCTTCAAATTACAAACACAAACGTTATTACTGAATATCTAATATGACTTTGCAGCATGTTCTGGCGTCGTGCTCAAATAACTCCATCGCCGACAACACGTTATCCAACGTAAAACGATGGGTAATTAATTTTTCAGGAAACACTTTGCCTTGTGAAATCCAATCAATCACTTCTGGGAATTTATTATTGTTGAGACGGGAGGTGAAAATAGTCAACTCTTTACTGGTGATCTCTTTTTGCACGAGAGCGCCTGGTGTATCTGAGAATCCCAACAATCCAATCCGCGCCGCAGGTGATGCTATCTGGATTGCCTCATTTAAAATCGATGGATGGCAGGCGGCATCAATTATCAACGTGGGCTCATCATTCAGGATTTCAGTTAACGGTGTGTCTTTATTATTGATAATGACATCAGCACCATTTTCTCTCGCCAGTGCTAATCGCTCATCAATGCGATCGACAGCAATAATCTTTTTGACATGATAGACATGGCGTAATACCTGTATGGCAGTAAGCCCCATTGGTCCTGCGCCATAAATAAGCGCAACATCAAGCTCAGTCGGCTGCATTTTGCCGCAGATATTAGCACCAATGGTGAAAGGCTCAACAAGGCTGGCAATGCTGTCAGGAATGCTCTCCGGTATTACTTTAGCATTGTACTGCGGGACACAGGCATATTCGCTGAAACCACCATCACGATGGACGCCAATCACCGAGAGCGATTTACAGACGTTTGGTTTGCCAATCAGACAAGGATAGCAATGTCCACAATTCACCACTGGATCCACCGCAACCCGTTCACCGAGGCGTGTCTTAGCCACACTTTCTCCGACGGCATCGATAACCCCGGAAAATTCATGTCCAATCACTCGCGGATATTTTGCAAAAGGATTATGCCCATGCCAAATGTGAATATCAGAGCCACAAATACTGGCACTTTTTATTCTTACTCGAACTTCATTCTTTCCTGGTAAAGGAATCGGGCGTTCCTCAAGCGTTAATTGGTTTGGTTTTTCGATAACCACACTTCTCATCTCTGTTGCCCCTTAGGATATCACTGAACGAATAACCACCTAATGTTGTACATATCTTGCTCCATATAACTACCATACAAGTATAATAAAAAAGAAACAGCAATACAGATCACAAAAATGTCGTAGATGAAAGAATGACTGGAAATAAGATTGAGCAGATAAAATTTGTGGGGAAAATCAGGATGTCGCAGGAAAAAACTGGAGTTTAAACGCGGAAAAGCGCCGCCATAAAATGACGGCGCTTGGCAGCATAGCTTTATTGATTAGATGTATGCAGCTACGGTCGCTTTCGCGCCTTTGCTCAGCAGAGACAGATAAGCATTAATCACCTGGTCGACAAACTTCCCTTCCAGCGGCAGGTCTTTGCCGAAGATAGCCTCGATAGCCAACAGCGCTTTCACGCGGGACTCGCCCTCTTCGCTTTGCGCAACCGCTGCCTGAATGACTGGCAGCAGCGGGTCGCAAACTTCAATCGCGTTACCCTGCTCATCCACACCGCCAACGTAGCGCATCCAGCCAGCCACACCCAGAGCCAACAGCATAAAGCGGCTGTTATCCGCCAGATGCCAGCGCACGGAATCGAGCATACGCTGCGGTAATTTCTGACTACCGTCCATCGCGATCTGCCAGGTGCGGTGACGCAGCGCCGGGTTGGTGTAACGCGCAATCAGCAGGTCTGCATAGCGCGCCAAATCGACGTTCTGTACTTTCAGGGTTGGAGCCTGTTCTTTCAGCATCAAATCATGCGCCGCACGGCGATAGTTTTCATCACCCATGCAGTCGTTGATATGTTGGTAACCGGCCAGATAGCCCAGATACGCAAGGAAAGAGTGGCTGCCGTTCAGCATGCGCAGTTTCATCTCTTCAAACGGAATCACGTCGCTCACCAGCTCCGCACCCGCTTTTTCCCACGCAGGACGTCCGGCCACAAAGTTATCTTCAATCACCCACTGGCGGAACGGCTCACAGGCCACGCCCGCAGGATCGCGCACGCCGGTCAGCTGTTCGATTTTATCCAGTGTTTCTGGGGTCACCGCTGGAACAATACGGTCAACCATGGTGGACGGGAACGTCACGTGGGATTCAATCCAGTCAGCCAGTCCAGCGTCGACGGCACGCGCATAAGCGCATACTACGTTACGCATCACATGGCCATTTTCCGGCATGTTATCGCAGGACATCACGCTGAATGCTGGCAGCCCAGCCGCTTTACGACGCGCCAGCGCTTCAACCACTACGCCCGGTGCGGATTTCGGCTGGTGCGGGTTCTGCAGGTCAGCGGCGATGAATGGATGATCGAGCATCAGTTGGCCGGTAGCCGGAGAGTGGCAATAGCCTTTTTCGGTAATGGTCAGGGAGACGATAGCCACCTGGGACTCGCACATTTTCGCCAGTACGGTTTCCAGGCCATCAACCTGGGCGTGCAGTGCCTCTTTGACCACACCCACAACGCGCGCAGTCCAGGCATCAGCCGACATTTCTGCCACGGTGTATAAATTGCCCTGATGGTTCAGGTCGGCAATCTGCTGCTCACCGCCAATCAGGTTAACTTCGGTATATCCCCAATCGCTGCCGTGTTCTGCGGCAAGGATATCGGCATAGACAGCCTGATGAGCGCGATGGAACGCACCAAAGCCCAGGTGTACGATACGGGACACCAGCTTGCTGCGGTCGTAGGTCGGGAGAGTTGCCTTAGCGGTTAATAGCTTATTCTGCATCTTTTTGACTCACTGTAGAGAACGTTGATTGCCATACTAGATTAACGAGTTCATTTGAGGTGTTTTTGATTTGCGTTAACTTATTGGCGATTGGTATGACATGATTTTTAAGTTGTGTGACAGCATAGGCAAAACCTACCTATGCTGTCAGCGCTATCGTTAGTGCGCCCGGGCTGGGCGAGACGTTTGACTCTCGGCGTTCTGCGGTTCGTTCCACAAATCGTCATACGAGTAACCGGTCAAATCTTCGACCACGTGCCGGGCCTGCGGCGTCACGTCCTGTTTAGAACCATGTGCTTTGAGGCGCTCGACTTCATCGACAAAAATCTTATGGGTCTGCTTATTCAGATGGAAGGTTAATGCCTGCCACAGCGCAATCACCAGCAGCCCGGCAGTACCGATAAACAGCATCATGGCGATGGTATTAACTGCGCTTTCAGGCTGAACCTGACTGCCCTTCACAAAACCGCCCTCTTGCAACATCACGCCGACGGCGAAGGTCGCGATAGCCACCGTTGTTTTACGTGAGAAGGTCATGACTGCAGCAAACAAACCTTCGCGACGCTGACGGGTGATCATTTCATCAATATCAGGGATGAATGGGAATACGTTCCACGGCGTGAATTCCAGCACACACCGGCCCACCTGATACAGCGCCGCCAGCACCAGCAGGATGGTCACTTTATTATCGGTCGGGAACTGGTAAACCATGAACAGGCCTCCCAGGCACAGCAGCATCAGCGTATAGGCAAACACATACAAACGAGATGGACCGTATTTGATGATGGCCACACCAGCCAGCAGCGTCACCGGCAGTCCCACGATACTCATCGACAGCAGCGTCCCCGACAAAGAAGACGAGACGTTGAGGCAGTATACGCAGAAGAAAACAAAGACCGTGTTATAGACATCTTTCGCCGTAAAGGAGAACAGGTAAATCGCCAGATGCTTTCTGAAAGCCCGGACTTTGAGCGTGGAGTAGTACTCTTTGAACAAATGCCCCACAGCAACCACTTTTTCCATAAACGAGGTAGGCTGACGATGACTTTCCAGCTCAGCCTGCATTTCCGGCGTCAAGTCACGTTCCCAGGTTACTTTCCACGAAATAAAGACGCACAGCATAAAGATGACCGAGAACACAACGCCATTAATAAAGTACGCGTGCGGATCGTGCTCGCCGAAGTGGCTTATCAGCAGTCCTGGAATAAAGGTCGCCAGGAAGGTACCAGATGCCGACAGGAACATACGGCAGGTCGAGAGTTTGGTACGGGAGTTAAAATCCTTGGTCATTTCAGATGGCAAGGTTTCCCACGGAATAAGTACCATTGCAGCGATCACTTCGAAAGCCAGATACACCGCAAGGTAGAACCAGAAGCTCATGCCGGTCACCCACAGCAGCGTGTAAACCAGCATCAACGGCGCACCTATCAGCAGGAAGAAGCGCCGACGACCAAACCGTTTACCCAGCGCGTTTTTATAGAAGTGGTCGGTAAAGCTGCCCATGAACAGGCTGACTATCGCATCAACGATACGCGCAATAGCGACAATTGATGCCGCTTCTACCGGAGATAAGCCAACAAAGGTTGTGTAAAAGAATAAAAGCCATGCGCCAATAACGGTAAATGCGCCGCCGCCCATGATATCCGTTAAGCCATAGCCAATACTGACGGGAATTGTTATTTTTCTATTTGTACGAGACATGTTCTACCCTCATTTAAGGAAGGACGTTAGAATCTGAAATAATTAACCGCATTGTCGTGACATATATTTCTAACCATCCGCGTTAAAACCCTGTCATTCTCAGGAATTTCCCCACGGTCAACCCAACTACCTATTAAATTACAAAGAATTCGACGGAAATAATCATGGCGAGGGTAAGAAACCAAACTCCGGGAGTCGGTGAGCATGCCCACAAAGTGCATTAATAAACCCTGGTCGGCTAAACTATTAAGCTGATTCTCCATCCCTCGACGGGTATCGTTAAACCACCAACCGGAGCCAAACTGCATCGGCGATTTCACGCCATCATCGCCTGACTGGAAATTGGCAATAGTGGTGGCGACAATATCGTTATAACTGCCGTTGAGGTTGTAAAGAATGGTCTTCGGTAACGCATCCACCTTCGCCATCGCATCGAGCAACTGATTCAAACCGGCTGCCAGGTTGCTTTGATCGGCTATCGAATCAAACCCGGTATTAATCCCAAGCTGCTGGTGCATTTTGCTGTTATTGCTGCGTATCGCGCCAAAGTGAATCTGCATTGCCCAGCCACGCTGTTTGTACTCTTTCGCCAGCATGACAAATATCGCACTCGCCAGTTGCGCACTCTCAAGTCCAGTTAATGATTTACCGCCGCGTTTCTGGCTGAACAGCGCGTTAACGTGTTGCTCATCTGCCGCCTGATATTCAATGTTGACCGGGCCGTGATCGGAGATACGGCATCCCGATTCATGGAACCAGTCAATACGCTGAGCCAGCGCTGCTGAAAAATCAGCAAAAGTGCGAATGTCATGGCCAGTCAGCGATGCCAGCTTCTCGACAAAACGCGCAAACACGTTTGCATCAGGCTCAAAAACATCATCTGGACGGAACGTTGGCAGCACCCGCGTTTTAAAGGTTGAATCCTGTTGCAACAGACGATGATATTCCAGCGAATCCAACGGTGCGTCGGTTGTACAGATAACTTCGACATTAGAACGCGCAATCAGACTCCGCGGCTTAAAATCTTCTCCAGCTATCTGTTGATTACAGTGCTGCATTATTTCCTGCCAGTTTTCACTGCTTAGCATTTCATTACAGGAGAAATATTTATTTAATTCTAAATGCGTCCAGTGATAGAGCGGATTACCAAATGAGGCTTCCACCGTTTCAGCCCACGCTTTAAATTTCTCTTCCGCCGTTGCATCACCGGTAATATAGCGTTCGGCAATACCATTAGCGCGCATTGCGCGCCATTTATAATGATCGCCGGCTAACCACAGTTGTGTGATATTTTCGAGACGTTTATTTTCGTATATTTCTTTTGCATCAAGGTGACAGTGATAGTCGATGATCGGTAATTGTGCAGCAATATCTTTATATAACCGAACACCGACTTCACTCTCGATCATGAAACGATCGTTAATGAAGTCCATGTTTATTCTCTTTGGCAATGTTGAAGTAAATTAAAAGACTGAATGAATTACCAATTCCACAAAGTGCCGTCTTCCAGACGCGCGACCGGTAAATAAGCAGGGTCGTACGGGTATTTGGCGGCCAGTTTTTCATCAAACTCGATGCCTAAGCCCGGCTTATCACCTGGGTGCATATAGCCGTTATCGAAGGTCCAGCAGTGTGGGAAGACTTCCAGCATCTGCTCGGAGTAGCCCATATATTCCTGAACGCCGAAGTTCGGTACCCATAGGTCAAAGTGCAGCGCAGCTGCCATGCAGACAGGTGAAAGATCGGATGGACCGTGTGAGCCAGTACGAACCTGGTAGAGCGAGGCAAAATCAGCGATTCTGCGCATTCCGGTGATGCCACCCGCATGGGTCATGGTGGTGCGGATATAGTCAATCAACTGCTCTTCAATAAGCTGTTTGCAATCCCAGATGCTATTGAATACCTCACCCACCGCAATCGGCGTGACGGTATGCTGACGAATCAGGCGGAAACACTCCTGGTTCTCAGCAGGCGTTGGGTCTTCCATCCAGAACAGACGATACTGCTCGATGCTTTTACCAAAACGCGCCGCTTCAATCGGCGTCAAACGGTGGTGCATGTCGTGCAACAAATGTTCGTTGAAACCAAAGCGGTTACGTACCGCCTCGAACAGTTTTGGCGTGAAATCGAGATATTTTTCCGTGGACCACAGCTGCTCTTCCGGCCACTGACCTTTGGTCGCCGGTTCATATGCCAGGCCTTTACCTTTAGACATACCATAGGTGGTTTTCATGCCCGGCACGCCGCATTGAACGCGAATCGCTTTAAAGCCCATCTCCTGATGGCGCGCGTAGTCTTCCAGCACTTCATCAATGGTGCGCCCGGTGGTGTGGCAGTAAACCATCACGCCTTCACGGGAGGCCCCGCCCAGCAACTGATACAGCGGCATATTGGCGGCTTTGGCTTTGATATCCCATAGCGCCATATCAATGGCCGAGATCGCTGACATCGTCACCGGGCCGCGACGCCAGTAGGCGCCTTTGTAGAAAAACTGCCAGATATCTTCAATGCGGTGCGCATCACGCCCCACCAGCTGCGGGCACAGATGATCCTTCAGGTAGGAAGCAACTGGCAGTTCGCGGCCGTTTAACGTGGCATCGCCGTAGCCGACCAATCCGCTATCGGTGGTAATTTTCAGCGTGACAAAGTTACGGCCAGGACAGGTTACAAAAACCTCAGCACCCACAATTTTCATCTTCAATCCTTACATCTCATCGGTTAGTGAGCAAAACTTACGCCCTGAACTACTACCATACAAGTATAGAGATCGAGAAATCCCGTGAAGGATCACAAAAAAAGAGGATTAAATAACCGCACAAAGGAATTTGAACTCACACCGTATTACGGTCGATGGATTTAACTCCGTCCCCATCCGGCGACAATAATCAGCATACCGCACAGCGCGACCGCCGCGCCCAGCCAATCATAGGCGGTCAGTTTTTCACCCTCTACCACCCGCAGCCATAGCAGCGCGGTAAAGATATAGACACCGCCATAAGCGGCATAAACCCGCCCGCTGGCAGCAGGATGCAGGGTCAATAACCAGACGAACATAGCGAGCGCTAGCCCGGCGGGAAGCAATAACAGAGGCGTTGCACCCCGCTTCAACCATAGCCAGGGTAAATAACAGCCAATGATTTCACACAGCGCGGTGGCGAAAAACAGCAGAGAGGTCTTTAACATTATGCTTTATCAAGAATCGATGGAATGCACCATAATACGCAAGAACCCACGCGATTCGACCACGTTTTTTTCGCAGGTATGCCAGCCGCAAGAGATGTAGTAAACTGGTTTAAGGAGTCATCGTATTCACTATCTCGAAGGAACACGCAAATGAAAATTACACTTGGCAAACGCCTGTGCCTGACGGCTATGCTCGCGCTGGGAGCCATCGTGTACACCGCATCTGCCTCTGCTGAAACCAACAAGCTGGTTATTGAATCAGGCGATAGCGCCCAGAGCCGCCAGAATGCAGCGATGGACAAAGAGCAGTGGAACGACACTCGCCAGCTGCGCCAGAAGGTCAACAAACGTGCGGAAAAAGAGTGGGATAAAACCGACGTCGCTTTTGATGCTCGCGATAAATGCCAGCAGAGCGCGAACGTTAATGCCTACTGGGAGTCGAACACTCTGCGTTGTCTCGATCGCTCAACCGGTCGCTCAATCAACCCATAGTGTTACAAGGGCGCCATCGGCGCCCTTCTCATTTCTGCTCAATAATACTCAATAGTATTCTTAATCGTGTAGTGCTGGATAACCGGCGGCTTCGCGCTTTCATCGACAATCTTCAAAGAACAGCTCACCGGGTTATCGTGCCTATCGTATTCACAGTTCTGAGTGACATTGGCGATAGGCTGCTTATTCAACAGGCTGACGGCGGTATAATCGAGCTTCTTGCGGCCATCCTGCGAAGGCGTGGACACCACTGAAAGCGTCTCATCTTTCGCCGTTGAGGTTTTACCCAAAGGGTAACCTTCGCCGTCATAGCGGTAATCCACTTCACGCTCTTTACTGAGAGCCTTGACCACAAAGCCATTGTCATCGGTTTCCCAGGCCACTCCCGCCGAAGGGAATTCAGCTAGCTGACATTTTCCCTGTAAACGCACCCGCTTCTCATGCGTCACGCCATCGAGATAATAGTTGGCATCCAGCACCAGCAGTGCGCCGCTATCTTCTTCAATATTATGAAACTCCAGCAAATCGAAGCAGCCTTCGCGAGAGATTTGCGCGCTGACCCGTTTTGCCACTTCGCCCTTTTCATTTAGCAATGTCTGGCTGAAATCTTTCACCGGGCCACGGAGTGGGTCGAAATCAAACTCATTTGAAAAACTGGCCATTTCCGGAGTAAAGGCCGCTGGAGAGTCATTGGTATCACAGCCGCTGAGTGCCGCCATCGCTGACGCCAATAAAATAAGTTTCTTCACACCGCAGTCCTGTTTCGGGATTTTCTCAATGATATTAGGAAATACAATAATTTACACTACCACTGCTATACTTTTCCCAAGCCAACTGCAAAGGAGTCGATCATGAGATCTTCACGCTGGTTACTGGCACTACTGCTAGCCGGGGCCTTACCCGCGCTGGCCGCCGTCCCGGATTCGTGCGAACGCGTCAGGAGCGACATTCAGCAAAAAATCATCGGCAACGGCGTAGCAGAAAGCGCCTTTACCCTGGACATTGTTCCAAACGATCAGGCTGACCAACCGGGCGCGCAGGTGGTTGGACACTGCGCCAACGACACCTTTAAAATCCTTTACTCCCGCACCGACAGCGCCCAGTAGCGCGACGCCGCCTCTGCAGAGGCGGTGCCGTTTTAGGCTTCCTGAGCTACCGTAAATGCCAGCGCAATCCCTATCAACACCCCATCCTTTAACGAACGGTCGTCCGACAAGGCGTCGAGATTGCCCTGAAAGCGCAGCTGCTGTGACGTGGTATTGATGGTCAATTTTCCATGCAGGCAAGGCAGCGTCTGAGAACCTATCGGATAAACCACCCGCCCGGAGACCAGCACCGGGATCTTGCGAAGCTCCGCTGATTGCGACACGCCGACGCTAGAATAGAGGACCGCCAGCGGCGTAATAGCAACAACATGGCCATTGGTCACGCTAATGAAATCGAGCAAAATTTCGGGACGTAAGAAATTTACCCCTTTATAGGGAACCGTGACCGTATCGATCGCGGGCATCGGGATGACGTGCGAAGCAATATCCTGCATGAGTTTATTCCTGTAGGGGACAGCCAATGTTCTTTATTGAGAGCAAAACATTAACCGAAAAAATCGTCTTTTATTGTTGTAAAACAATTATGCACAGCAGTTCAGAATCAGGCAAACACCCTATAAAAAAATACCCGCGGTAGTGATATTGCTCTTTGACCAGGAATAATACTTGTATACCACTTCCCAGGTATTATTCGTCCATTATTAGTCGGATTTTAATTTCGGTCCGAAATCATTAATAAAATAATGGAGTGAATGATGTCTAACCTGGAAAAGCATGGAGGGCTGAGCCGGCGCAGCCTGATTAAATCATCGGCCATCGGTTCTTTAGCATTGGCTGCGGGCGGTTTTTCGCTGCCCTTCTCTTTACGTGCCACCGCTGCCGCCGTGCAGCAGGCCGGACGCCCGGACGACAAAGTGGTCTGGGGGGCTTGTTCCGTCAACTGCGGCAGCCGCTGTGCGTTGCGCCTACACGTAAAGGACGATGAAGTTTATTGGGTTGAAACCGACAATACCGGACATGACATTTATGGCGATCATCAAGTGCGCGCCTGCCTGCGCGGGCGTTCTATTCGCCGCCGAATAAACCATCCTGACCGCCTGAACTATCCTATGAAACGCGTCGGCAAACGCGGCGAAGGCAAGTTTGAGCGTATCAGTTGGCAAGAAGCGCTCGATACGATTGCCAGTAACCTGCAGCGCGTGGTGAAAGATTACGGTAACGAATCGGTTTATATCAACTATTCCTCCGGTATCGTCGGCGGTAATATTACCCGCTCTTCACCTTCCGGTTCGGCGGTGATGCGTCTGATGAACTGCTACGGTGGTTCACTCAACCAGTACGGCACCTACAGCACCGCACAGATAGCCTGCGCCATGCCTTATACCTACGGCACCAACGACGGCAACAGCACCTCCGATATCGAAAACAGCAAACTGGTGGTGATGTTTGGTAATAACCCGGCGGAGACGCGTATGAGCGGCGGCGGGATCACCTATTACCTTGAACAGGCTCGCGAACGCTCAAATGCGCGCATGATCGTTATCGATCCGCGCTATACCGACACCGCCGCCGGGCGTGAGGATGAGTGGATCCCAATTCGCCCCGGTACCGACGCGGCGCTGGTGGCGGGTATTGCCTGGGTGTTGATTGATGAAAACCTCGTCGACCAACCGTTCCTCGATAAATACTGCGTGGGCTATGATGAAACCACGCTGCCAGAAGGCGCACCGGCTAACGGTCACTACAAGGCCTATATTCAGGGCCAGGGTGATGACGGGGTAGCAAAAACGCCGCAGTGGGCATCACAGGTCACGGGTATCCCGGTCGATAGGATTATCAAGCTGGCACGAGAAATCGGCAGCGCCAGGCCAACGGTGAACTGGCCGCTCGTGCCATCGCAATGCTGCCTATTCTTACCGGTAACGTTGGCATCAATGGCGGCAACAGCGGTGCCCGTGAGTCCACCTATACCATCACCATCGAACGCTTCCCGGTGCTGACTAACCCGGTCAAAACCGCCATCTCCTGCTTTACCTGGACCGATGCCATTGACCACGGCGCTGAAATGACCGCCACGCGAGACGGCGTGCGCGGCAAAGATAAGCTCGATGTGCCGATAAAATTCTTCTGGAACTACGCCGGCAACACCATCATCAACCAGCACTCTGACATCAACAAAACCCACGAGATTTTGCAGGATGAGAGCAAATGCGAAATGATCGTGGTGATTGAAAACTTCATGACCGCGTCGGCGAAATACGCCGATATTCTGTTGCCTGACCTGATGACCGTCGAGCAGGAAGATATCATCCCGAACGACTATGCCGGGAATATGGGCTATTTAATCTTTATCCAGCCAGTAACCAGCGCCAAGTTTGAACGAAAACCGATTTACTGGATCTTAAGCGAAGTTGCCAAACGTCTGGGGGATGATGTTCATCAGAAGTTTACCGAAGGCCGCACCCAGGAACAGTGGCTTCAGTACCTCTACGCCAAAATGCGCGCTAAAGATGCGGATCTACCAAGCTATGACGAGCTCAAGAAAATGGGCATCTATAAGCGCAAAGATCCGAACGGTCACTTTGTGGCCTATAAAGATTTCCGTAACGATCCCGAGGCCAATCCATTAAAAACCCCGTCGGGCAAAATTGAAATTTACTCTGCCCGGCTCGCGGATATTGCCGCCAAATGGCAGCTTGAAAAAGATGAAACCATCAGCCCGCTGCCGGTTTACGCCTCTACCTTCGAAGGTTGGGACGATCCGCTGCGTGATAAATTCCCGCTGCAACTGTTCGGCTTCCACTATAAAGCACGCACCCACTCCAGCTACGGTAACGTCGATGTATTGCAGGCGGCCTGCCGTCAGGAAGTGTGGCTGAATCCGATAGATGCGAAGAAGCGCGGAATTGAGAACGGCGATATGGTCCGCGTGTTCAACGGTCGTGGAGAAGTGCGTATTGCCGCGAAGGTAACGCCGCGCATTATGCCGGGCGTCTCCGCCATGGGCCAAGGCGCGTGGCACGATGCGCAGATGGATGGTGACAGAATTGACCACGGTTCATGTATCAACACGCTGACCACCCACCGCCCATCACCGCTGGCGAAGGGCAACCCGCAGCACACTAACCTGGTTCAGGTTGCGAAGGTATAAGGACTAACCCATGAGTACGCAATACGGATTTTTCATCGACTCAGCCCGCTGCACCGGTTGTAAAACCTGTGAGCTGGCCTGTAAAGATTACAAGAACTTAACCCCGGACGTCAGCTTCCGCCGTATCTACGAATACGCGGGCGGCGACTGGCAGGAAGACAACGGCGTCTGGAACCAGAACGTCTTTGCCTACTATCTGTCGATTGCCTGTAACCACTGCGAAGATCCGGCTTGTACTAAGGTCTGCCCGAGCGGCGCAATGCACAAACGCGATGACGGCTTTGTGGTAGTGGACGAAGACGTCTGCATCGGCTGTCGCTACTGCCATATGGCCTGCCCGTACGGCGCACCGCAATACAACGCGGCGAAAGGTCACATGACCAAATGCGACGGCTGCCACGAGCGCGTAGCCGACGGCAAGAAACCGATCTGCGTCGAATCCTGCCCGCTGCGCGCGCTGGACTTTGGCCCGATTGACGAGCTACGTCAGAAACACGGCCAGCTGGCCGCGGTGGCACCGTTGCCATCCGCGCATTTCACCAAGCCAAGTATCGTGATTAAACCTAACGCCAACGCACGTCCGTGCGGTGACACAACCGGCTATCTGGCCAACCCGAAGGAGGTGTGAGATGGGAAGTGGATGGCATGAATGGCCGCTGGTGCTGTTTACGGTACTGGGGCAATGCGTCGTGGGCGCGACAATTATCACCGGAATGGGCTGGCTTGCGGCACGTAATGAACGGGCCGATGAGCGACGGATCGTCCTTAATATGTTCTTCCTGTGGGTCGTCATGGGGATTGCCTTTTTTGCCTCGGTACTGCACCTCGGCTCCCCTTTACGCGCCTTCAACTCACTGAATCGCATTGGTTCATCGGCGTTGAGTAATGAAATCGCCAGTGGCTCGGTATTCTTTGCAGTAGGCGGGTTCTGGTGGCTGCTTTCGGTTATCGGTAAAATGCCAGCCACGCTCGGACGTATCTGGTTAGTCATCAGCATGGTGCTGGGTCTGATCTTTGTCTGGGCGATGACGCGTGTTTATCAGATAGATACGGTGCCAACCTGGTATAATGGATACACCACGGCGTCGTTCTTCTTAACCGTGGTACTCACCGGGCCGCTGTTCGCTGCCCTGCTGCTGAAGCTGGCGAAGGTGCCGTTCAACGGTAAATTCTTTGCCTCGCTCAGCGTGCTGGCTTTACTGGCAAGCCTTGCGGTGGTGGTGATGCAGACGTCCGAGCTCGGCTTTATCCACAGTTCGGTACAGCAAGCCAACGCGCTGCTGCCCGACTGGGGCAGCCTGCAGGTATGGCGCTTTGTACTGCTGGTCGCAGGTTTAGGCTGCTGGCTTTGTCCACTACTGCGTCGAGTTCCATCGCACACTATCGGCTTAGCCATAGGCTTGCTGCTGGTACTGGCAGGGGAATTTATCGGCCGTGGGCTGTTTTACGGCCTGCACATGACCGTCGGTATGGCGATTGCCGGGTAATTTATCGGTGCGGGATACGTCCCGCACGCATTTAAGGAAATGCAGTAATGAATGACGTTCAGCACCACGACGCTTTAGCTTTCTCCGCCCGCGTTCTCGGGGCGCTGTTTTACTTTGCGCCGGATAGTGCGCTTGCTGAGCCGCTGGTTGCCGCTTTTAGTGATGGCGAATGGGCCGCACAGTGGCCTTATCCCGTCAACCACCTCGAAACGTTGTCCGCCGGGTTCACGGCAAAAAGCAATGAGTCGCGCTCTGAAGCCTGGCAACGGCTGTTCATCGGTCCATCGGCATTACCTTCACCGCCGTGGGGTTCCGTGTGGTTAGATCGTGAAAACGTATTATTCGGCGAATCCACGCTGGCGCTGCGCCAGTGGATGCGCGACAACCAGATTGCCTTTGATGTGCAACAAAATGAGCCGGAAGACAACTTCGGCACGCTGCTGATGCTGGCCGCCTGGCTGGTCGAAAACGATCGCTATGAAGCCTGCGAGCAGCTGTTGGCCTGGCATCTGCTGCCGTGGGCCAACCGCTTTATCAGCGAATTTATCGACAAAGCCGGCGACCCGTTCTATACGGCGCTGGGGCAACTCACACAGCAGACGCTGGGGCATTGGCAGTCGCATCTGCTTATCCCCGTGGCAGATAAAAAGCTGTATCGCTAATTTCAATGCAACGCCTTCATCACTATCCCGATATCAAGGCGATGCTGCGTCGCCTGTTAATCGCTACCGTCGTCGGCGTTCTGGCGGCGCTAGCGGTCGCCCTGTTCCGTCATGCCATGTACTTTCTCGAATGGTTGTTGTTAAGCAACGACAGCGGCAGTCTGGTCAACGCGGCTGAGGGCCTGGTGTGGTGGCGTCGGTTGATGACTCCAGCTCTCGGTGGGCTTGCCGCCGGCACGTTATTGTGGTGCTGGCAGCGCTACACGCGTCAGCGCCCGCATGCACCCACCGATTACATGGAAGCCCTGGAAAGTGATGAAGGAAAGTTCGACACCGGCTCCAGCCTGGTAAAATCTACCGCCTCGCTACTAGTAGTGGCCAGCGGCAGCGCCATTGGCCGTGAAGGTGCGATGATCCTACTGGCGGCGCTAGCGGCCTCGTTTTTTGCCCAACGTTTTACGCCAAAAAATGAGTGGAAACTGTGGATTGCCTGCGGAGCCGCTGCGGGGATGGCCAGCGCCTATCATGCGCCGCTGGCCGGGAGCCTATTTATTGCCGAGATACTGTTCGGTACGCTGATGCTCGCCTCGCTCGGGCCGGTAGTGATTGCAGCGGTTGTCGGCCTACTAACGACGCAAATGATGAACGGTGGCGCAGAGCTGCTGTATCGCGTTGCACCATTACCCACGCTGACTGCCAGCCACTACGCGCTGATGCTCGCTGCTGGACTGGTCTGCGGCGCCGGCGGGCCACTGCTGATGTGGCTGATGGACATCAGCCATCGCGGTTTTCTGCGGCTCAAACTGTCCCCGCCCTGGCAACTGGCGCTTGGCGGATTATTGGTTGGTTTGCTATCGCTGTTGACGCCAGCGGTCTGGGGTAACGGCTATAGCGTAGTGCAAGGCTTCTTGCTCGCACCGCCGGTTTTCACCGTTATTGCTGGAATATTTTTGTGCAAACTGTTGGCCATTCTCGCCAGCAGCAGCTCGGGTGCACCGGGAGGGGTCTTTACGCCAACGCTGTTTATCGGGCTGGCCGTCGGGATTTTGTTCGCCAATACGTGGAGTTTTGCATTTCCAGGGGATCAGACAACGACTATTCTGCTGGGGATCACCGGAATGGCGACGCTGCTGGCGGCCACCACCCCCGCACCGATTATGTCGACGCTGATGATTTGTGAAATGACCGGGCAGTATACGCTGCTACCCGGTTTGCTGATTGCCTGCGTGATTGCTTCCGTGCTGTCGCGCACCCTACGCCAGGATTCTATCTACCGTCAGCATGTTGCTGAGCATCGTTAAATCAACGTAGTGGCTCAGCTCACGCTGTTCCGGACGCGGCAGATACGGCAGTTCGCCAATCAACGGTGCCGGGAGTTTCTTACTCAGCACGTCGATAATTTCCGCGTAGTGCGATAGACCCGGATTGATACGATTCGCCACCCAGCCAATCAACGGCAAACCATCGTTGGCAATGGCCTGCGCGGTCAACAGCGCATGGTTGATGCACCCTTCCTGAATCCCCACCACTAACAGCACCGGCAGTTGTTCCTGCACTACCCACTCTGAGAGCGGACGCAGGTCGTTCATCAGGCTACGCCAACCGCCCGTGCCTTCGACCACCACGTTATCAACCTGCTTGCTCAGATTGGCCAGCCCATCGGACAACAAGCTGTAGTTGATAGGGCAACTGTGCGCTACGCTGCTCTCTTCTTCGCTCA
The DNA here is from genome assembly GCF_040149365.1 of Kluyvera huaxiensis. Classification (NCBI taxonomy): domain Bacteria; kingdom Pseudomonadati; phylum Pseudomonadota; class Gammaproteobacteria; order Enterobacterales; family Enterobacteriaceae; genus Kluyvera; species Kluyvera huaxiensis. The sequence continues at coordinate 342,058 of NZ_JBEFLV010000001.1, forward strand.
ACGCAATAGGATTAATGGCCTCGTAAGGCAGCGCCAGCGATGAGACGCTTTGCAGCACCAGCGCATCTTTGTTGCGCAGACCGTCGGCGGTCTCCTTGCTGCCTTTTGCCACCGGCTTGTATCCCGCTACCCGTTTCCCGCTGGCGGCGAGCGCCTGTAATAGCACACGAGAAACCACCGTCTTACCGACAGAAGTATCAGTCCCAGTAATAAAGAAACGATTAAGCATGACTAACTAACCCCACAGCGACGCCTGTAAAAATCAAGGCAATGAATAATTCAACCGGGTGAAAGTTTACGTGATGCACATGTCAGGTGGATTGAGTTAGCGCAATTTTTTGCAAAACCGCAAAAAAATGTTAACCCTGTAACAATCTAATCAGCAATGTTCCGTTATAGAGCGCGTCTTTGACCAGTGCAGCGCCAGCCATCGTGCCACGGTTAGAGAACTGCGTCTGCTCAACGGAAATATGTTTACTGTATGCCGGGAGGGACTGTTGATGAATACAGTCACTGATGGCCGGGAAGAGAATGTCAGAAGCCTGATTGAACGGGGAACCGATAAGAATTTTTTGCGGGTTAAACAGATTCACCATGATGGCAAGGATGCGCCCAACGTTGGTACCGATACTGCCGATAATGTCTTTGGCAAGCAAGTCGCCCTGCACGGCCGCCTGACACAGCCAATCAACGGTCAGCGGCTTTTGATGCAGCATTGAGCTCATCGATTGCTGCATGCGCACCTGCGTCAATTCCAGCACGCTTTGCACACTGGCAATGGTTTCCAGGCAGCCATGATTCCCGCAGTAGCAGCGCTTTCCATAGGGGTCGACCTGAGTATGGCCAATCTCCACCAGGCTGCTGCTGCCCGCGTGTAGCAAACGCCCGTCGGTTATCACCCCGGCGCCAACGTTATGGTCAATCACCACCTGGATGACATCCCTGGCCCCGCGCGATGCTCCGAACAGCGCCTCGGCCATCGTCCAGGCGCTAATATCATGCTGGAGATAAACCGGAACGCCAGTATGCGCTTCCAGAGTTGCCCCCAGCGGCACGTCGGTAACTTCGTAAAAAGGCATGCGGTGGATAATGCCGTTTTCAGTATCAATGATGCCGGGAAGCGTAATGGCAATCGCCGTTAAACGCTCCAGCAGATTCTGGTGACGAATGAAAAACTGGTCGATATGGGCAAGGACGCGGCTTAAAAAAGGCACTTCATGCTCGAGCGCCAGCTCAAGCTGCTCTTCAACCACCAGCTTACTGCTCAGATCGCGCAGTGAAAGATGGATATCACCCCGCCCAATACGAACGGAAAGATAGTGCCAGGCTTCGGTTTCCACCATTAACCCAACCGCAGGACGGCCACGGCTGCCCACTTCCTGAATTTCCGTCTCCTGAACCAGGTGCGCTTCCAGCAGTTCACGGACAATTTTGGTGATACTGGCCGGGGCCAGCTGCGCGAGTCGTGAGAGATCGATACGGGATACCGGGCCGAGCTGATCAATGAGGCGATAAACTGCCCCCGCATTGGTCTGCTTAATTTGATCGATATGGCCTGGCTGACTGTCCGCTACCACCGTAAAACTCCCTTATTTTCGCGCTTCGAAATAAACTTTGGGCTATGGTGAAGTACTTCAATGGCCTGCGTCAAATTTTTACTTAGCCTTGTGATTTACTGCACATTTTTTCACACTTTTGGCGTAGAAACGCTCACCTTTGCCGCCGTTAACAGATGCTGCTTAAAACGCTCGGCCGCCTGGCTGAGTTCATGATGTTTTGACCAAACCAGCCACATTTCCGATACCGCATCCTCTTGCGCAATCGGAACCCAGCGCATTTCCTGCAGCTGCACCCGCCGGAATGAAGCGGGCAAAATCGAGACGCCCAGTCCCGACGCCACCAGGCCAATAATCGTCATAGCCTCCCCCACTTCCTGAGTAATGGTTGGCGTCACCCCATAGCGTCGCATCAGGCCAAGAATATCGTCGTACAACCCGGTTCCCACGTGCGGATCAAAGAAGACGAACGGCTGCTGGCCCAGTTCAACCAGGCTCACCGATTCCTGACTGGCCAGCGGATGATCGCGATGGATCATCGCCAGCAGCGGTTCGCGCAGAATAACCTGCCAGTCGAGCGTGTCTGGCAACTGCGTGTTACGCATCAATCCCAGCTCCAGACCGCCTTCGGTCAGCGGCGAGATTTGTTCGCGGGTATTGGTCTCGCGGGTCTGGATATGTACATCAGGGTAACGCTGGCGGAAGGTCGATAAAGTATCGGAAACAGCCTTAATAAACGGCGCAGACGACGTAAAGCCGATGCGCAATTCACCCGTTTCGCCATGGTGCAAACGGCTTGCCCGCGCGGCGGCCTCATTGACCTGCAGCAAAATCTGACGACTGTCGGCAAGAAACTGCCGCCCTGCTTCCGTCAGGCTCACGCTGCGATTAGTACGGGCAAAAAGACGGGCGCCCACTTGCTGTTCGAGGATCTGAATCTGCTGGCTCAGCGGCGGCTGGGAGATGTTTAAGCGCGCAGCGGCGCGACCAAAATGCAGCTCCTCAGCAACGGCGACAAAATAGCGCAGATGACGCAGTTCGATATTCATACTTTAAAAGTCTTAATTGAGATTATTAATATATTAGACAGAATATTTGCGATTTCCTACTCTAATTATGTGACCTATGTCGTTATTACATCTCGTTTTTAAGCAAGGATTTTCCCGTGAGCCGCACAACGACCGCAGACCATACACCCGTTATTGATGTCCGCGATGATAGCCCTTCTCCATCCAACACCTTTATCCGTCGCGGTACACCGCCGTTTATCCGCGTTACCCTCGCGCTGTTTTCCGCCGGGCTGGCAACCTTTGCCCTGCTGTACTGCGTTCAGCCGATTCTGCCGGTGCTCTCTCACGAATTTGGCGTCTCTCCGGCGCAAAGTAGTATTTCGCTGTCAATTTCGACCGCCATGCTGGCGGTAGGGTTGCTGTTCACCGGCCCGCTGTCCGACGCAATTGGCCGCAAGCAGGTGATGGTTACCGCCTTAGTGCTGGCGTCGTGCTGCTCGCTGCTCTCAACCATGATGACCAGCTGGCACGGGATTTTGATTATGCGCGCGCTGATTGGTCTCTCGCTTAGCGGGGTGGCCGCCGTCGGCATGACTTACCTCAGCGAGGAGATTCATCCCAGTTTTGTTGCTTTCTCGATGGGGCTGTACATCAGCGGGAACTCCATCGGCGGCATGAGCGGCCGTTTGCTTACCGGGGTCTTTACCGACTTCTTTGGCTGGCGCGTGGCGCTGGCGGTCATCAGCGCCTTTGCGCTCGGGGCGGCCATTATGTTCTGGCGCATATTGCCGGAGTCCCGCCATTTTCGCCCCAGCTCGCTGAAACCTAAATCGCTACTGATTAACTTCCGCCTGCACTGGCGCGATCGCGGTCTTCCACTGCTGTTTGTTGAAGGTTTTCTGTTAATGGGCGCCTTTGTGACGTTGTTTAACTACATTGGCTACCGTTTGATGCTCTCGCCATGGTCGCTGAATCAGGCGGTAGTTGGCTTGCTCTCTGTCGCTTATCTGACCGGCACGTGGAGTTCACCGAAAGCCGGGATGATGACCACTCGCTATGGCCGCGGGCCGGTGATGATCTTCTTTACCGGCATCATGCTGCTTGGTCTGCTGTTAACGCTATTTTCACCGCTGTGGGTTATCTTCCCGGGGATGCTGCTTTTCTCCGCCGGTTTCTTCGCCGCTCACTCGGTTGCCAGCAGTTGGATTGGCCCACGTGCGCGCCGCGCCAGAGGCCAGGCCTCGTCGCTTTATCTGTTCAGCTATTATCTTGGTTCCAGCATTGCCGGGACTCTTGGCGGTGTGTTCTGGCATCAATATGGCTGGAACGGCGTAGGCGGGTTTATCGCTTTGCTGTTGGTTGGCGCCCTGCTCACCGGCCTGCTGCTGCATAAACGCTTGCGCTAATCATTAGGGGCGGTTAATGGTTTGCCGCCCATTATTTTTAGTACTTATGTTATTGACATAAAATGCCTTGCCATCTCGCCATACTAGATGGCAATTCCTATAATGAAGCCACTTTTGACTTATCCGTTTGGCGTTATGACTCCCTACACTAGCAATACTCAGCTCAATCTACGCATTATCTCGATAGTCGTTTTCACCTGTATCTGCTACCTCTCTATCGGTCTTCCGCTGGCGGTACTGCCGGGTTTTATTCACTACGATCTCGGCTACAGCACGCTGGTGGCCGGGGCGGTTATCAGCCTGCAATATATTTCCACCCTCGTCAGCCGCCCTCATGCCGGGCGCTATACCGATATCTGGGGGCCGAAAAAGGTCGTCAGTCTGGGGATTATTTGCTGCCTGATGAGCGGTTTATTTACCCTCGCTGCGGCAGCCGTGATTGCAAGTCCGCTAACGGCGGTCGCGCTATTGCTCATCGGGCGCGTGTTTTTGGGGGTCGGCGAAAGCTTCACGTCAACCGGGTCAACGCTGTGGGGCATTAAAACCGTCGGCGCAATTCACACCTCACGCGTGATTTCGTGGAACGGGGTCGCCACCTACGTGGCGATGGCCGCCGGTGCGCCGCTCGGTGTGCTGCTCAACGGTTGGTTTGGCATCGGCGGTTTTGCGGCGCTTATCGTCATCATTGCGCTGATCGGCCTGTTGTTTGCCCGCACCCGCGATGATGTCAGCGTGAGCGCTGGCGTGCGTGCCCCTTTCCATGTGGTGGCTCGCAAAATCTGGCCCTACGGTCTGGGTTTAGGCTTAGGCACCGTCGGCTTTGGCGTCATTGCCACCTTTATCACCCTCTACTTCACCGCTCATGGCTGGCAAGGGGCGGCGTTTACGCTGTCGCTGTTTAGCATTGGTTTTATCTGTATTCGCCTTGTCCTCGGCAATACTATTATTCGCTTTGGCGGCATTCGCGTGTCGCTCATTTGTTTTGTGGTCGAATGCCTGGGGCTCTTAATTATCTGGTTGGCACCCAACGCATGGCTGGCGGGGGTAGGCGCGTTTCTTACCGGTTCAGGCTTCTCGCTGGTATTCCCGGCATTGGGCGTTGAGGCGGTTAAGCAGGTTGAGGAGCAAAACCAGGGCACAGCGCTCGGCACCTACTCCGCATTTCTCGATCTGGCATTAGGGATAACCGGGCCGGTGGCGGGCTGGATTGCCGGTTATTACGGGCTGGAGAGTATTTACCTGATTGCTTCGGTGGTGGTGGCGATGGCCTTCGTACTTATCCTGCGCGTTTACCTGTCTCAGCGTTCCAGCCAGTCGGCCTGTCGCAGCTAACTCGTTATGGGGTAATGAAAATTGCCCCGTACATAGAGTCTACAAATCTCGTACATTACGTTACACGCCGAAACCAATCACTCACGGAAAGCCTAAGCGCTCGAAGGTATAGTTCTTTCAACGGCCCCGCAGTGGGGTTGAATGAAAAAACCAATTCGAGGGTATTAGAATGAAAAAAGTATTAGCTCTGGTTGTTGCCGCTGCTATGGGTCTGTCTTCCGCTGCATTCGCTGCTGACGCAGTTGCAACTCCGGCTCCGGCTGCCACTGCGACCGCTACCCACGCGGCTCCAGCGAAAACCACTCATCACCAAAAACACAAGAAAGCCGCTGCAGCTCAGAAAGCTCAAGCTGCTAAAAAACACAAAAAAGCAGCCGCTAAACCTGCTGTAGAGCAGAAAGCTCAGGCCGCTAAAAAACACAAAAAAGCAGCAACTAAACCAGCTGTAGAGCAGAAAGCTCAGGCTGCTAAGAAACACAAAAAAGCGGCAGCTAAACCTGCTGTAGCTCAGAAAGCCCAGGCTGCTAAAAAACACAAAAAAGCAGTTAAACACGAAGCTGCAAAACCAGCTGCACAGCCAGCTGCATAATTGAAGCGGTAGGATATTCTTGATGATACATCGGCGCTTATATAGCGCCGATTTTTTCCTGGAGAGCAATCATGTTGCGGCGCTATCGTTTCGAGCTCATCCTGGCTTTACTTATCATCTGCGCACTCATCGCAACCCAGTTTTTCTTTTACTGAGCGTAGTTCGCTGATTTTTCTCCCACTTTTCATTCCTCCCGTCTATAGTAGTCTCATTGGGTATTTCTTTTATAATCATAATTGCCCCATCAGAGAGTCATATGCGTACAGCCTTTGTGTGTTGTTTACTGGGATCGTTGTCGGTAACGCCTTTTCTTTCACACGCCGATGATGGTGATAGCGGCATCAGCGCCAAAGATATTAAAACCCTGTTCTTTGGTCAGGACGATCGCGTTCTGGTGACGAACCCGGCACAGCCGCCGTGGGATGCCATCGGACAACTGGAAACCGCTAGCGGCAACCTGTGCACCGCCACCTTAATTACCCCCAACCTGGCGCTAACCGCCGGACACTGTCTGCTTGAACCGCCGCGCGGCAAGCAGGACAAAGCCGTCGCCCTGCGTTTCGTGTCGCAAAAAGGCAGCTGGCGCTATGAAATTCATGGTATTGAAGGACGCGTCGACCCGTCCCTTGGTAAACGACTGAAACCTGACGGTGACGGCTGGATTGTTCCGGCGTCCGCCGCGCCGTGGGATTTCGGCCTGATAGTATTGCGCTATCCGCCGTCCGGGATCACGCCAATTCCGCTGTTTACCGGCGATAAAACCGAGTTGACCGCCGCCCTGAAGGCCGTTGACCGTAAAGTCACGCAGTCAGGCTATCCGGTCGATCATCTTGAGTCGCTGTACAGCCACCAAAATTGTCTGGTGACCGGATGGGCACAAGCTTCCGTCCTTTCGCACCAGTGCGATACCCTGCCGGGCGATAGCGGCTCGCCGCTGCTGTTGAAAACCGACGCGGGCTGGCAGGTGATTGCGGTACAAAGTTCGGCTCCGGCGGCAAAAGACCGCTGGCGGGCCGATAACCGCGCCATCTCCGTGACCGGTTTTCGCGACAAGCTGGAAGCACTGGCCGCCGGAAACTAACTTTGTCGCTGCTGGTGTCGCAACGCCAGCAGCGATGACAACGGCATCGGCTCGCTGAAGTAAAAGCCCTGTAGTTGATCGCACCCCGCCAGACGTAACAGCTTCATCTGCTTCTCCGTTTCCACTCCTTCGGCAATCACCGTCATCCCCAGCGCGCTGGCAATACGGATGGTTCCGCCCACCAACGCCGCCGCCTGATCGTCATTATCCACCAGCCCGGCCAACGATTTATCGATCTTAATGGTGTCAAAATTAAACCGCCGCAGATAACCAATGCTGGAATAACCGGTGCCAAAATCATCCAGCGCCACCGCGGTGCCCAGCGCTTTTAGCGCCGAAATAGCCGCCCGCGCGCGTTCCGGTTTTTCCAGCACATAGGTTTCGGTCACTTCCAGTTGCAACCTCGCCGGAGGGAAGCCAGACGACTTCAGCACCCTGGAGACTTTTTCTTCAAACTCCGGGTCGCGAAACTGCGCCGGGGAGATATTCACCGACAGTTTTAAATCGTTATGCACCAGCAGATCCCGACAGGCGCGAGCCAGTACAAATTGACCCAACGAATAAATCAGCCCACTGGTTTCCGCTATGGTGATAAACGCATCGGGCATCAGTTCCCCTTTTGCCCGGCGCGGCCAGCGCACCAGAGCTTCAACGCCGACCATCGCCTGAGAACGCGCGCAGACAATCGGTTGATACCACACCTCAAATTCATCATGTTCCAGGCCATGACGAATATCGTTTTCAATCGACAACTGGTATTCGCGGACGCTGTTCAGTTCGGCATCGTAGTGGGTAATGCGCCCCTTACCGGTAATTTTGGAGTGATACATCGCAATATCCGCCTGACGAAACAGCTCAGAGCTGGAGCAGGACTGCAACGCACCGCTGGCAATACCAATACTGGCGCTGATATGCAACGTCCGTTCACCAATACGAATGGGCGTATTGAGGTAATCCAACACCCGCACGGCAAACTCGGTGGCGCGAGCCTCGGAATGTTGTCCGCCGACGGTCATCGCAAACTCATCGCCGCCCATACGCGCCAGCATCCCTCCCGAGGGCACCAGCTTTTGCAGCATATCGGCGATATGGATAATCAGAATATCGCCGATATCATGGCCGTAGATGTCGTTAACATCTTTAAACCCGTCAAGATCGATAAACACCACCGTTTTCAGATCTTTGTCGCCACGCAGGCTGATGCGCTCAAGCTGTTCAATCAGCGCCCGACGATTGGGTAAATGGCTGAGCCAGTCGGTGAGCGCAATTTCACGCGCCTGGCGTTCACCGCGGGCCAGCTTCCATAAACCAAGGCTGCTCAACAAAATAAACAGCAGAATCAACCCGGTGGCCAGCAGCACGATTTCACGAATTTGTGGCGATGCCGCATTTGCCGCTTCAACACCCGGCTGACGCAACTGCCAGTTAAGCCAGCCCACCACCCGATCTCCGGCAGTGCGGATTGGAATGTTGTACTGGTTTTGCGGCGCATCGGTGAGGGTCAGATTTTCAATCTGAAAGGTATTGCCGAGATTGCGCAGTAGCGTCGGATTGACGTGGCGAGTGATAACCAGATAACGACGGGTCGCGTCATAAATCTGCAACCGCCCCGTCATCGGCCGAATAAGCCCTATGCCAATAAATGCAACCCCTTCGCGGGTCCGCGTAATACCGGCAAACATGTTCTTCCCTTCGCTGAGCGACGCCCTATTCCGGTCGATCAGCGCCTGTAGCCCATCGCCAAAAAAGCGCAGTTCCTGCTCGTTAAAAGGTTTGCTGTGAAAAGCGCCCCATAGCACGCGATAGTTTTCGTCAAGCACGAAAGTACCGTCGTAAAGATTATTGATTTTGTAACCGGCACCCCAGGTATTGTACAACCAGGTGGTATCCAGCGTCGGAGGGTAAACTTTACGAACGGCATCGTCCCAGATGGCGTTATCGATAACCAGCGACAGCACGCGGTTAATCGATGTCTGAATTGCCCCATCAACGGAAAGTGCAGATCGACGAGCGTCAATGTCGTTGGTTTTAGCGCTAATCAACTGCTGCGAGAGATACAGCAATGAGATAATAGAAAAAATCAGGCCGATGCCGGCTAAAAAGATCATCACAAACAGCGTTCTGGCCGTGGCTATATTGCGCCAGCGTGACGGATTTAACATGTATCACCCTCGCATACGCTCGATTAACCCTTTGTTACAAGCGTAATACAGACAGGCGATTTCGCTGCCCGATTTCTCAGGCAGCGATCACATCAGGCGAGTTTAATCAGTACCATTCCGACCAAAAGCAGACCGACGCCGACCCAGCCCTTATAATTCAGGCGTTGACCGAAGAGGATCCACCCTGCCGCAAGCGTTGCGGCAACCCCAAAACCACCCCAGATAGCGTAAGCCACCGAGAGGTCGATACCTTTTACCGCCTGCGACAGCGCACTAAACGCGGCCAGTACGGCGACCAGCGAAAGAATGCCGTACAGTTTGCGGCGAAAACCGTCAGAGAACTTCAGGAAAATATTAGCGACAATTTCCAGAACGATGGAACCTGCCAGCCATGCGCCGTGAACCCACTCAAACTGCTGCATGGTCCACCTCGTTATTCATCGGCTTGCTCGGGGATTTACGCGTCCCCGATTTAATCAGCACGATACCGGCAACCAGCGTCGCCAGACCTGCCGTTTTCATCACCGTCAGGCTTTCGTCGAACAGCAGAACGCTGAACAGGGTAATAAGCAAAATACCGATCCCTTCCCACAGCGCATAGGCCACACCGAGGGCGATCTTTTTTACCGCAAACGAAAGGAAAATATATGACAAGGCGATCATCACGAGCATCAAAATAAAGCCGGTGTTTCCATCACTGACGCTTGCCCATTTCATAGACAGCGTACCCGTAATTTCTGCAACAATGGCGAGGGCTAATAAAATCCAATAAAACATGGTGCTTCTCCTGCATGAGAATATAATCCGTCGCAGCTTGCGAGAAACGCAAACTGAAAAAAAATGATTAAAATTTAGCTCAAACGAAGAAGGAGACTAAAGCGCGTTGCGCCAGTGCTGCTCACCATAGAAGGCAGAATAGGAAGGTAATACAGAAGGTTTGGTAGAAAGGTACGTCCTGAACAAATTGTCCATAAAATTACAATTATCCGCGGTATTGCTTCTCATCATTGCGGAGTAAAATTGTCCTCAGTAGTTAAACACAGCTAATTTCTAACACAATTGTCAAAGTATCTCAAAATGTTTTCAAATCTTTACTGATGTTGTTTGATGTGAATGCATTTATTATCAGGCAAATCGCAATTATCATATTCGTTATAGTTTTTAGCTGGAGTTAACCCAACATGTCCAGGCCAATCATCACCCTTAATGGATTAAAAATTGTCATCATGCTGGGCATGCTGGTGATCATTCTTACCGGTATCCGTTTTGCTGCGGAAATTATTGTTCCGTTCGTACTAGCACTATTTATTGCGGTGGTGCTTAATCCGGTGGTACAGCTGCTGGTGCGCTGGCGGGTGCCTCGGGTTCTGGCAATTTCGCTGCTGATTGCAGTGATCATCATGGCCGCCGTGCTGCTGCTCGCCTCTCTGGGTACCTCGCTCAATGAACTGGCACGCACCCTGCCGCAATATCGTTCTTCGCTGGCGGTGCCGCTGTATAACCTGCAGCCATGGATGCAACGCTTTGGTATCGGCGTTAGCCCCGATGAACTGATTAAGTATATCGACCCCAACGCCGCCATGACGCTGGTTTCCCGGCTGTTAACGCAGCTATCTAACGCCATGTCATCTATCTTTTTACTGCTGCTGACGGTGGTATTTATGCTGCTCGAAGTCCCGCAGCTACCGGCTAAACTTCAGCAGGTAATGACCCGGCCAATTGAAGGAATGGCGGCCATTCAGCGGGCGCTGGACAGCGTGTCGCACTATCTGGTGCTTAAAACGGCAATCAGCGTCGTAACGGGCCTTGTCGCGTGGGGAATGCTGGAGCTGCTGGATGTGCGCTTCGCCTTTATTTGGGGATTGCTGGCCTTCGCCCTCAACTATATTCCGAACATCGGCTCGGTGCTGGCGGCAATCCCTCCTATCCTGCAGGTTCTGGTGTTTAGCGGCTTTTACGATGCGCTTATCGTACTTGCGGGGTATCTGGTGATTAACCTGATTTTTGGCAATATTCTCGAGCCCAGGATCATGGGACGCGGCCTCGGTCTTTCGACTCTGGTGGTGTTTTTGTCGCTGATCTTCTGGGGATGGCTGCTTGGCCCGGTCGGTATGCTGCTGTCGGTACCGTTAACTATTATCGTTAAAATTGCCCTTGAGCAGACCGAAGGCGGAAGAAGCATTGCCATTCTGCTAAGCGATCTGAGCAAGTAACATTCAGAATAGCGACAGTAGCAGCGCAACAGGGAAACTAAACGGCCAGGTTGCGCCAATCAGCAGCGCCGCGATTAAGCGGATGGTGGCGCTTTCTTTGGTGAGAAACCAGGTAATAAAAGCACAGATAACGCCCATCACCGCATAAAAGATGAGCATATGTTGGTACAGCGTCACCAATCCAGTCCTTATCATTGATAGTTAAAGCGGCGCAATATGCTACGTTTTTTGACGTACATCAAGTTTTTCGCCGCTTCCGCTCGAGAATATTCAGCACACAGCAACTCATCTCCAGATGAATTATCTGCATGAAAAACGGAATGTAGAATTATGTTATGCCTATGAAGCGGTTAATTCTGTGATTTAGCCAACGCTTAGCGTTTTAACTGGGATGCGGCAAAAATACTGTCTGCGGAAGGATCGCTGACGTAACGGTTGGGATCATACTGCGGAATCAGGTTTACTTTTTCTGTGTCCCAGGCTTCGCCCAGACAGGCCGCCGTGGCGCGGTTATTGCCATCACAGGCCGCAATGCGGCTTGCCGAAAACCAGGTACCCACACCTATCGCTGCGGCAATCACGACCGCGGTACAAACAAGACTTTTATTCATCGCTCTGACTATGCTCAGTTTTTCAACGGCGCGGATCCTCGCACGTTGTTTCTCGCATGTCAAAAAAGCGGGGCTGCGCGGCAGGCATGGCGCCTACCGCGAAGGGGGTAATTAGTGCTTTATCATGACGTGACGGACTACGGTGTAATCCTCCAGCCCGTACACCGACATGTCTTTCCCATAACCCGACAGCTTCTGTCCGCCGTGCGGCATTTCGCTCACCAACATGAAATGGGTATTCACCCACGTGCAGCCGTACTGTAGACGGGCGCTCAGCCGATGCGCTCGCCCGACGTCCTGCGTCCACACCGATGACGCCAGGCCGTACTGCGAATCATTGGCCCATGCCAGCACCTGCGCTTCATCGTCGAATACGGTGACGCTAACCACCGGACCAAAGACTTCGCGCTGGACAATATCATCCTCCTGCTTCGCACCTGCCAGCAGCGTCGGCTGGAAATAGTAACCGTTGCCCGCCACTTTCTCTCCCCCGGTCACGACTTTGATATGCGGCAATGCTTTTGCCCGCGTCACCGCCTCGCTCACCCGCGCTAGATGAGCCTGTGAGCTGAGCGGCCCTAACTCGGTTGCCGGATCGTCTGGTGCGCCAGGCCGGATACTGGCCACTGCCGCCGCCAATTTTTCGACCAGCTTCTCGTAAATCCCCTTCTGGGCATAGATTCGACAAGCAGCGGTGCAATCCTGTCCGGCGTTATAAAAACCAAAGGTTCTCACCCCTTCGACCACTGCATCAATATCCGCATCATCAAACACAATCACCGGCGCTTTGCCGCCCAGTTCCATATGGGTACGTTTAATCGATGGCGCAGTATGGGCAATAATATGTTCACCGGTGGCAATCGAACCGGTTAACGACACCATCCGCACGCTGGCATGTCCGGTCAGCGGATCGCCAACGGTCTTGCCTCGGCCAAACAGCACGTTAATAACGCCCGCCGGAAAGATATCTTTGGCCAGTTCACCCAACGTTAACGCGGTCAATGGGGTAATTTCTGACGGCTTAATCACCACACAGTTCCCCGCCGCCAGCGCCGGTGCTAGCTTCCACGCCGCCATCATCAGCGGATAGTTCCACGGCGCAATGGAGGCCACCACGCCTACCGGATCGCGGCGAATCATCGAAGTGTGCCCTTCCAGATATTCTCCTGCCGCCAGCCCGTTAAGGCAGCGTGCGGCACCCGCGAAGAAACGAAAGACATCAACGACCGCCGGGATCTCATCGTTTATCACGCAGTGCAGCGGTTTACCGCAGTTGAGCGACTCCAGTTTGGCGAAGATTTCAGCGTGCTCTTCAATCACATCGGCCAGCTTGAGCAGGCATTCTGCACGCTGTTTTGGGGTGGTTTGTCCCCATTGTTCGAACGCGCGGTCGGCGGCAATCACCGCCGCATCAACTTGTCCGGCGGAGGCTTCGGCAATTTGCAGCAGGATCTCACCCGTCGCCGGGTTATATACCGGCTGCGTTTCGCCTTCACCTGCCACCAGTTCACCATTAATCAGTAACTTATGTTGCATAGCATGATCCTGTTTTATTTAAACGTCGTACTTCCACCGGCGGCGCCTTCGTCTTCGCGAGTCAGCCACCATGCCCCTAAAATCGGTATCATCGTCAGTAACATCACCAGCAGCGCCACGACGTTTGTCACCGGCACATCCCGAGGCCGCCCCAGTTGGTTGAGCAACCACAGCGGCAGCGTGCGCTCGTGCCCGGCGGTAAAGGTGGTAACGATAATTTCATCAAACGACAGCGCAAACGCCAGCATCCCCCCAGCTAGCAGCGCCGAACTCAGGTTTGGCAGCACCACGTGACGGAAGGTTTGCCAGCCGTTAGCGCCCAAATCCATCGATGCCTCAACGAGGCTCCACGAAGTACGGCGGAAACGGGCAATCACGTTGTTAAACACCACCACCACGCAAAAAGTGGCATGGCCAATAATAATCGTGACCAGCCCTGGCTCTAGGTTGACGGTTTTAAATGCCGTCAGCAGCGCAAGACCGGTGACAATACCCGGCAGCGCAATCGGCAACATCAGCAACAGCGACACTGCGCTTTTGCCAAAAAAGTCCCGTCGCCAAAGAGCCGCTGCAGCAAGCGTGCCAAGTATTAAGGCAATGCACGTTGAGAAGGTGGCAATTTTAAGTGACAGTGTCACAGCATCGAAAATATCCCCGCGCCCTGCCGCCTCGCTAAACCAGCGCAACGTCAACCCCTGAGGGGGGAAACTGAACGCCGCGTCTTCGGTGTTGAAGGCGTAAATCGCGATAATGGCCAGCGGGAAATGCAGGAAGATAACGCCTCCCCAGGCGGCAATTTTGAGGAATAGCGGTGCCCGTTCAGAGTGCATCAAACGCTCCCAGGCGCTTCACGAACGCCAGATAAAGGGCAATAAGAACAATCGGTACCAGGGTAAACGCCGCCGCCATCGGCATATTGCCGATAGCCCCCTGCTGGGAATAGACCATATTGCCGATGAAGTAGCCCGGCGGCCCCACCAGCTGCGGGACGATAAAATCACCCAGCGTCAGCGAGAAGGTGAAAATTGAACCGGCGGCAATCCCAGGGATAGCCATTGGGATAACCACATGGCGGAAGGTCTGGCGTGGTAATGCACCAAGATCGGCAGAAGCCTGCAACAACGACGCGGGAATACGCTCCAGCGCGGCCTGCACCGGCAGGATCATAAACGGCAGCCAGATATAGACGAACACCAGGAAGCGACCCAAACCGGATGTCGAAAGCGTATTACCGCCAACGCCCGGCACCGACAGAATGGCGCTCAATACCGACCCCAGCCCCATATGATTGAGGAACCACTGTGCGACGCCGTCTTTCGCCAGCAGCAACGTCCAGGCGTAGGCTTTAACGATGTAGCTGGCCCACATCGGCAGCATCACCGCCACGTAGAAAAACGCCTTTTGCTTACCGCTGGTATAGCGCGCCATATACCACGCCATCGGGAATGCCAGCAGCGCGCTGGCGAGAGTGACCGCCAGCGCCATCACCAGCGTACGCAGGATAATGTCGTAGTTGGCCGGGTTAAACAGCGCGTACAGATTTGCCAGCGTTAGCGTTGGCGTCACCGACATGGTGAAGTCATCGAAGGTATAGAACCCCTGCCACAGCAACGTCAACAGGGAACCAAAATAAACGATGCCAAACCACATGAGCGGGCCAAGCAGCAGCAGGAACAGCCCCAGCGTCGGCCGACGCCAGAAGAGACTCGACAAGCGTTTCAAGCCGCGCGAGGGAGGAACCGGTGTCATGCTCATCTCCATTTACCTCCCTCCGTCCAGCGCAACCATCGCATCACGCGCCCACGATACCAACACGGTATTGCCGACCGATGGGCCATCCGCATTGAGTCCCGCTGAAAAGTTCGCCTGGCTCACCAGCAGCTTGCTACCGCCGTCGAGCAGTAGCTCATAGCGGGTAGCCGCCCCCTGATACTGCACCGCCTGCACCTGCCCTTTGGCCTGAACTTCTCCGCCCTCATTGAGCCGAATATGCTCCGGGCGCAGCGCCCAGCTTCCCGCCATACCGCACAGCGCTTGCGACGTTTCCGGGTCAAAGACGTTGGAGGTGCCGACGAAGCTGGCGACAAACGGCGTGCGTGGCCGCAGATAAAGCGCGCGCGGCGTGTCCACCTGCTCGATTCGTCCGTTGTTAAACACCGCCACCCGGTCAGACATCGACAGCGCTTCGCTCTGGTCGTGGGTGACGAAAATAAAGGTGATCCCCAGTTCCTGCTGGAGTTTCTTCAGCTCTAACTGCATCTGCTCGCGCAGTTTGAGATCCAGCGCCCCCAGTGGTTCATCGAGCAGCAGCACGCGTGGCTCGTTGACCAGCGCGCGGGCAATCGCCACCCGCTGACGCTGGCCGCCGGAAAGCTGCGACGGCTTACGCCCGCCAACAAAGCCCAGCGCCACTTTTTCCAGCGCCTGCGCGGCTTTGTTCTGGCGCTCTTTCTTCGCCACGCCTTTGACCATCAGCCCATAAGCAACGTTATCCAGCACCGACATGTGCGGAAACAGCGCGTAGTCCTGAAACACGGTATTGACGTCACGCTCCCACGGCGGCAGTTCACTGGCGAGTTGACCAAAGATAGAAATCGCCCCACCGGAGAGCTGTTCAAAGCCGGCGATCAGCCGCAGGCAGGTGGTTTTGCCGGAGCCTGACGGCCCCAGCATAGAGAAAAACTCACCATCGTGGATGGCGATACTGACGCCATCCACCGCCCGCACGTCACCATAAAGTCGCGAGACGTCATGAAACTCTACTGCATACGTCATGATGGACTCCTGGGTAATTAACGGCCGCCCATAATGGCGATATAGTCCTGCGTCCAGCGGCTATACGGAACATATTTCCCGCCTTCGGCAATTGGCGTTTTCCAGAAGGCAATTTTGTCAAAGAAGCTATAGCCATTGGTTTCACAGCCCTTATCGCCCAACAGCGCGCTGGCTTTACAGCCTTGGGCCACCACCGGCAACGAGCCAAACCAGGCCGCCACGTCGCCCTGAACCTTCGGCGTCAGTGACCAGTTCATCCACTTATAGGCGCAGACAGGGTGCTTCGCTTCGGCGTGCAGCATGGTGGTGTCCGCCCAGCCGGTAACGCCTTCTTTCGGGAACACGGTGGCAATCGGCTGCCCTTCACCTTTGAGCCCGTTGGCCTGATACGGCCAGGCGCTGGAGGCCACCACACCTTCATTTTTGAAGTCGCTCATCTGCACGGTGGTGTCATGCCAGTAGCGATGAATAAGCCCGTGCTGGTCGCGCAGGACTTTAAGCACCGCCTGATACTGTTCTTCCGTCAATTGATACGGGTCGCTAATACCCAACTGCGGCTGGGTGGCTTTGACAAACAGCGCCGCATCGGCAATGTAAATCGGGCCATCGTAGGCCTGCACGCGTCCCTGGTTGCTTTTGCCATCCGGCAGATTTTGCTTAACGAACACCACGTTCCAGGAGTCCGGCGGCGTTGGGAAGGTTTTGGTGTTGTACATCAGCAGGTTCGGCCCCCACTGATAAGGCGTGCCGTAGACTTTGCCATCGACGTTAAACCAGGCACCTTTGGCCAGTCTTGGGTCGAGGGTTTTCCAGTTTTCAATCAGGGCGGTGTTAATCGGCACCACGCGCTTACCCATAATCAGGCGCAGTGATGCATCACCGGAAGCCGTCACCAGATCGTAACCGCCTTTCGCCATCAGGCTGACCATTTCATCCGAGGTAGCGGCCGTTTTAACATTCACCTGGCAGCCAGATTCTTTTTCAAACTGGGTCACCCAATCATATTGCTTGTCGGTCTGGCCGCGTTCGATATATCCCGGCCAGGCAATAATATCCAACCGTCCTTCCCCTTTATTCAGCGAGGTCGGTGGTTCGGCGGCATTGGCGGTTGCCACAGTCATCACAAGCGCGCACAGGCTGCTGCGGGCAAATTTCTTGCTCATAAAGTTTTACTCCTGTCACAATGAAATTGAGCGGCAGCCGTGCCGTTAAAAATATCTCCCTGTTTAAAAATAGACGTCGCTATGCCAGCCACCTGTGCGGCCTTAAGAAATTTGTACAGGTTGTGACAAAGGGCGCATTCCGCAAAAATGCCATATCGGCAAAAGATATTCTGGATTATAGACAAGGAGTTACCGGTCACAGGTCGCTATGCGAATTTCCTATGACCGGAATAAAGACATCCCCGCTTAATGTGATTACACGGAGATAAATGAGGTGTTGGCAATTAACGCATTAACTGACGAATAAGCGTACCCAGCGTTTCTACCGCCTTATCTTCTCTTTCCCCCCAACCCCAGGCCGTATTAAAGCGGAAAAAAGAGGCCCAGTTATCGGTGGTGGAGAACATTTTGCCCGGCGCAATGCTGATATGGTGCTCCAGCGCTTTGGCGCTAAGCTGGCCGGCATCCATTCCCGCGGGTAATTCCACCCACAGAAAATAACCGTTTTCATTATGATGGATATGCACTTCCGGTGGCAGAGAGCGTAACAGCGACTGCCAGGCGAGCTGTTTACGCTCGGCTAACTGACGGCGCAAACGGCGCAGATGAGCGTCGTAGCGTTTGGTCGCCAGATAATCCACCAGCGCGAGCTGCATCGGTGAACTGGTCGAGAGCGTACTCATCAGCTGTAGATGCTGAATGCGGCGGGCGTGTTTCCCCGCCGCCACCCAGCCGATACGAAATCCCGGCACCAGACACTTCGAAAACGAGCTGCAGTGCAGCGTCATATCGTTTTTATCCCACGCCTTAGCAGGCAATGGCTTTTCCCGGCCAAAGTAGAGTTCGCTGTACACATCGTCTTCAATCAAGGTGACGTTATATTCGCTGAGAATCGCAATCAACCGGGCTTTCTTCTCCGGTGACAGGGTAAAACCCAGCGGGTTCTGGCTATTGGTCATCAGCCAGCAGGCTTTCACCGGATAGGTTTGCAGCGCCTGTACCAGCGCATCAAGATCGATGCCTTCTTTCACATCGGTCGCCACCGAAAGCGCTTTAAGCTTTAACCGCTCCAGCGCCTGTAGCGCGCCGTAAAAACAGGGATTTTCGATGATAACCCAGTCGCCCGGCTCGGTGACTGCCTGCAGGCTTAAATTCAGCGCTTCCAGGGCTCCGGCGGTGATCACAATCTCATCCGGCGAGATGGTCATCCCCTGCAAGGCGTAGCGACGGGCGATGGCATGGCGCAGTTCATCGTTGCCCGGCGGCAGGTTTTCAATCACGCTCATCGCGGTCGCGGTTTTACTGACCTGCGCCAGCGAGCGGTTAAGCTGCGGCAGTGGAAACAGTTTTGGGTCAGGAAAGGCCGAGGCAAACGGCAGTACCGCGGCGTTGCGGCTGGCCTGCAGGACTTCAAAAATATAGGTATTGATATCAACGGCGTTGTCCGGCATCACCTGCGCCGGTGCGGCAACCGGGCGCGTGACAACCGGACGTGGGGCGACATAATAACCGGACTGCGGACGCGCCACGATGCGCCCCTGGCTTTCCAGCAGCTGATAGGCGTGGCTCACGGTCATAAAACTCATCCCGCTATTCACTACCTGCTCGCGCAGCGACGGCAGTTTGTCGCCCGGCTGCCACACCCCAAGGGCTATCTGTTCCGTCATCTTCTCAGCGAGGCGCTGGTACTTTTTCATGGTTAATCCCGGTAACTCTAACTTAGCGTCTATATTATATCAGCGTTAAAAAATATGCATTTTTATGTAACTGATATAAGTCAGCGCATCCGCTCCCCCTCTTTTCTCACCCGACCAGGCTTCATTAACGCCGCCAATACCTCGCGTGAAATGGCCTGCTGAATTATTTTCATTTTTTTTGCATCCGTTTTCTTTCCTCAATCGTATTACTTGATGAGGGCAACAGAGTCCTTCTACGAAAACGTTAATGAGGAAATGAAAATGAAACAATTTCTGCCATCTCTTCTTCTTTCTGCACTGGTATTCAGCGGCGTAACTCAAGCAGCCATGATGGACAATAGCACCGTGATGGTTGGCGGAGCAGCGATGTATCCGTCAAAAAATATTGTGCAAAACGCGGTGAATTCTAAAGATCACACCACCCTGGTTGCGGCGGTAAAAGCTGCTGGATTGGTGCCAACCCTTGAAGGGACCGGGCCATTTACCGTTTTCGCCCCGACCAATACCGCATTCGAAAAATTACCTGCCAGGACCGTGGACTCGCTGCTTAAACCAGAAAATAAACAGAAACTCACCTCAGTTCTGACTTATCACGTGGTGGCTGGGAAATACGATATGAAGGCCCTTGAGAAAAAACTCAAAGCCGGTGGCGGTAAAGCTGAGCTTAAAACCGTCAACGGGGGATCTCTGTGGGTAATGGCAAATGGCCCGCATAATATTCAGCTAAAAGATGCTCACGGCAATATTGCCAACATCAGCACTTACGATGTTAATCAAAGTAACGGTGTAATTGACGTCATTGATACGGTGCTGATGCCATAAATGAATTGTTGCCTATACTGTGTGCAGCCACTCTCGTTGTGGCTGCACCTTTAATAGGGAAACCAATGACAACCAATGCAGCGCATATCCATGCAGGATTGATGAGCCAGATAGCCAGTGGTGATAAACAGGCCCTGGAACTGCTCTATAAAACGGTCTCACCCAGGTTATTCGGAATGATATTGCGCATTGTCAGACGCCGGGACTGGGCCGAAGAGATCCTTCACGATACCTTTATTCAGATCTGGCAAACGGCACTCTATTACGATGCGCAGCGCAGCGAACCGCAAATCTGGTTAAACCATATTGCCCGTAATCGCGCGATTGATTACCTGCGTAAACACGAGAATCGTTGCTGTTCAGTTGACGATATTAACGAAGCTGAAGAGATATCGCAGTTACCGCTGACCGCCGATGACGTTCATCAGGAAGCGAAACGGCTTCAACACTGTATGGAACATCTGCCCTCAGAACAGCGGCAAAGTATTGCTCTGGCCTATTACCGCGGATTGTCTCAAACCGAGATTGCGCTCTCATTGAACCAACCCGAAGGTACGGTTAAAAGTTGGATTCGCCGCGCATTGATCCATCTCCGGGAGTGCATTGGCCTATGAATACGCAAGAAAATGATGCCATCCTGGCCGCAGAATATGTACTTGGGCTGGTAGATAGCCAAACGCGCCAGCAGCTCGACAAACGCCTCAATGACGACGATGCCTTTGCCCAGCAGGTATTGCACTGGCAAAAAGCCTTCAGCGGTATGGATGCCCTCACCCCGGATAGCGTGCCGTCGCCCGAAATCTGGCAAAAAATCGCGCGCAAAGTAAAGCACGATACAGCGCCGCCGACTCCGCTTCGGCCCGCAACGTGGCTCGGCTGGTCGCTTGCCGCCGCCCTGGCAGGGATACTGATTTTTACCTCGGTGAGAAAACCAGAAACGGTACCGGTGATGCAGCCCGTCGCCATCCTGAACGGCACCCAATCCGACGCGCAGTTTGTGGTCAGTCTCGACAAATCAACCCGCCTTATTCAGGTCTCAGCGCTGAACGTCGCACTTCCTGAATCAAAGAATCTGCAACTGTGGTTGATTAAAGGCCATGAGCCACCACAAGCGCTAGGGCTTATCACCCAGCCCGGTCGCAATGAGTTCCAGCTTGAGGCCGGTGCGCTGGATAACCAGACGACCCTGGCGGTCAGCCTTGAGCCGATTGGCGGGTCGAAACTCACCGGACCGTCCGGCCCTATCGTCTTTATGGGCAAAATTAGCCTGTCGGGTTGAGAGAACTGTTATGTATTAATACC
The DNA here is from genome assembly GCF_040149365.1 of Kluyvera huaxiensis. Classification (NCBI taxonomy): domain Bacteria; kingdom Pseudomonadati; phylum Pseudomonadota; class Gammaproteobacteria; order Enterobacterales; family Enterobacteriaceae; genus Kluyvera; species Kluyvera huaxiensis. Next base: position 363,313 of record NZ_JBEFLV010000001.1, read on the forward strand.
GCCTGACTGTCTCTGCAACCCGCAGCTGGCGAGCTTTAAAATCAAGACCGAGTCATTTATCTCCACGGAGTCTGCATGTTCGGTCTTGATGCGTTTCACCTCGCGCGCATACAGTTTGCGTTTACCGTTTCATTTCACATTATCTTCCCCGCCATCACCATCGGTCTTGCCAGCTATCTGGCGGTGCTGGAAGGACTATGGCTGAAAACCCGCAATCCAGTCTGGCGGTCGCTGTACCAGTTCTGGTCTAAAATATTTGCCGTCAACTTCGGCATGGGCGTGGTTTCCGGGCTGGTCATGGCCTACCAGTTTGGCACCAACTGGAGCGGTTTTTCCCAGTTCGCCGGCAGCATTACCGGCCCGCTGTTAACCTATGAAGTGCTCACCGCCTTCTTCCTCGAAGCCGGTTTCCTTGGCGTGATGCTGTTCGGCTGGAACCGCGTTGGGCCTGGACTGCACTTCTTCGCTACCTGCATGGTGGCACTGGGGACGATTATCTCCACCTTCTGGATCCTGGCCTCAAACAGCTGGATGCAGACGCCGCAGGGCTATGAGATTGTCAACGGCCAGGTGGTCCCGGTCGACTGGTTCGCGGTGGTGTTTAACCCATCATTCCCTTACCGCCTGTTCCACATGTCCATCGCGGCGTTTCTCAGCAGCGCGCTGTTTGTCGGCGCTTCAGCGGCGTGGCACCTGCTGCGAGGCAACCAAACGCCGGCAATTCGGATCATGTTCTCCATGTCGCTGTGGATGACGCTTATCGTCGCCCCGATTCAGGCGATGGTCGGTGATATGCACGGTCTCAATACCCTAAAGCATCAGCCCGCTAAAATTGCGGCGATTGAAGGACACTGGGAAAATGTACCGGGTGAACCGACGCCACTGCTACTGTTCGGCTGGCCGGACATGGAACAGGAGCGGACCCGCTACGGCCTGGAGATCCCGGCGCTGGGCAGCCTGATTCTTACCCACAGTCTGGATAAACAGGTGCCGGCGTTGAAAGAGTTCGCCCCGCAAGACCGTCCCAATGCCACCATTGTGTTCTGGTCATTCCGCATCATGGCCGGGCTGGGCATGCTTATGCTGCTGCTGGGTGTCGCGGCCCTATGGTTACGTAAACGACAGACGCTTTACACCTCCCGTCCGTTCCTGTGGTTTGCTCTGCTGATGGGGCCTTCCGGGCTGGTGGCGATTCTCGCCGGCTGGGTCACTACCGAAGTGGGTCGTCAGCCCTGGGTGGTCTATGGCCTACAGCGGACGGTGGATGCGGTCTCAGCGCACGGCGATCTGCATATGAGTATCAGTCTACTGGCGTTCTTCGTGGTCTATACCTCGGTGTTCGGCGTCGGCTACAGCTATATGGTTCGCTTAATTCGTAAAGGGCCACAGCCTTTCAACGTCGAACCACACGGCACGCCAGCGCGTCCATTATCCGCCGCCATTACCCCGATTGCTCATCAGGAGGACCGCCCATGAGCCTCGACCTCTCTATTATCTGGTTCGTGATTATCGTATTCGCCACACTGATGTATATCGTCATGGATGGCTTTGATCTGGGGATTGGCATCCTGTTTCCCTTTACCCGCAGTCCGCAGGATCGCGACCTGATGGTCAACAGCGTGGCTCCAGTGTGGGATGGTAACGAAACCTGGCTGGTGCTCGGCGGCGCAGGGCTATTTGGCGCTTTCCCGCTGGCCTATGCGGTGATTATCGATGCCCTCACCATTCCCTTAACGTTGATGCTGGTGGGATTAATCTTCCGCGGCGTGGCCTTTGAGTTCCGTTTTAACGCGACCCCATCGCATCGCCCATTCTGGGATAAAGCGTTTATGTGCGGCTCAATTCTGGCAACCTTCTGCCAGGGTATCGTCGTCGGCGCGGTGATTAATGGTTTTGAAGTAACCGGACGCACCTACAGCGGTGGGCCGTTTAGCTGGTTAACACCGTTTACGCTGTTTTGCGGTGTGGGTCTGGTTGTCGCCTATGCCTTGCTGGGAGCAACCTGGCTGGTGATGAAAAGCGAATCAACGCTGCAAAACACCATGCGTAGAACGGCACGCGGGCTGCTGCTGACATTACTGGCGGTCATCGCCGTCATTAGCCTATGGACCCCGCTGGTACACAGTCAGATTGCCGAACGTTGGTTTAGCTTGCCGAATCTTTATTATTTGCTGCCGGTTCCGCTGTTGGTCATCATCGCCAGCGCCCTGCTGTGGCGTCATCTGGGACGAGATGCCAGCCACGTGCAGCCGTTTATCCTGACGCTGGTGCTGATATTTTTAGGCTTTAGCGGGCTTGGGATCAGCATCTGGCCTGCGATTATCCCGCCATCCATCACGCTCTGGCAGGCGGCGGCTCCCGAGCAAAGTCAGGAGTTTATGCTGATTGGCGCGCTGTTTATTATTCCGGTTATCCTGGTGTACACCTTCTGGAGCTACTACGTATTTCGCGGCAAAGTGCCGCAGGATGAGGGCTATCATTGATGAAAAGTCTGTGGTTTTCGCGAATTTTCTGGCTGGTGGCGCTGTGGGGCGGTAGCGTGCTGGCGCTGACAGTGGTAGGCGGACTGTTTCGCGTCCTGATGACTGCCGCCGGATTTAAATCCTAACATTACTAATCACTGTATTGCGACAAAAAGCCCGGCGAAATCGTCATTCGCCGGGCCTTCACCCTGTCCAGATTACCTACGCTTTGGCAGCGTTTTCAGCAGATCGTCAGGGCTGACCGATGCGACCACACTACCCGGTAGCGGCATCTTCAGAATGTGATTCTTCATTTTCCCTATCACGTGCATTTCGCATGGTCGGCAGTCGAATTTCAGCGTCAACACTTCGTCGCCGTTAATTAACTGCATCGGCGTTGCCTTCCAGCTCTTGATAGAGCCTTTGGCCTGCTTCGGACAGAGGTTGAAGGCAAAGCGCAGACAGTGCTTGGTGATCATCACCGGCACCTCGCCTTTTTCTTGATGCGCCTCATATGCCGCATCAATCAACTGCACGCCGTAGCGCTGATAGAATTCACGTGCTTTATGGTTATAAACGTTAGCGAGGAAGCTCAAATGGCTATCCGGATAAACCGGCGGCGGATTGGCAACCGCCTTACGTTGTCCACGACGATAGCCTTCCAGACGGGCTTTATCGAGCATCTCTACCGTTTCACGGCGCAGTTGATTGAGCATACTGTTCGGCACAAACAGCGCCTCGGGCAGCATCACGTCAACGTTACGCGCGTAATACAGGGTTTGCCCAAGTTTACTGACCCCATCCTGCAACTGCTGCAACGCTTTTTCGGCATTGTTGGCGGCGGCAAATTCACCATCCAGCGTATGGGTGACGCAAACGCCGTCCTCGCTGGTTAGCGTCAGAATTAATTGTTCCTGCCAGCCGGACAGCGCAATATCCACGGCCACTCGACGCTCGCTGGAAGTTTTAAGCAGCGCCTGCTGCCAGTTATGATCAAGGTTACGGTTTAGCACCTGATTCGGTCGGACTTTATACAGATCGGCAGGCATTTCGTTTGGCTGCACGCGATAACGGTTCTCACCGATTTTCTCCACGGTATTGGCGCGAAAACCGACCACTTCGCGCTTAATCAGCACATTCAAACCATCACCGTTTGCCAGCGGCTCCGTCACTTCAACGTCCAGCGTATCTTTGTTGACCTTCAGCACTTCGCCTACCGGCAGGCCGACAAATTTTGGCGAGTCGAACGCACCGATATTCATCTGCCGCTCGTTGACAAAATAATCGGTGCTGCCGCGATGAAAAGTTTTATCCGTGGATGGCACGAAGAAGTGCTCCGTACGGCCAGCAGAAGATCGCGTGAAGCCGCCGCGCGCCTCGATCAGGGAATCGAGCATCTGGCGATAGTGTGCCGTAATGTTCTTCACGTAGCTCATGTCTTTGTAGCGCCCTTCAATCTTGAAGGAACGCACGCCCGCGTCGATGAGCGCGCCGAGGTTGGCGGTTTGATCGTTATCTTTCATCGACAGCAGGTGTTTTTCGAACGCCACCACCCGCCCCTGATCGTCTTTCAGCGTGTACGGTAAACGGCAGGCCTGCGAGCAATCACCACGGTTAGCGCTGCGCCCGGTCTGGGCATGGGAAATATTACATTGCCCGGAATAGGCCACGCACAGCGCACCGTGGATAAAGAATTCAATCGTGGCATCGGTCGCGTCGTGAATCGCTTTTATCTGCGACAGATTTAGCTCGCGCGCCAGCACTATCTGGCTGAAACCGACGTCGGAGAGAAATTTGGCTTTTTCCACACTGCGGATATCGCATTGGGTACTCGCATGCAGCTCAATAGGCGGGATATCAAGCTGCAAAATCCCCATGTCCTGGACAATCAATGCATCGACGCCGGTCTCATACAGGCGAGTAATCAGCTGCTGTGCGGGCTCCAGCTCGTCATCATGCAAAATCGTATTGAGCGTAATAAAGATTTTCGCGCCATAACGGTGAGCAAACGGCACCAGCTCAGCAATATCCTGCAGGCTGTTGCTGGCATTATGCCGCGCGCCAAAACCCGGACCGCCGATATACACGGCGTCGGCACCATGGAGGATGGCTTCACGGGCAATTGCCGTATCACGGGCAGGGCTAAGGAGTTCAAGATGAGCGTTCTGCGGGTACATACAATCGGGATTATCCAGTAGGTTCACAAAATATGTGGCTATTGTAGCCAGAAGCCACGACAGACGAAATCATTTCCCCCAGAGCAGCTCACGAATAGCTTATTTTCAACAACCTATTGCCGAATTAGGCATTTCCACCGGCGACGGTGCTACGATAAATTTACTCACGTATTCCGGACTTCCTCGTAACGGCCACGTTATGGTTCATTGTCGTGATTTGCCGCAGGCTTGCCTGCGGCTTTTTCTTTGGGGTAATGGATAATAGAGTGAAAGTGCGCGGTCTGCTCGCCGCTGTTGCGGTAAGCGTGAGCCAGATCGCCTGCAAAGCGTAACCCCACCCCGGCGCAAAGCGATTGCCATTGCCCATCGACACACATATCCAGCGTCCCGCTAATCACCACCACGTGCTCAATGACCCCTTTTTCATGCGGCGTGGATTCACTGACCGCGCCAGGCGCGAGGGTAATAGAGAAATGGTCAAAACACAGTTCAGGGTCCCAGGGGAACACCGGCGTAACCACCATCGCCTGCTGCTGTGGGTCAAAGGCCTGTTCGCCGCTCGACTCTGGCGGCGTGATAAAGACGGAGAATGGGACGTTCAGTCCGGTGGCAATTTTCCATAAGATCGCCACGGTCGGGCTGGATTCGTTACGTTCAATTTGCCCGAGCATGGCCTTCGACACCCCGGTCTCTTCCGCCAGCTTCGACAAGCTCCAGCCTCGCTGCTGACGCAGAGTTTTCAGCGTCGCAGCAAGATATTGCGCAATATTCATTCCACCTCCGTTTCATTGCCTGATGCCAGTATACCCCACTCATCCTGCCACATTTTAGCAAATGAGTAATGGCGGTTGTACGCTATAACGCACAATGCTACAGTATTTGGATGTTATAACGCACAAGAGAATTCCAATGCGCTCTGCTCTCGTTCCTTTTCCCACTCTGCTCGCTGGGTTTGTCGCAGTCCTGGTAGGCTATGCCAGCTCGGCGGCGATTATCTGGCAGGCGGCCGCCGCAGCTGGCGCCAGCGCGCTGCAAATTTCCGGATGGATGACGGCGCTTGGCCTGGCGATGGGCGTCAGTACGCTGGTGCTCACCTTATGGCGTAAAGTCCCCATTTTAACCGCCTGGTCGACGCCCGGCGCGGCGCTGCTGGTGGGAAGTTTGCAAGGCGCCTCGCTCAATGACGCAGTGGGGATTTTTATCTTCGCCAATGCGCTAATCGTCCTGTGCGGCTTAACCGGCTGGTTCGCAAAGCTCATGAAACTGATTCCCCATTCGCTGGCCGCTGCCATGCTAGCCGGTATTCTGCTGCGTTTCGGCCTTGAGGCATTTGCCACATTACAGGGGCATCTGCTGCTTTGCGGCAGTATGCTGGTGGGATGGCTGCTATTTAAAGCATTGGCCCCGCGTTACGCGGTCGTTGCGGCGCTGGCGGTTGGAATGATCGTCGCGGCAATAAAAGGTGACATTGTCACCGATTCCTTGAGCATGGCTTTTGTTGCGCCGCAGTACATTGCCCCTCATTTCTCCATAACCCAGTTGCTGAGCATCGGCATCCCGTTCTTTCTGGTGACGATGGCATCGCAAAACGCGCCGGGGCTGGCAACGCTTCAGGCTTCAGGTTATCACGTCCCGGTTTCACCGTTGATTGTCATCAGCGGCGCGTTTGGCCTACTTCTGGCCCCGTTTGGCGTTTATTCGGTATGTATTGCCGCCATTACCGCCGCCATCTGCCAGAGTCCGGATGCCCACACGGATCCGCAAAAACGCTGGCTCGCAGCGGCAGCGGCCGGCGTTTTCTATCTGTTGGCGGGGATTTTTGGCGGTTCAATCACTGCGCTCATGGCGGCGCTTCCTACCGTGTGGATCCAGATGCTGGCCGGGCTGGCGCTGCTCGGCACTCTCGGCGGGAGTCTGTTTCAGTCGCTGAACGTGGCGCATGAACGCGACGCGGCGCTGGTGACGTTTCTGGTCACCGCCAGCGGCATCACGCTTGTCGGCATTGGTTCCGCATTCTGGGGATTGGTGATTGGCGGGATAAGCTTTGCGCTGTTATCCCGCAAGCGCGGCGCGTAGCTGAGAAGGCGTACTGCCGGTGGCCGCTTTGAAGCGGTTGCTGAAATGGCTGGCAGAGCTATACCCGCAGTTTAGCGCAATCTCGGTGAGCGGCAGCGTGGTGTAACGCACCTGCTGCTGCGCTTTGTCCATTCGCCGCTGCATCACGTACTGGTGCGGCGCAAGCCCCACCGACTGACGAAACATGCGCGCAAAGTGGTATTCGCTTAAGCTCGCCTGCGCGGCTAAATCCGCCAGGGTTAATGGCGTAGAAAGCTGGCCGTCAATATACTCCAGCGTATTACGCAAAACGCCGGGCGATAAGCCACCGGTGACGGTCGGAAGCCGCCACTTTATGTTGGCATAGTTCTGCAAAAGATGAGTTAACAGCAGCGTGCTGGCGCTGCTTAACGTCAGCTGATTTGCCGCCTGTTGCCAGTCGTAGCTCAGCAAGAACTGGCGATACAGTAAGGTGATTTTCGCATCATCGCCGAAAATCTGTTCATCCAGGCTGAGCGAGGCCGGGCTGCGATCCCACACCTGTTCGCCGACTTTGCGCAGATGTTCTTCGGTGCAGTAGAGGTGCACAAATGACAGATCGCCGCGAATATCCCACGTTGACTCGCTGTCCTGCGGCATCAGACAAAAACGGTCTGGGCCACCGCCGTTTTTCCAGCCATGGGGCGTTTTCTGATAGCTTTCATAGCCGTCGGCTACATATAGACTGAGGGTGTGGTGATCGCTTTGTACCGTCAGGTTGTCGCATTTATTATACCAGGCCGCCAGTTGGATCCCGGAATTGAGCGCGACGGTTTCCTTCAGAACAGCGTTCTGGCTCTGTAATCTTTCAAACGTCGCGTAGGTGTGGGTCATTCATCTATCAGCCACCAATATCAATTACCCCAGTCTAGAGCCTGCGCGGCCCGGATTCCAGCACTCTGCGCATCGCGCCAGATAAAAAACCGCAAGAATATGCAAGTGCTTCGCAATCTTTTGCAAGCGCCCGCAGTCCGGTCACGACAGACTAGAGACATTATCGTGACTTGCTGTGAGGACTTATGAACGCGTTGCTTTATGCTCTGGTGGTGGTTATCTGGGGAACCACCTGGATTGCTATCTTTTTGCAACAGGGGCCGGTACCGGAGGCAGTGTCGATTTTCTGGCGCTTCGCCATCGCCAGCGGCACAATGCTGACCATCCTGCTGTGCCTGCGGCGCCTTCGCCCACTGACGCTGCGCGACCATCTATTCTGCGTGCTACAGGGCTGCTGTGTGTTCGGTTTTAACTTCCTGTGTTTTTATACCGCCGCTAAGTGGATTAACACCGGACTGGAGTCGGTAATTTTCTCGATGGCGGTGCTGTTTAACGCCATCAACAGTTTCCTGTTCTATCGCCAGACGCCGCCTAAGCGCTTTTATCTCGCCGCCTTTTTAGGCCTGGCGGGAATTATTACCCTGTTCTGGCAAGATTTGCGCGCGGTGGGCATGAGCAGCACGCTGCTGGCGGGAATATTACTGAGTGCATTGGGTACCTACGGATTCTCGTTGGGCAATATGCTCAGCATTCGTCATCAGCGTCGTGGGCTGGAAACATTGACCACCAACACTTGGGCAATGCTCTATGGTACCGCCATTATCGGCGTTATCGCCCTGCTGCGCGGCGATGATTTCAGCGTGCAATGGACGGTGGGCTATCTGGGTGCGCTGTTCTATCTGGCCATCTTCGGGTCAGTCATCGCCTTTGGCGTCTACTTCACCCTGGTCGGGCGAATTGGTGCCAGCAACGCGGCATACAGTACGCTGCTATTCCCGCTGGTGGCGCTGACGCTCTCGACGATGTACGAGGGCTATCAGTGGCACGCGAATGCCATTATCGGATTGGTGTTGATTTTATTGGGTAATCTGGTGATGTTTGCCAAGCCTCAGATCTGGCGTATTCCCTTCGCCAGCCGGGCCTGAAATTAACCCGGTATTAAAGTTTATATTCAGGGGTGTCGGTAGCAAAACGGAATAAAGTCGTTTAAGCCTGAAAAAATAAAGGGTGGCAAAATTTGCCACCCTTTATTTATAAAATAATGCGTCAGTTATTTCTGGTCTGGGTCGAATTTCACGGCATCAATCGCCATATCATCGATAACTTTTTTCAGCGTATCCAGCGTCAACTGCGTGTTTGAGTTCGCCAGGTTTTTCCCTTCGCCTTTACGGACAACTTTAATAACCGGCTTGTTGGTCGCGGCATCAATCACTTCGCCTTCAAAATAAAGGTTAGTGTCCATGGTACGGTGTCCCGTCGCAGCTTCAGTACCGGCGACTACCATCGCAATCGGAATGACTTCGTAGAACTGCAGACCTTCTTTACTGGAGTCTACCGCCGTGATTGCGCCACGGAAGATAAGGCTACGCGGGCCCGCTTTTGTCACCAGCGGCTTGCGATCGCTGAGGGATTTCTTCAATTCGGTATTGGTGTAGGCAAGAATGTCAGACAGCGCTTTTTGCCCAACCTGGGTCGTCGGTTTAGGAACCGGATAATACGTCACCGGGTTGTAGACGATGCTATCGTAGTTGCTTGATTTGTAATCCGGGGAGATCCAGCGCAGTTCTTTTTTTCCTGACGCCGACGTCACTTCCTTAAGGCCCGAATAGTCTTTTAAAAAACCTGAGTATTGTTCAGGTGTCGTTGTTTTTGAGGCACAGCCAGCCAATGCCATGACGCCCACAAGAGCGACCACTTTAAAAAAAGATTGAGTACGCATGAGAATAATCCCTGATAAATGCACAAATGCCAGTAAGTTATAGCAAAGGAATCAGGAGTTTGTCGCGACAAAAATGGAGGTTGCTCGCATTATTAATAAATAATGATTCACCAAATAACGGGCTTTCGCCCGTTATATAAATATCAATTATGATTGCTTACGTGCCAGCATCGTAGCAAAGCGTAATTTAATGCGATTTCCGTTTTCGTCGGTACGGTGTAACTCGCCAACATCTTCGTTATATTTCAGTAGATCCCAGCCGGCATAGTATTCTTTTAGTTCACCCGCTTTAAACGCGAACGGGAAACCAACGGTGCAGGGAAAATCATCGGTATCCATCGCCGCCACAATCAGATTGTAACCACCGGGCTTAGTGCAGCGCTGCATATTGGCAATCAGACCCGGGATCGTTTTGGCTTCGAGGAACATCATCACCACGGTCGAGAGGATGAAATCGTACTCGCCATCAAAGCTCAGCGCATTGAGATCCTCAATCGACGCCTGCAGGTTTTCCAGCCCTTCCGCATCGCGAATCGACAGCAGATTCTGAATGCTCATTGGGTTTTTATCCCATGCAGTGACATCGTAGCCATTTGCCGCAAGGTACAGACTGTTACGGCCATTGCCGCAGCCCAGATCGAGCGTTTTCCCCGGTTTAACGATAGTCGCCGCGTGCACCACATCGGAATGGGTGCGGGTCATACCATATTTTTCAGTGAAGTAGTTTTCATCACGAGTGGTCATTATTATTCATCCTTCGGTTTCATCAGTGTCGACGGTGCAACACGGGTCAAAAGTTTGCCCTGAAGTAGCAATAACAGCGTTCTTAGCAGCAGCAGGCCAATCACGATATTGGTGAAAATAAACAGCGGTAGCGCCAGGTTATGGAAAAATCCGGAGCCGCTGGCGTGGCCGAGATGCAGACCGGTAGACGCCAGCGCCGAAATGCCGAACGAGAAGCTCCAGAACGACGCGTTAAACGCCTGTCGGAGATACCAGGGCATCAGACGCAACATAAACAGTAATTGCAACAGACCGTAGCCAAACAGCATTTTGGCAAAGACATCCGCATGGCCGCCGTTGACGCTAAGCCAGGCGTTACAGGCCACTAAGGCCGGGGCTAACTGGATCCCCAGCGAAGTCCGCAACGGCACCGATAGCGTACCGCCGCTGCGTAGACGCTGCACGATAGCCGGTTCCAGCGTCAGCCAGGAGATGACGCCCGCGCCAAGAAACACCAGCCCGGCATCGTTAAAACCGAGCGCACCGCAGGCCATTGCACTGATAAAGTTGTTCGCCACGGTCGGCAAATAGAGTCCTGGCGTGGTGGCTTCGGCAGGATGTTCACCGCGCCATAAACCGGCGGTTTGCCACGCGGCGTAGCAAAGCTGGAGCACCACGCCTACGCTGAACAGCGCCAGGGCGAGCGTTCGCGACCACGGCGTAACGCCAATCGACACCAGCATGGTGGTTGCGGGAAACAGGCTCACAAAGCTGCTGGCAATCGGATGATTCATCTCCTGCCAGATGCTGTAAGGAAAACGCAGCGCCCGGGTCAGAAAAGACACCGTGAGCAACGACCACATGACGATCGCCAGAATCACTAGCCCATCGCCAATGGCATGGCTCACCGGCAAAATCGTGCTGGCGTAGCGCCAGGCGAAGCCCATACCGATAGTACCCAGTACCATGCCAAAATAGCCCGCAGGAAGATTAAGCACCCGGACTTCATCGTCTTTTTTATGCATTTTGTTTATAAATTAAAATATTATTTAAGTTGCATTTTAAATGATTCTTTATGCCGATGCTAGCGAGAAAAAGAGAACGCCCCGCCTTTTATGGCTGTGTGAATCACATGTTATAGCGCAGAATCGGCCGCTAAGTTCAGGTTTTGCTACAGTTAAAAAAAGCATAAATTCGGAACCTGTGATGAAAAAATACCGTCTTAGCGAGGAAAGTCGCACCGTACAAACCGGTGGACCCGGTGCTAAAGAAAGCCGGGTGGTTCGCCAGATTATCGCCCTGCGCGATTTTGCCGACGTTACCGCTGGTACGCCCGGTGGCTGGCTGGAAAATGAACGGTCGCTGAGCCACGACGGCGACTGCTGGATTTATGACGAAAATAGTCTGGTCTACGCCGATGCGCGAGTGGAAGGCAATGCCCGCGTGACCCGGCCCTGTGAAATCAGCCATCGGGCGTTAATCAGCGACAACGCCTGGGTCGATGCCAGCCACATCAGCCACCACGCTCGTCTAAGCGGCCATGTCGCGATACAGGATTCGCGGGTACATGGCGTTTGTCACCTGTTTGGCCATGCGCGGATAGCCGAACACAGCCAGGTCGTTGGCGCCAAAGGTTTAACCGCCGAACAGGACCGAGAGCTTCAAATCTACGATAGCGCCCGCCTTAGCCACTGCCGGGTGGTCCATCAGGCGCAAATCTACGGCAATGCGTGGCTCAATTATGCCTTTGTTGAACACCGGGCGGAGATTTATGACCACGCGCGTCTTGAAGGGAATGAAGAGAATAATATCTGGGTGTGCGACTGCGCGAAGGTTTACGGCAATGCCCACATTATTGCCGGATACGGCGAAGATGAGATCCCCACCCTGCGCTACAGCGCGCAGGTGGCTGAAAACGCGGTGGTTGAAGGCAACTGCGTGTTGAAACATCATGTGCTGGTCGGCGGCAACGCGCGATTACGCGGCGGCCCAATCCTGCTGGACGATCATGTTCTGGTGCAGGGAGACGTGCTGGTGACCGGCGATGTGCTGCTCGAGTATCACATTGATTTGACCGACAGCGTGGTGGTCGAAGCGTTGCCGGGAGAAGCGATTCATCTGCGGGGACGTAAATCATTGAACGGCGCGCAGCGTATTATTCGCACGCCGCTGTTTGGCGCGTTATGACCCGGACTTGTCGATAATCCGCGCGTAGATATTCTGGTCATGGAACCTATCGTTGAGGAACTCGGCCTGGCGTAAACACCCTTCCAGCAAAAAGCCGTTTCGCAGGGCGACCTGATTGCTGCGCAGGTTATCCACCCGGCATTTGATCACGAAGCGACGAATATCACCGCTCTCAACGTAGTAGCGAATAAAGGCCTGCAGCGCCGCCGAGAGGATCCCCTGACCCTGCGCACGTTCATCCAGCCAGTAGCCGATGTAGCCGGTCTTATTCGACGGTTCTATCTGGTTGAAGGAGAGCACACCGACCATTTTACCCTCGCAAAAAATCAGGAACATCTTAGCAATGCCGCGCTGATGCAACATCATATTACCCTGCACGTTCTGCCGGGTGTCCTGCTCGCTTTTCACGTACTGCGGCCAGTTCAGCGTCTGCTGCAACCATTCTCTATTGTCCAGCACCAGTTGATGCAGCTCGTGAATATGGCTTTCATTGACGGCCTGGAGAGAAAGCGTATCGCTGACGGGGATGGTTTCTGCGGGAGTCATGATAAAGAGGTTCCGTTCTGGAGAAAAAACCCGGCGTCGCGCTGCGCGGCCGGGCTATAGAGACATTACTTCATGATGCGGTCGTCAACGTACTGACGTTTGTCCGGTGCCGGCGGGAAGTATTGGTACAACCAGGTTTCGCTGATGGCATCGCCCTGACAGCGCAAGAACAGGCGCATATCCACCGGATCGGTCGAGTCTGAGGTCGGATACCAGTCGAACAGAATGCGGTAGCCGTCGAACGGTTCGACGTAGAGGATCTCAATCTGTTTCGCTTCGCCGCTGGAGAGCGTAATCACCGGTTCAATACCCTTCGGCGCGGCCGCTTTCAAATCGCCGCCGACGAAATCGATGGCGAAACGACGAGACCATTTCTCTGGGTAATGTTCGCCAGGCGCCCAACCTTCCGGGAAGCTGCCCATACCGGTGCGCGTGGCCAGCACGCGCGCCAGCGGTGAACGAATCGGCGGCATCGCACTCCAGTACAGACGGTAGCTGAAGTCCATGGTATCGCCGGCTTTCATCGGTTTTTCCGGCTGCCAGAAGCAAACGATGTTATCCAGCGTCTCACCGGTGGTCGGAATTTCCATCAGGCTGATGGCCCCTTTACCCCAATGATTGCGCGGCTCAACCCACAGGCTTGGGCGTTTGTTATACCAGCCCATCACGTCCTGATAGTGGGTGAAATCGCGATCCAGCTGCAGCAGACCAAAGCCTTTCGGGTTTTTATCCTGATAGGCGTTGAATTGCAGCTTCTGCGGGTTATTCAGCGGACGGCAAATCCACTCGCCGTTACCCAGCCACATCGCCAAACGATCGGAGTCGTGAATCTGTGGATGAATCGTGTCGCAGACCCGACGTTCGTTGTTGCCGCAGCTAAACATACTGGTCATCGGCGCGATGCCTAACTGTTTGATATCTTTACGCGCATAGATGTGGTTTTCCACATCCATGATCACCTGCGCTTGTTCGCAGTGCACCACGAATTTATAGGCACCGGTGACGCTGGCGCTATCGAGCAGTGCATAAACGGTAAAAGAGGTTGCCCCCGGTTTCGCCGTCTCAAACCAGAACGAGGTGAAGTCCGGGAACTCTTCCAGACTGTCGGTATAGGTATCAATCGCTAACCCACGTGCCGACAAACCGTACTGATAGGTGCTGTCCACCGCGCGGAAATAGCTGGCACCGAGGAATGACACGATATCACGGCGCGCCAGTTCCGGCGCTTTAAATACGCGGAAGCCAGCAAAACCAAGATCGGTCTGGCCTTCGAGTTGTTTAGTATCGACGCCCGCGTCGTTGTACTGGAACAGCTCCGGGCGGAAGTGAATTTCACGCGCCTGCTGGCTGGCTGGGTCGAGTGAGAACATACGTACGCGACGACGGAAACCCATCCCCACGTGGAAGAACTGCACGTCGAGCTGGCGCTCTTTAACGTTGTTCCACAGGGATTGTGACGCATCGTACTGAATGCTGTTGTAGGCCTGCGGCGTCAGCTTTGCCAGCGTATCCGGCAGCGCGCGCGGGGCTCCACTCCACGGCTGGCGCGACAAATCGTGCGCCATGGATTGCAGGACGTTGAAATCAAAACGACGCGTCTGGCCGTCGGCGATATCGGACTCCTGAGCCATCGCGGCCTGGGAGAAAAGCGATGAAAAACCGGAGGTACCACACACGGCGGCAACAGCCATTGAAGATTTGAGAAAGTGTCTGCGATTCATGCCTGGCAAAGCGTCCTTTTAAAGTCGGAATGCTGCAAAATAAAAACGGCCTCAGAACCGCCCACTCTAGACAAAATTGACTGATAATCCAATTGGTCAGCGAACAAAATCTGCTAGTCCAGATTCACATGATGTTTCATTACGCGTTTGAAGAGCGCCATCCGGGCACGCATAAAACGGTTTTCGACGCGAAAACCCGCGCGCTTGTTGAGGCCCATGCGCAATAAACGATCGCGACCACGAACCGCCGCCGGCCAGCGCACCGGCCCCGCCAGCACCGTATGGCTGGTGCTGGCATCGCGGGCGAAATTGACCCAGTAGTCTGCGACGCCGGCTGCAAACGCCAGGTCGTCCGCGGTGACATATTCACGTGACGGCGTTATCTGCCCGAGCGTATCGAAGATATAAGGCACTTCGTTACCGTGCCACGCGCCATGGAGATAGGTCTGGTGCTCGGCTTCGGCGACATAATCAAACCAGTAGCGCCAGCAGGGTTGATTAACCCGTTGCTGCGCCTGCATCACCACATAACCCAGGGTGGTAAATGCCATATCCCGGCAAACCTGTCGACCCAGCGCTTCATCGCCCTTCACGCCCGGATACAGCAGCTTAATCAGCCCTAACCCCAAACGCCTTTCCCGACGCAGCTTCTGAATCTGCCCGGCAAGGTCGACGCCAAATACCGGCATCACGCTGGCTTCATCACTGTTGGAACCCACCAACACCGGCATAGCGTGTTGTTTTCCGGCATAGAAAACGTCGAGCATTGGCTGCGGTAAAACCGCATCGCCGACGATAGGTACCGGCCCGATATTATGGCAATCATCAAGTGACCAGAAGGCATCGGCGGGCAGTTCTCGTAGCCTGTCCGCAGTGGCATTGGGGAGATTGAGATGTTCAGCCAGCCGCTCACCGCGAGCCAGCGCCGTCTCTCGCGGAAGATCCGGTAAGGTGTAACTGCTCTGGATAATCGCTTTATGGAACAGCCCGTGCGCTTTCGGCGAGGTCATCAACGACATTACGCTGCGCGCACCAGCAGACTCACCAAATAAAGTGACGTTGTCACGATCACCACCAAAGGATGCGATATTCTCTTGCACCCAGCGCAGCGCAGCGATTTGATCCATTAAACCAAAGTTATACAGCCGTTCACCGTCTTCACCTTCCAGCGCGGGATGGGCAAAAAAGCCCAAATGCCCAAGGCGATAGTTGATCGTCACCACCACCGCGCCGCGTTTTGCCAGCGCTTTACCATCGTAGGGAGGCAGACCACCCGCGCCGATGGAATAACCGCCGCCGTGCAGCCAGACCATCACCGGCAGGCTGGCCGAGCGTTCGGCGGGCGACCAAACGTTGAGATAGAGGCAATCTTCGGAAAAATGGCCCGGATCGCCGCCCCCCAACGCCACACAATATTCGCTGTTTTGCCAGCTTGATGCGGGGAAATGAGCGGCCTGACGCACACCGCCCCACGGCGTTACCGGCTGCGGCGCGCGCCAGCGTAGAGCGCCGACTGGCGCTGCGGCGTAAGGAATACCGCGCCACAGATGGATATCCCCGTCCACCACTCCCGACAACGTTCCCTGCTGAGTTTCCACGCGGGTTGAAGCATTCTGCATGAATCTGTCCTTTTTACTTTCAATCCCTGCAGAGTACCCGTTTTAAAGCAGACCGCAACGGCGTTTACTGCGCAATTCGGCCTCTTCATACAGACTAAATTCATTGAGTACCGCCCGTCCCAGCGCCCGTTCAAAGGCCTCGCGGCTGGCATTGCCATGGCTGCGGGTATGGGTCTCATCCCCAAGGTTTGACTGAAATATCCCCGCCGCGCTGACCGGCAGGAAGTCTTCGTAGGTAATAGGCTGTGCCACAATCCAGCCGCGTTCGATAAGTGGCTGCGGATCGTCGCCGGGACGAATGGCCTGTCGGTGCGCGTCACCGGTTGGCGTGAGGCGATAGCGGAACCAGGCCAGCCCCTGCTGACGCAGCAAAAATTCGCTGTCCGGGAAGGCTTTAAACACCGCCTGCAGGTGTTCCTGATGCGTCAGATTGTCTTTGCCAACCCCCGCTTCGGCCAACAATTGGTCGTACAACGCCCGGCCTTTGGGCGTGAGCGCCACGCCGCGCTGTTCTATTTCACCAAAGCGCGCAGTGTGGGTGCCGCTGAGTTCCCCGGCAAACTGCACCGGTTCCTCCAGCGCTTTAAAGCTGGTCTGGCGCAGCAGCAGCGGCACCGCACGACGCGGCGGGCCTTCAATTACCGCTTTCGGTTCAATACCGTATTCCGCCATCAGCGACTGTACCCGGTCGATATCCAGCGTGCGCGGCGTCAGGTGATTGATGTGGCAACCGGGGAAACACACGACGTCAGCTATTAGCCGATGCTGCTGGTTAAGCGCCTGGTAAGTTTCTTTATCCACCGTCGCGTGGCGATGCCAGCGGAAGGTCTCCAGCGCCTCACGAACAAATTCCTGTGCCTGGACGGCGGTTAAGCCCCCCTGTTCGTCGTGAATATCCATCAGCGCACGGCAGCGAGGCGTGAAAATATCGCGCTGGGCCAGGATCTGCGCGGCTTTTTGCCGCAGCGTCGGAGAGTCAATCAACTCCAGACGCAGTAAGGAGGTAAAAATGCGGAATGGGTTGCGCTGTAGCGCCGCATCCTCCACCGGGCGAAACGCGGTGGAGTGAACCGGAACCCCGGCGACCGAAAGATCGTAATAGCCGACCGGCTGCATCCCCATGATGGCGAAAATGCGGCATAGCGTCGCCAGCTCTTCCGCGGTGCCTACGCGGATCGCCCCATGCCGCTCGACGTTCAGCCGTGCCAGCTCATCGGCATTGGCCAATTGCTCATGTAAGCGCGTGTTATTTTCCAGCACGGCCAGATTTACGTCAGCTACTAATGCCAGCAAAGTTCCATATTGCGGGACTTCTTGCTGGTACATCGCCGACATCGCTTGTGAAAACTCTTCCCGAATATCATCTGCCGAAAGGGTGTGCGCCATGTTGTCATGTCTCCTGTGACCATATTTGCAGTGTAGGAAAACCAAGGACGCTATGCGGTAAGAATTTACAAAGTGTGATCCCGGCTACTGAGTTGATTTAGTAAGTGAATTTCCACCATTGCATAACCATAGGTTATTCAAAATACACCTTAAATTCACTTTAAATTAACATTGCATTTACACACACTGTCTGTGGCAATAATAAAATACCCTACACGGAGCCACCTATGAGCACGAAATGGTCACCGCAAGAAGTGATTCACCGGGATTACAACAATCACCCGCCCGCTTATGCACCGGGCTATAAAACCAGCGTTCTGCGTTCACCGCGCAACGCGCTTATCTCGCTGCAAAACTCGTTGTCAGAAATTACCGGTCCGGTCTTTTCCCAGCAGGATCTTGGCCCGCTGGATAATGACCTGATCCTTAACTACGCCAAAGAAGGCCTGCCGATTGGCGAGCGCATTATCGTTCACGGCTACGTGCGCGACGGGTTTGGTCGTCCGCTGAAAAATACGCTGGTTGAAGTCTGGCAGGCTAATGCCGGTGGCCGCTATCGCCATAAGAAAGATCAGTATCTGGCCCCTATCGACCCCAACTTCGGCGGCTGTGGCCGGGTGATGACCGACGAAAATGGCTACTACTTTTTCCGCACCATTAAGCCTGGCCCGTATCCGTGGCGTAACCAGGCCAGCGACTGGCGTCCATCGCATATCCATTTTTCAATTTTTGGTGAAGCCTTTGCCCAACGTCTGATTACCCAGATGTACTTTGAGGGCGACCCGCTTATTAAACAGTGTCCTATCGTGAAGGCCATTAATAACGATGATGCGATTCGCACACTGATTGCCGAGCTGGATACCCATGCGGCGATACCGCTTGATTGCCTGGCATATCGCTTCGATTTAGTCCTGCGCGGCCACCGCGCCACGTTATTTGAAAACCGCACTCAGGGGGCAGCACGATGAAAGACTATTTGCCGGAAACCGCGTCTCAAACCGCCGGTCCCTACGTGCATATTGGCCTTGCGCCAGATGCGGCTGGTTTTCATATTTTCGAGAAAAATTTTGGCCCAACGCTGACTAACAGCCACACCCCAGGCGAGCGGATTGCCATTGAGGGGCGCGTGTTTGATGGTTCCGGCACGCCGGTGCGCGATGTATTGATTGAGATTTGGCAGGCCAACGCCAACGGGCGCTACAACCACGTTGCAGACCAGCAGCAGGAAAAAGCGTTGGATGAGGATTTTCGCGGTTGGGGCCGTGCCTGTTCAAACTTTGACAGCGGCGTCTGGCGTTTTGACACCATCAAGCCCGGTCAGGTGGTTGGCCGCGATGGGCGCATGATGGCTCCGCACGTTAACCTGTGGATCGTGGCACGTGGGATTAACATCGGCCTGAATACGCGGATGTACTTCTCCGACGAGACGGAAGCCAACGCCAAAGACCCGGTGCTGAATATCATCGAATGGGAAGTTCGCCGCCAGACGCTGATTGGTCGCAAAGAAATCCGTGGAAGCGAAACGGTGTATTGCTTTGATATCTATCTTCAGGGCGAGAAAGAAACCGTCTTTTTCGACGTGTAACGTATCCCCCCAGTATCGCTACGCGCAAAATTGCGTAGCGATACTTTCCCTATCCTTATGCAACAAAATGCTTGTCTGTTAAACCGCACAAATGTTAATAATATTTTGCTAGCAAGTTATCAAATTTAAACAACATTACTTGTCACTGATACCGCTTCGTTTTTAACATCGCTTATGGAAAAAAATGCTCTCTTTAGTCAGCGCATTCGTCTGCGCCATCTGCACACATTCGTAGCCGTCGCCCAGCAAGGAACTTTGGGGCGAGCGGCTGAAACTCTCAATTTAAGCCAGCCTGCGCTCTCTAAAACGCTCAATGAGCTGGAGCAACTCACCGGCACTCGGCTGTTCGAACGCGGCCGCATGGGCGCACAACTCACCCTCACCGGCGAACAGTTTTTAACCCATGCGGTGAAGGTTCTTGACGCACTAAACACAGCAGGCCAGGCGCTCAATCGTAAAGAAGGTGTTAACAATGATGTGGTGCGCATCGGCGCGCTACCAACTGCCGCCCTCGGTGTTTTACCTTCCGTGATAGGACCGTTTCATCAGCAGCAAAAAGAGGTGACGCTACAGGTCGCCACCATGAACAATACGATGCTGCTGGCGGCGTTAAAATCCGGTGATATTGATTTAGGTATTGGCCGAATGTCCGATCCTGAGTTAATGACCGGGCTTAACTATGAGCTGCTGTTCCTGGAATCTTTGAAGCTGGTGGTTCGCCCTGACCATCCCCTGTTGCAGGACAATATTACCCTAAGCCGGGTGCTCGAGTGGCCGGTAGTGGTGTCGCCAAAAGGCACCGTTCCGCGACAGAACGCTGAAACGTTGCTGCAAAACCAGGGGTGTAAAATGCCCGCGGGCTGTATTGAAACCCTCTCAGCATCGCTCTCCCGGCAGTTGACGGTAGACTATAACTACATCTGGTTCGTCCCTTCCGGGGCGGTGAAAGATGATTTACGTCGCGGTATTCTTACCGCACTGCCGATTGGCACTCAGGGCCAGGGCGAGCCGATTGGCATTCTGACCCGTGTAGACACACCGCTTTCGGCTGGCGCACAGATTTTGCTCAGCGCAGTACGTAAATCGATGCCTTCGTGACCGCTGCGCCCGCGCTGACGCGGGCTCAGTTTTCATCTAACGGTGAGTTATTTTTCGACGCTGTCCCACGCAACTTTGGGGAATGCATTGACTGCGCTCGCCGGAGAAAGATTTACCACGTGAATATTATTTTCTTCGCAATATAATTGAGCGGTGATAAAAGCATTAATAACTGGATTAAAGTCTCTTTCAAGCCGGGTCGATAGCATATTTTCTTTCTGTTCATAAAAACGCGGCGTCGTAAAATTATTCATATCCAGACCCGCAAGATAGATCTCTTTATATCCGAGCGCACAGGCAATTTGTAAGGCGGGATACGTCACCGTGCCATAATCAAATAACACCCGGTTGATATCATCGGAAAAACCCACGCCATTACGCCAATAAAAAGGGGCTTCATCCGCTGTTACCGGGTAGGTGGCACCGAGAAATTGATGTACGGTAGAATTGGTGACGGTCTCAATAATTTTAAATTTACAACGAATCTCTTCCCATGGAACCAGTGCACAAATCGACGCCAGACATTTGCATGGACAAAAGAGCACCAACTCTTCACGAGACACCATTTCCCTCACTAAATCAATGCGTTCAATGACAAAACTTTTATCAATGATCGCATACCAGTCGAAGGTAATCGCAGTCATCGCACTGGCGCCATTAACCCCCATGTAATCAAAATGATCATCAAAAAACTGGCGGGCAATCCCATTGACTGACGGCCCTGATGCCATAATTAACAGCGGTTTCGTTTTTTCAACATGGGCAATTTCGATGTTATTGAGTTTTTCTTTTTTGAAAAACACGTTATGAATCGTGCCGGAGGGTTCTCTTTCCACTTTAAAATACGGCCAAAAATTCTTGTTGTGTCTATATTTTTCAGAATGCGTCAGCCGGTAGGTTGTTTTACAAACCCATTTAGAAAACACATCAATTCCCGCCATGTATAATTACTCTGAATATATTAATAAGCATACTTTCGTATGCGGATTAATAATATCTACAGAACATTATTTCTCAACAATAAATGCGAATAGTTTGGTTCAATACTGGACGATAAACAGTATTGACTAATAAAAGAGCAATCGCTGCGTAGTCATCACGTCCCTAACACGCGCAGCTGCGCCCTCTCCCTGCGGCAACCAATAGGCAATTAATGCGAAATTATTTTTTAACAATTGCGCAATGCATTTTAACAGTTCTATCATACCCACAATTTAACCAAATGGTTCACTTCTGATTGTGTAACTGAGCTAATGGTTTCATTTTGAAGTGATTATAAGATTCACTTGAAAGCCATTGGTGGAATTGCAGTTCCATTTGGTTCATTTGGTGTGTCTTTATCTGGCTTTTGCAAGGAGAAAAGTATGGCAACTAGCAACGTGCCGCGAGGATTCCCGCGAGTCCTGCAGTGGCTTCTTATCGCGTTGATGATGATTATCGGCCTCGCTATCGGGGCTCTTGGGGCAAAACTTGCCGCCGTCGGGGGAACCTGGTTCTTCGCTCTGATGGGGATGGTGGTCAGCGCGATTCTTATCGCCCGCCAGCGCCGCGGTGGGATAGTGCTGTATAGCCTGGCGTTTATCGTCGCCATTATCTGGTCAATTCAGGATGCAGGCTGGGAATACTGGCCGCTGTTCTCTCGCCTCTTCGCCTTTGGCGTGCTGGCGATGTTGAGCGCGCTGGTGTGGCCGTTTATGTCCAACACGAAAACCGCGAACAAAGGGCCGGCATTCGGTCTGGCGGCCATTTTTGCCGTGATGCTGGTCACTAGCCTTGGCTGGATGTTTAAACCGCAGGCGCTGGTTTCCGCCAGCGAAGCGGTACCGGTGAAGCCGGTTGCCGCAGGTGAAGAGCAAAAAAACTGGGAGCACTGGGGTAACACCACCCACGGCGACCGCTTCGCCGCGCTTGATCAAATCAACAAGCAGAATATCAATCAGTTACAGGTCGCGTGGGTCGCACATACCGGCGATATTCCACAAAGCAACGGTTCCGGGGCGGAAGACCAAAATACCCCGTTACAGATAGGCGATACCCTCTTCGTCTGTACGCCGTACAGCAAAGTGCTGGCGCTGGACGTCGATAGCGGCAAAGAGAAATGGCGCTACGATTCAAAAGCGACCGCGCCAAACTGGCAGCGCTGCCGTGGTCTGGGCTATTTTGAAGATACCCAGGCGCTGACTACACCGACGGCAAGTACTCAGCCTGCCGCCTGCCCGCGTCGTCTGTTCCTGCCAACCACCGATGCCCGTCTCATCGCGATTAATGCCGATAACGGCCAGCTGTGCGAAGACTTTGGCGACCACGGCGTGGTTGACCTGAGCGTTGGTATGGGTGAAATCAAACCGGGCTACTACCAGCAAACCTCAACGCCGCTGGTCGCCGGGAATGTAGTCGTCGTAGGTGGTCGCGTGGCCGATAACTTCTCGACCGGTGAACCACCGGGGGTCGTTCGCGCTTATGATGTCCGTACCGGCAAACTGGCCTGGGCATGGGATCCGGGCAACCCGGACCTGACCGGCCTGCCGCCCGAAGGCCAGACCTATACGCGCGGCACGCCGAACGTCTGGTCTGCCATGTCCTATGACGCAAAACTGAACCTGGTTTATTTGCCGACCGGGAACGCCACGCCAGACTTCTGGGCCGGCGAGCGTACCGCGCTGGACGATAAATACAGTTCCTCTATCGTGGCGGTAGACGCCACAACCGGAAAAGTGCGCTGGCATTACCAGACCACTCACCACGACCTGTGGGACTTCGACCTGCCGTCGCAGCCGCTGCTGTATGATTTGCCTGACGGTAAAGGCGGCACCACGCCGGTACTGGTGCAGACCAGTAAACAGGGCATGATCTTTATGCTCAACCGCGAAACCGGTGAGCCGGTCGCCAAAGTAGAAGAACGTCCGGTTCCGGCTGGCAACGTCGAAGGTGAACGTTACTCACCCACGCAGCCGTACTCGGTAGGCATGCCAATGATTGGCAACGAAACCCTGACCGAATCGGATATGTGGGGAGCCACGCCGGTTGATCTGCTGCTGTGTCGTATTCAGTTTAAAGAGATGCGTCATCAGGGGGTCTTTACCCCGCCGGGCGTTGACCGTTCGCTGCAATATCCGGGCTCGCTGGGCGGTATGAACTGGGGTAGCGTGTCAGTTGACCCGAACAACAGCCTGATGTTCGTTAACGACATGCGTCTGGGGCTTGCCAACTACATGGTTCCACGCGCCAACGTTGCCAAAAACGCCAGCGGTATTGAGATGGGTATTGTGCCTATGGACGGGACACCGTTCGGTGCGATGCGCGAGCGCTTCCTGTCACCGCTGGGAATTCCGTGTCAGAAACCACCGTTTGGCACCATGTCGGCAGTGGATCTGAAATCCGGGAAGATTGTCTGGCAGGTGCCGGTAGGTACCGTTGAAGACACCGGCCCGCTGGGGATCCGCATGCACATGCCGATTCCAATCGGGATGCCGACGCTGGGCGCATCATTGTCGACTCAGTCCGGTCTGCTGTTCTTCGCCGGGACTCAGGATTTCTATCTGCGCGCGTTTGATACCGCCACCGGGAAAGAGATCTGGAAAGACCGTCTGCCGGTTGGCAGCCAGTCTGGCCCAATGACCTATGTGTCGCCGAAAACCGGTAAACAGTACATCGTGATTAACGCCGGCGGTGCGCGTCAGTCGCCGGATCGCGGTGACTATATCATTGCCTACGCATTACCTGATTCTCAGTAATCATCAACCCCGTAACCGTTAAGGTTACGGGGTATTTTCCTGCCTTAGAATGTTTCCCAGTTATCTGCACCCGCGACCGCCGGTCGATTTGGCGCAAAGGTCGGTTTGACGCTCGCCTTCTCTACTTCAACCCGCTCACCGCCCTGAATACGAAACGTACCCACCGCTTGAGTCAGTCGAGCCGCCTGCTCTTCCAGCGAGGCCGCTGCCGCCGAGGCCTCTTCCACCAGCGAGGCGTTCTGCTGGGTAACGTTATCCATTTCAGTCACCGCCTGGCTAACTTGTTGGATCCCGCGATTTTGCTCGTCGGATGCAGCGGCGATTTCCAGCATAATATCGGTAACGCGCTTCACGGCATCAACAATATCGGTCATGGTCGAACCGGCGCGGACAACCTCACTTGACCCGCGCTCAATCAACGTCACCGATTCGCTAATCAGCCCCTCAATCTCCTTCGCTGCCTGGGCGCTACGGCTTGCCAGGGTACGGACCTCGCTGGCGACGACCGCAAAACCACGCCCTTGCTCACCGGCACGCGCCGCTTCGACTGCGGCGTTCAGCGCCAGGATATTCGTCTGGAAAGCGATACTATTAATCACCGAGGTAATTTCTGAGATTTTCTTCGAACTGGTGGAGATACTGCCCATCGTCGACACCACGCCGGAGACCAGTTGCCCACCGCGAGTGGCTTTGCCAGAAGCATCTTCCGCCAGTTTGCTGGCATGGTGCGCATTATCGGCATTTTGTTTCACTGTAGCGGCTAACTCTTCCATACTGGCGGCGGTCTGCTCAATCGCAGCCGCCTGCTGTTCGGTTCGGGAAGAGAGATCGGTGTTGCCCATCGAGATTTCGCTGGTACCGCGATAAATCTCTTCTGCGCCCTGACGTACGGTACCGACCGTTTTCACCAGCGAGTGCTGCATTTTTTGCAGATTGCCATTGAGCTGACCAATCTCACTGCGCCCTACCGGTTCATCGGCCATGGTCAGATCGCCGCTGGCAATTTGTGCGATACGGGCACCTGCACGTTGCAGTGGAACAATCACCACCCGATGCAGCGTGGTAAAGGTGATGATGGTCATCAGTACCGCCAGCACGAACGCACCAATCATAAACATCACGCCCAGCGTCGTGCGGTTATGCGCCAGTTCGTTCAGCTGGTTCGCGCGTGCGGTACGAATATCAATAACCTTCAGGCGCACATCGTTATAGGCGTCATCGAGCGCGCGAGCCTGTTCGCTTTCATAGTTGATGATCGCTTCAAACATGCCGTTTTGCGCATACTTCAGCATCGGCTTCATGCCTTCAAGGTAAGCGTTATAGCGCTGGTTCATTTCGGCATCAAGCGCGATATCCGCCGCCGTTTTTACGCTTCTGTCGGTGTAGACCTTAAATCCGTGCTGCGAGCGTTGGATTCCGGCCTGCGCTGCCGCCAGATTCTTTTTCATGCTATCCATTTCGGCAATACGGCTGTCCGCACCGGCATGGATCATCATCAGCCGCGCCTCCCGCAGGTAGTTTGCGCTGTCAGAAAGCCCGACGCGAACCTGAAGCTCTTGAGTCACGTCTCGTTGATCGGCATCAGCCTGCCACATAAAGTAGCCCGCAAGGCCTGAACTCAAAGCAAACAGCAGCAGGATACCGCCCAGTACCGAACCGAAGAACGGCACGAGCCGGATGTGATGGAGGAAACCGATCTTTTGCGCACGTTGCTGCGCAGACTTTTTATCCATGAGTTGACTCTCTTGTACTTGAGGTAAGTACTAGAGTCATCGGCCATAGCCGCTAATTTCTTATCGGGAAAGGTGTAAAACGCAAGGCGGGTCACAAATAAGAAAACCAGCGGGAAAATTCCCGCTGGTTGATGGCGCTACTTATCGCCGAAATGAATGACGGTACGGATAGATTTCCCTTCGTGCATCAGATCGAACGCTTCGTTAATTTTGTCCAGCGGCAGGCGGTGGGTAATAAACGGATCGAGCTGAATTTTGCCCGACATCGCCTCTTCTACCATCCCCGGCAGTTGGGTACGGCCTTTAACACCGCCAAATGCCGAACCGCGCCATACGCGGCCGGTCACCAGCTGGAATGGACGGGTTTTAATTTCCTGACCCGCACCCGCTACGCCGATGATAATGCTCTCGCCCCAGCCTTTGTGGCAGCACTCCAGCGCCGAACGCATCACGTTGACGTTGCCGATACATTCAAAGCTGAAATCAACGCCGCCGTCGGTCAGTTCAACAATTACGTCCTGAACGGGTTTATCGTAATCTTTCGGGTTGATGAAATCGGTCGCACCCATTTCGCCAGCCAGCTTGAACTTCTCTGGATTGGTATCGACCGCCAGAATACGTCCGGCTTTCGCCTGTACCGCACCCTGAATGACAGCCAGACCGATGCCGCCAAGGCCGAATACGGCAACGGTATCGCCTTCTTTCACTTTTGCCGTGTTATGAACCGCACCGATACCGGTGGTTACGCCACAGCCCAGCAGGCAGACTTTGTCCAGCGGTGCCTGCGGGTTAACCTTGGCCAGCGAGATTTCGGCTACCACGGTGTATTCGCTAAAGGTACTGGTGCCCATGTAGTGGTAAATCGGTTCGCCGTTGTAGGAGAAACGGGTAGTGCCGTCCGGCATCAGGCCCTTGCCCTGGGTAGCGCGTACCGCTTGGCAGAGGTTAGTTTTGCCGGATTTACAGAACTTACACTCGCCGCATTCCGCGGTATACAGAGGTATAACGTGGTCGCCCGCTTTCAGGCTGGTAACACCCTCGCCGACTTCCACCACCACGCCGCCACCTTCATGGCCGAGCACCGCCGGGAATACGCCTTCCGGATCATCACCGGACAGCGTGAACGCGTCGGTGTGGCAAACGCCGGTATGGGTGATTTTGACCAGCACTTCGCCTTTCTTCGGCGGCGCGACGTCAATTTCAACAATTTTCAGCGGCTGACCTGGGCCAAACGCAACTGCAGCACGTGATTTCATAGCTGTCTCTTCCGTTGTGATAATTATTTTAAATAGGATCGTAGCAGATGACCGACTTCCGTCATGCGTAAGGCACGCTGATCCGGGGTCGTTTCCCCGCTCACCAGTTCGTCTTTGAGATGCATCTCGACCATTTCGCCCATCAGGCCGTTGGAGGCCCCGCGAATCGAAGCGATTTGTTGCAGGATTGTCAGGCAGGATTCACCTGACTCGATCGCACGCTCCAGCGCCTCTACCTGCCCTTTGATGCGACGAACGCGGGTTAATGCGCGTTTTTTGTCTTCAGGTGAATGCGGCATATGCCCTCCTAATAATATAGTGGGGTATACTATATGAAACGAATCACATTGTAAAATTGATGTTGCTAATACCGCACAAAAGGCAACGCTCCCAGCGTATTACGCAGACCATTTAGTGCGGATAGAAAGCATAAAAAAACCCCGCCGCGGCGAGGTTTTTCACAAGAAGAGATTATTTGGCGCTGGCGCAACCTGGCAGGGTTTGGTCGATGATGAGGTCGCCTTCCACAATC
Organism: Kluyvera huaxiensis; assembly: GCF_040149365.1. NCBI lineage: Bacteria > Pseudomonadati > Pseudomonadota > Gammaproteobacteria > Enterobacterales > Enterobacteriaceae > Kluyvera > Kluyvera huaxiensis. The sequence continues at coordinate 390,879 of NZ_JBEFLV010000001.1, forward strand.
ACCCCCATCTTACCGACCAGGAATGAGTAGTTATATTGGGTAATGACCACATCAGCCAAAGCGACCGCACATTTATTTTGTTCAATCGCCAAATCCGCCGCTTCTTTCACGTTCGGAATACCCATCGGGAAGAGGATCACCGGCTTACTGTCTTCCCCTTTTACCCGCGCTCCTTTGACGAATTTATCGCCATTGAGGTTGTAGTTTTTGGTACTGGCGACAGTGAGATCCGCCACCCGCTGTGCGCAGCCTGAAAGCACCAGTGCACCAATAATAACCGCTGCCATTTTTTTCATTGCCTAAGTCCCTTATGGAAAAAAAACGGACCATAGCACCTACGAGTCCTCTCGGGCATGGAAAAGAGTGACATTTCACGCTTTTGGGAGTTTATAAATATTCTTAATATTTATGTAGTTAGATGAATTTATTAACTTAAGATATGGTTTAAAAGTGGCGCAGGACGGTGCGGGAGGAACGCCGATTAAGCGGAGAACTTAACCGGCAGCAAAAATCAGGACTGCAGCGTTGCCAGGCGGGCAGCAAAACCGACAAATACTAGCCCAATCAGGCTGTTGCCAATCTTGGCCAGTTTTTTACGCGTTTTCACGTAGCGCGTCACCAGCGAACCGGAGACGATCAGGAAACTCAGGTAGGTAAAGCTCACCAGTTCCAGGGTCAGCGCCAGAATAAAGAACGCCAGCCCCGGGGTTTTCGCCTGTACGTCAATAAACTGCACAAAGAACGACACATAGAACAGGATCGCTTTCGGGTTGGTCAGGCTCAGCGTCAACGCGCGTTTGAAGATGGCGTGCCCTGGCTCAGGCTCTTCTTCCTGACCGGCTTTTTTACGTTTTAACGTGCTGTAGAGCATTTTCACGCCAAGATACAGCAGATAAATCGCCCCTAAATAGCGGACGATATTAAACAGCAGCGGCGTAGTTTTAATCAGCGTCGCGACGCCGGCAAAGGAGAGAGACATCAGGACCGCATCGCCAATAAATACCGCCAGCGCCGCCATATAGCCTTTACGGATACCGTGCGAGACGCCGGTTTTCAGGACGAAGAAGGTATTTGGCCCCGGCACCAGAATAATAAAAATGGCTCCGAGCAAATAGGTCCAGTAATTCAGTACGCCAAAATCTGCGAACACCCTGTTCTCCTTCATACATACATAATAAAAATAGATGACGTATGGTAACGCAGAGACCAGGGAGTTAAAAGTCTTGTTAACGCTTGCGCGGCATCATCCGCAACAGCGTATTATCCTTCCACCAGTAGTGGTGCGCCAACGCGGCAAGCGCGTGCAGGCCAATCAGCCAGTAGCCTAAATTTGCCAGCAAAATGTGGTACTGCTTGAGGGTATCCACGAGGTCGAAATTGCCTTCGGCAGAGTGCGGCATCATCAGCCCAAATGCCATCCACGGATTGCCCCGATTGTACATCATCACCAGGCCAATCAGCGGTAAGGCGATAAATAGCAGATAAATACACAAATGCCCCAGGTGCGCCATTCCTGTCATCATCGGTTTGGGTTTTGGGATAATCGGCGGTGCCGGTCGTTTCAGGCGAACCAGCAGGCGCGCCACCATCAGCACCAGAATGCTAATCCCGCAAGAAACATGGACCATGTTGATAATCGGCCGGTCGCTACGTGGGAAAAATCCGCGTAACTCCATCGCGGCGTAGGCCACCACCACCAGCAGAAACACCAGCCAGTGAATCGCTATTTGTAAGCGGGAATATTTATCATTCATCGCGAAAATGCCCTGCAAAGTAACATAAAAGAGAAAAGTAACTGCCTTTCATTAAAAATTCATTAACTTTTTCATATCGATACAAATTAACTATTCATAATAAGATTGCCCTTCCCGGCGGGCTGGACTATGCCTGGACAGATGAAACACATCATTCGTCGTTATTTATCCGTCGTTTTTTGGTACGCGTATCGGCTATCCCCATCTCTGACAGGAGTACATCATGAGTAAGATTGGCATTAACGGGTTTGGACGTATCGGCCGTCTGGTTCTGCGCCGTTTACTGGAAGTGTCCAGCAGTCATGAAGTGGTCGCGATTAACGATCTGACCTCACCAAAAGTGCTGGCCTACTTATTGAAGTACGATTCTAACTACGGCCCGTTCCCGTGGAGCGTGGATTTTACCGACGACGCGCTGATTGTTAATGGCAAGACCATCAACGTCTATGCCGAGAAAGAAGCGAAAAACATCCCATGGACGGCGCAAGATGCGGAAATCATCGTCGAGTGTACCGGCTTCTACACCTCAACCGAGAAATCCCAGGCGCACCTGGATGCGGGTGCGAAAAAAGTGCTCATCTCCGCCCCTGCGGGTGAGATGAAAACGCTGGTATTCAACGTGAACGACGATACGCTTAACGCCAGCGATAAAATCATCTCCGTTGCGTCATGCACCACTAACTGTCTGGCGCCGATGGCCAAAGCCCTCAACGACGCTTTCGGGATTCAGTTGGGGACGATGACCACCATTCACGCTTACACCGGCACGCAGTCGCTGGTTGATGGCCCTCGAGGCAAAGATCTGCGCGCCTCACGCGCCGCGGCAGAAAACATCATTCCGCACACCACCGGCGCGGCGAAAGCCATCGGTCTGGTGATCCCGGCGCTGAGCGGCAAGTTGAAGGGCCATGCCCAGCGCGTGCCAACCAAAACCGGATCCGTCACCGAATTGGTGTCGATTCTGAGTAAAAAAGTAACCGCGGACGAAGTGAATCAGGTGATGAAAAACGCCGCGCATAATAACGAATCCTTTGGCTATACCGAGGATGAGATTGTCTCGTCGGATATTATCGGCAGCCATTTTGGTTCGCTGTTCGACGCCACCCAGACCGAGGTCAGCGAAGCGGGCGGTCTGCAGCTGGTGAAAACCGTCTCCTGGTACGATAACGAATACGGATTTGTCACCCAGCTTATTCGTGTCCTCGATAAGTACGCCAAAATGTAATACCGTCGCGGGGGAATTCACTCCCCCGCATTGCCGATAAAAAATGGTCGTCCAATTTTCGGTTGTGAGCATACTTGCCGCCACGGCACACTCCGCTGGCACACACAACCGGAGATCGTCATGGACTTTACCGCACTGCATTTTCAACCTTCCCCACTACTGTTAGCCAACGTCTGGGACGCCAGCAGCGCCCGCGCCGCTGAGCAGGCAGGCTATCAGGCGCTCGGAACATCCAGCGCAGCCATCGCCGCGATGCTTGGCTACGAAGATGGGGAAAGCCTCTCTTTTGACGAGCTGTTGTACGTGGTGAGCCGCATCCGCGCGGTGACATCCTTACCGCTCAGCGTGGATATGGAATCTGGCTATGCCGATACGCCTTCTGGAGTCGCCGAAAATATGCGGCGACTGGCGTCCATGGGTATTGCTGGCGTTAACCTTGAAGACAGCCGAATTGTCGACGGCGTACGCGTGCTTGAGGATAGCCAACGATTTGCTCAGCGCCTGAAATCCATTCGCGAGACGCTTGCCACCTTTCGCTGTTCGTTGTTTCTGAATGTGCGCACCGATCCGTTCTTAATGAATGTGCCCCACGCTCGCGAGGAAACCCTACTCCGTGCGCAACGCTATGCCACACACGGCGCGGACGGCCTTTTCGTTCCCTGCGTAACATCCCCTGAAGATATTGCGGCCATCGCTAATCACACCTCGTTGCCGCTAAACGTGATGGCGATGCCGGGCCTACCTGACTTTCCGACGCTTGGCGAACTTGGCGTCCGGCGTATTTCCATGGGGAACGAGGTACATTCCGTGATACAAAATGGCGTATATTCGCTGCTGTTAACCGTCCACCAACAGCAATCCTTCGCAGGAGTTTTTACCGATGAAAATCACCGATAGCGCGCAGTGTGACACCTGGTACCAGGCGCTGCTTGAACGCGCCGCAGAATACACCGGGGTTTTCTTTGTCGGCGTCAAAACTACCGGCGTTTTTTGCCTGTCGATTTGTCGGGCGCGCAAGCCCAAGCGCGAAAATGTCGAATTTTTTGACTCTTTTAAATCTGCTCTGGACGCGGGCTTTCGCCCGTGCAAAGTGTGTCGGCCCACGGAAAATGCCTGTTCCGCACCGGACTATATTGAACAGGCGCTGGCTCTGGTGCGACTGACGCCGAAAGCGCGCATCAGCGATGGTCAGCTACGGGAGAATAATGTCAGCCCGGAGCGCGTGCGCCGTTGGTTTTTGCAGCATCACGGCATGACGTTCCAGGCCTTTCAGCGGATGCAGAGGGTTAACGTTGCGCTACAGGAGCTCAAGGCCGGGCGCAGCGCCACCGACGTGGCCTTTGATAACGGCTATGAATCGCTCAGCGGCTTTGGTTATACCTGTAAAAAACTGACCGGCCATTCGCCGGGAGAGCACCAACAGACCATTTTGATCCACCGTTTTACCACCCCGCTGGGCCCGATGTTCGTCTGCGCCACCGAGCGCGGCGTATGCCTGCTGGAGTTTGTCGATAGGCGCATGCTGGAGACGGAATTCAGCGACCTGCAGCGTTTACTGCGCGCGCGGATCATTGCAGGTACCAATAGCCACATCCGGCAGGCTGAGCGGGAGATTGGCGAGTATTTTGCTGGGCAACGTCATCTATTCACCCTTGCGCTCGATATTCCGGGGAGCGATTTCCAGCGCCGCGTCTGGCAGGCGCTGGAGCAACTTCCCTGCGGCAACACCACTCACTATCAAGCGCTGGCAGAATCCATCAATAACCCCACTGCCGCCCGCGCAGTCGCCGCGGCGAACGGCGCGAACCGTATCGCCATTGTCATTCCTTGCCACCGCGTGATCGGCAAAGACGGCAGCATGACCGGCTACGGCGGCGGCGTGGCGCGTAAAGCCTGGCTGCTGGAGCATGAAAAGACTTTCTGCGAAAGCCCGGCCGCCGAGGCTGATTAACCGAGATGGCGGTCCGCCCGCTCCTGCAACAGCTGCGGTTCTGACGCCAGCAGTTGCCAGGCGGCTTCAATATCGTCTGGAATATCAACGTGAACGATAAAATCTTTCCCTCGCGGGCCGTAGCCCTGCGCGTCGTCACGCAAACGCGGTAGCTCACCGAGAATGAGCGACAGATAGCGGCCCACCGACCACAGCCCCTCGGCGGGCTGCTGCCAGGCCACGCCCTCTGGAGTATTTTGCAGGAGCGGGATATAGCCGGGATAACTTACCCATTTCGGCGACACCGTCACATCTTGCCAGGCCCGGGCGAACGTCGCCATGGTCCGCCGCTGCATGGTCGGGTCCTGAACCAGAGTGGCAACGGGAACCTCAATACCGTGCTGTTCCATCACCCGACGCGTAAACCATGCGTTCTCGCCGCAGTTGGTGGATTGATCTTCTATCACGATACGCTCACGGGGGATCTGCCAGAAAAGATGCGCAATCTCTGCCAGCAGCGTGGCTTCCGGCTGGTCAAGAACCACAATCTCTCGATAGCGCGGGTGTTGCGCTATCGTCTGATAAAGAAACGAGGTTGAATGCCCCACGCCACCGCAGATTAATAGCGTCCCACCGCTTAACGCAGCCAGCCGACAGGCGGCATCCACGGTTGGCATCACGGCGTTACCCGCCAGAACCACCAGCTGCGCGTTTGCAACATCTGGCTTACCGGCCACATCATCCTGCGCCAGCCAGCGCCCCAGACGATTTGCCGCCACCAGCGTGGCTTCAGGTAAACATAACAAGCTCATGGTGCTCTTCGCTCCTTTTACGTAACCAACAGGGATGAATCTCGCTCTCCCCCATCAATTTGTAACATTTTTGAAATAACCAGAAACGTCTAAAAACAATGCGGTTGCACCTGAATTTTACACCACAAAAGCCAATATAATCAGAATTAACAACCAACATAACGCAAAAATTAAGTTCATTAAAACAAAAACAAGACTCATTTTGGCTCACAAATTTCAACACCACGCTTGCCAAAGATAACGCTCATATCTAAGTTGCTTAACATTCAAGCAACCTTTTTCACAATTCCGGTTGTACCCTTCCACCCCGAAGGTGCCACCTGATTTTAACCCAATGTGGCGGGAGTTATTCTTCATGACAATACAAGAAAGCAGCACCACGATCCTGAAAAAGAACAAAAGGGTCCTGATTGCGAGCCTGACGGGCAGTTCCATTGAATGGTTTGACTATTTTCTCTACGGCACGGCCGCCGCATTGGTGTTCAACAAAATCTTTTTCCCGATGGTTGACCCGGTTATCGGCTTGATTCTCTCCTATCTTTCCTTCTCGCTGACTTTCTTTATTCGTCCCATTGGCGGGGTTATTTTCGCCCACATTGGTGACCGTATTGGTCGTAAAAAGACCTTAGTCCTGACCCTCTCGCTGATGGGCAGTGCAACCGTGATGATTGGTTTACTGCCAACCTATGACCAGATTGGTATCTGGGCCCCGATTCTGTTGATTCTGATGCGCATTATTCAGGGGATTGGCATCGGCGGCGAATGGGGCGGCGCGTTGCTGCTGGCCTATGAATATGCGCCAGAGAAGCGTAAAGGCTTCTTCGGCAGCATCCCGCAGGCAGGCGTCACCATCGGGATGCTGATGGCGACCTTTATTGTCTCGCTGATGACGATGTTTAGCGAAGAGCAGTTCCTCTCCTGGGGCTGGCGCATCCCGTTCCTGATGAGTGCCGCTCTGGTGCTGGTTGGCCTGTGGATCCGTAAAGACATCGATGAAACGCCGGACTTCAAAAAGGTCAAAGAGTCCGGTCAGGTCGCCAAAGCGCCGCTGCGTGAAACCCTGAAACACCACTGGCGTGAAGTGATTATTGCCGCCGGTCTGAAAGTGGTTGAAACCGCACCGTTTTATATTTTCTCGACCTTCGTGGTCAGCTACGCCACCACCACCTTGACCTATCAAAAATCCCAGGTGCTGGAAGCCGTCACCCTCGGGGCGCTGGTTGCTACCGTGATGATCCCATTGATGGGGCTGCTGTCCGATAAGATTGGCCGCCAGCGCATGTATGCACTGAGCGTTACGCTGCTGGGGCTGTTTATCGTGCCGTGGTTTATGCTGTTGGACACCGGCACCACCTGGGCGATTATGCTCGCAACGGTAGTGATGTTCGGTATTCTGTGGGCGCCGATTACCGCCGTGCTGGGCACGCTGTGTTCAGAAATCTTCAGCGCGAACGTCCGCTATACCGGTATCACTCTGGGCTACCAGATTGGCGCCGCGCTGGCTGGCGGTACCGCCCCGCTTATCGCCACCGGTCTGCTGGCAAAATATGACGGTGACTGGGTGCCGGTCGCCTGGTATCTGGGCACCACCGTGGCTATCTCGCTGACGGCAATCTTCTTTGCCAGCCGCAGCAAACGCCAGTCCGCCGTGGTCAATGCGCAAACCAGCCAAATCTAACGCCGCCGCCCGGCTTCGCGCATGAAGTCGGGCTTTCCCTAACCTCAACCGTTCCTCTCAGATAACACTTATTTTTTATATTCACTTGAATTATGGTTTCCGCCGAACGTAAACTCATTAGAGCTCTAATGATTATGAATAATTCGCCATGGATAACCGACAGCTTAATTTCTCCCATCTCCTCTATCTCACCGCCCACCACTGGCGGCTGGCCGTGAATCGGCGGCTGAAAGATCTTGGCATGAGCCAGGCCACCTGGGTGGCCGTCGCCGCGATAGCCCGAAACGAGCAGCCGCTTTCACAAACCGAGTTAGCGCAAGAGCTGGGCGTTGAAAGCGCCACCGTGGTGCCATTGATTAATAAACTGGTGGATTTAGGGCTGGTCGAACGGGTGATCACCGAGCGCGACAAGCGCAAACGTCTGCTGGTGGCAACGGAAAAAGGCCGCGAACTGTTTCATCAGGTCAAAGCGGTTGCCGATGAACTTCGCGAAGAGATCCTCACCGTTATCACCCCTGAGGAGCAGGAAAAAACCTATGAGGTGCTGTTAAAACTGCTGCGTGAAGTGGAGAAGAAATAATGTCGCCACCGCGTCGCGATCCCTACGCCCCACACGACTGGGCGCCTCACGAAAAACCGGCGATTCTCGGTTCGCCGTCAACCCCCATTCACCGCCCGGCTAAACGCGTGGCCTACGGTATCGTCGGGCTGCTGGTATGCCTGACAGGCGCGCTAGGTAATGCGGTGGTCACCGCCAACCTACAAAACCTGCAGGGTTCATTCGCCGCCTGGTCGACGGAAATCGCTTGGCTGCCAGCGGTTTACGTGATGACCAACGTCTCCATCAACCTGCTGCTGGTGAAATTCCGCCAGCAGTTTGGCCTGCGGGCATTTACCGAAGGTTTTCTGGTGCTGTATGTGCTGGTGACTTTTTTCCACCTGTTCGTCAACGATCTCAATTCCGCGCTGATGGTGCGCGCCGCGCACGGTATGGTGGCGGCGGCGCTCAGTTCGTTAGGGATTTACTATCAGGTGCAGGCGTGGCCAGCGAAGCATCGTCTTAAGGCTCTAACCATCGGGATTACCGGCTCGTCGCTGGCCATCCCCCTCGCCCGGCTGTTTTCTACCGAGCTTTTGCAAATTGACGAATGGCGTGGGCTTTATTTCTTCGAATTGGGCCTCGCGCTGGTGTCGCTGGCCTGCGTGATTGCCTTAAAACTCCCGCCAAGCGATCGCAAGAAAGTGTTTGAGAAAAAAGACTTTATTACCTTTATTCTGCTAGCCCCCGGGATGGGTCTTATCTGCGCGGTGCTGTCGCTTGGCCGTCTTGACTGGTGGTTTGACGCCCCGTGGATTGGCTGGTCGCTGGCGGCAGCGGTGGTTTTGATAATCAGCGCCATTATTTTTGAGCATAACCGCACCAATCCACTGCTTAATACGCGCTGGCTCTCCAGCGGCAGTATTTTGCGGTTGGGGTTAATTATGGTGCTAATCCGCATCGTGCTGGCGGAGCAGAACACCGGCGTTATCGGTTGGCTGCAGTTTGTCGGGCTGCAAAACGAGCAAATGACCATGCTGGCGTGGTCTATTTTTGCCGGTATTCTGTGCGGGATTATTGCCAGCTGCCTGACGCTCAACCCTACGCGCCTTTACTGGCCCACCGCCACGGCGCTAGCGCTAATTATGATTGCCTCGCTGCTCGACAGTCAGTCCACCAGCCTCACCCGCCCGGACCAATTAATGCTGAGTCAGTTCCTGCTCGGTTTCGGCAGCGCCTTTTTCCTCGCGCCGGCGATGCTCGCTGGTATCGGTGGCGTCATTGCCGACCAGCGCAATCTAGTCAGCTTCTCGGTGCTATTCGGCATGAGCCAGAATATTGGCGGCCTGCTCGGTTCCGCCATTCTCGGCACCTTCCAGACCTGGCGCGAGAAGTTCCACTCCAGCCAGCTAGCCGACCAGATAACGACGCTGAACCCGCTGATAAACGACCGTTTGCAGCTATATATTCAGCAATACCAAAGCCAGATTGGCGATAGCACGCTGCTCAATGTTCAAGCCAATACCCTGTTACAGACCGCCTCAACGCTTGAGGCCAATATTCTCGCCTACAATGACACCTACTTGCTCACGGCGGCCATCTCCGCCGCCACGCTGCTGTGGATATTCTGGCGATTATTAAGAATGCGTATTACCGCTCATGTTGCGCTTAAGCGCGCAACGGGCAGCAAATAACAACAAGAGAGATTTGGAGTCGTTATGAGTCAGCAGGATGCGGCCAGGCAACAGGCCAACACCCGCAATAATATCCGCGTGGTTTCGATTTTTACCGCAGCGGCCATCGGTCTGGTTGGCGTACTGGTCATCCTGTACGCCTGGCAGTTGCCGCCGTTTACCCGTCACAGCCAGTTTACCGACAACGCCTACGTTCGGGGCCAGACGACGTTTATCAGCCCGCAGGTCAGCGGTTACGTCACCGGGGTGAACGTACAGGATTTTAACCAGGTCAAAAAAGGCAAGTTGTTGTTCCAGATTGATGACCGCATCTATAAACAGCGGGTGCATCAGGCACAGGCTCAGTTGGCGATGAAAGAGGCGGCGCTGAAAAATAACCTTCAGCAGCGTAAAAGCGCTGAAGCGGTGATAGCCCGTAACGATGCCGCCTTGCAAAATGCCCGCGCCCAGAATCTGAAAACTCAGGCGGATTTAAAGCGCGTGCAGGACCTGACCGCCGACGGTTCGCTGTCGATTCGCGAACGTGATTCCGCTCGCGCCAGCGCCGCCCAAGGGAGCGCCGATATCGAACAGGCCAAGGCTACGCTGGAGATGTCGCGTCAGGATCTGCAATCCACCATCGTCAACCGCGATGCGCTGCAGGCGGACGTCGCCAATGCTAAAGCGGCGCTGGAACTGGCGGAAATCGATCTGCACAATACGCAGATTATCGCCCCCACTGACGGTCAGCTCGGACAAGTTGCAGTGCGTCTTGGTGCATACGTGACCGCCGGGACGCACCTCGCGCCGCTGGTTCCACCGCAGCACTGGGTTATCGCTAACCTAAAAGAGACGCAGCTGGCTACCGTGCGCGTGGGCCAACCGGTGACGTTTAGCGTGGACGCGTTAAACAGTGAAAAATTCCACGGTACCGTGCAGAGTATTTCCCCAGCCACCGGCGTGGAGTTCAGCGCCATCTCGCCGGATAACGCCACCGGTAACTTTGTCAAAATAGCCCAGCGTATTCCGGTGCGTATTGCCGTCGATGCGGACCAAAAGAATAGCCAGCGCCTGCGTCCGGGGATGTCGGTACAGGTGACGATAGATACCCGCGCGGAGGCGCAGAAATGATCCGCCCCGTTGCCCTTGCACTGACTCTCGCGCTGGTGGGCTGCCAATCGGCAGATATTCAGCGTGCTGCCCCAACGCTTGCTATCCCCGCCGCCTGGCGTGCCGATATTGGCCCAACCAGCGCCGTGGAAGGCGTGTGGTGGCGCAATTTCCACGATAGCGCCCTCAACCAGTATGTTGACCAGGCGCTGCGCCATAATAGCGACGTGTTGATTGCCCGCGAACGGGTAAATGAATACCAGGCGCGGGTTTACGCCGCCGACGGCAGCCTGTTTCCGACGCTGGATGCCGGGTTATCCGGCTCCCGCGCGCGGGCACAATCAGCCGCTACTGGCCAGCCAATCCACAGTACGTTGTACAAAGGTGGCCTGACCGCCAGCTACGATGTCGATCTCTGGGGAGCCAACCGCAGCGCCGCGGATGCGGCCCAGGCCAGCCTCGAGTCGCAAAAAGCCGCCGCCGCTGCCGCCAGTCTGACCGTCGCCACCTCGGTCTCCGTCGGCTACATCACCCTGCTGTCGCTGGATCAACAGCTTCACGTCACCGAGCAGACGTTAAAATCCCGTGAGGACGCCTATAACCTGGCGAAACGGCAGTTTGAAACCGGCTACACTTCGCGTCTTGAGCTAATGCAGGCCGATTCCGAGCTGCGTTCAACCCGCGCGCAGGTGCCGCTGCTCCGGCATCAGATAGCGCAGCAGGAAAACGCATTGAGCGTGCTGTTAGGTGCCAATCCCGGTTCGATAAAGCGCAATGAGTTTGACCAATTAACGCCGCTGGCGCTGCCATCGCAGCTGCCGTCGACTCTGCTTAATCGCCGCCCGGATATTGTGCAGGCGCAGCGTCAGTTAGTTGCCGCCGATGCCACGCTTGCCTCCTCGCAGGCGAAGCTGCTGCCGTCAATTAACCTCACCGCCACCGGCAGCTATCAGGATAGAACGCTAGCGGATCTGCTCGATAATCCGCTGCGTTTATGGAGTTTAGGCGGCAGTATTCTTGCTCCATTACTGAACCGCCAGGCGCTGAATGCGCAGGTCGACGTGTCGATGGCGCAGCGTAATCAGGCGCTGTACGGCTATGAAAAGACGGTGCGCAGCGCCTTTAAAGAGGTAAACGATAGCCTCGACGCCATCAGCCGTTATGGCGAGCAGTTGGCGGAGTTGAAGGGGCAAGAGGAAGTAGCCCAGGAGACGCTGCGAATTGCGCAGAATCGCTATCGCAATGGCTACTCTTCCTATCTCGATGTGCTGGACGCCCAGCGCACCTTGTTCTCAACGCAAATTAGCGTCGTACAGGTCAAAAACAACCTGCTGCTGGCGCAGATAGATCTTTACCGGGCGCTAGGAGGCGGCTGGTCTTCGCTGTCAGGCTGACAAATCCATTAGGGTGTCACAATGCAAAAACAGTGGTCTGAAGTTGATAACTATCTGATAGACAATTTAATTCCTGATGACGAAGTCTTGTCTCAGGTGCTGGAAAACAACCATCGCGCCGGTCTACCGGCACATGACGTTGCCGCCAATCAGGGGCAACTGTTGGCGCTGTTTGTGCGGATGGTAGGGGCGAAATCGATTCTGGAGATCGGTACGCTGGGGGCCTACAGTACCATTTGGATGGCACGCGAGCTTCCTGAGAACGGACGGCTGGTGACGCTGGAAGCCGACCCACTGCACGCGCGGGTCGCACGAGAGAACATCCAGCTTGCCGGTCTTGCCGAACGGGTGACCTTGCACGAAGGTCCGGCGCTGGATTCACTGGCGACGCTGGAATCCGATGCCCCGTTCGACCTGATTTTTATTGATGCCGATAAGCCCAATAACCCGTATTACCTGCAATGGGCGCTGAAATATTCCCGCCCCGGCACGCTGATTATTGGCGATAACGTGGTGCGCGACGGTGAAGTCACCAACCCAGCTAGCGCCGATGAGCGGGTACAGGGAGTCCGGCGTTTTATCGAGATGATGCGTAACGATCCGCGCCTGACGGCCACGGCGCTGCAAACGGTCGGCATTAAAGGCTGGGATGGGTTTACGCTGGCGTGGGTCAACGCCTGACCCACGTCCCGGCAACAAGCCTTTGCCCGATGGCGCTATGCTTATCGGGCCTCCAAACACAGCACCATCATCGTAGCCCGGCCAAGCGAAGCGCCGCCGGGGCCAAGCGCAGCGCCGCCGGGATCAGGCGACGATCTGCTCCATTGCCTGCAGAATACGCTTATCGGAGATCGGATACGGCGTTCCGAGCTGCTGCGCGAAGAAGCTAACGCGCAGCTCTTCAATCATCCAGCGGATCTCTTTCACGTCCTCATCCTCCCGGCGCGCCGGAGGCAGCTTGTTCAACCACTGCTGCCACGCCTGCTGTACGCTTTCCACCTTCAGCATCTGCGCACGGTCACGATGCGGGTCGACCGCCATTTTCTCGAGCCGTTTTTCAATCGCCTGCAGATAGCGCAGCGTATCGCCTAATCGACGGAAACCGTTGCCGGTGACAAATCCGCGATACACCAGGCCATTCATCTGCGCCTTGATATCCGACAGCCCCAGCGCCATGGTCATATCCACGCGCCCTTTCAGCCGCTTGTTAACGTTAAACACCGCAGTAAGAATCTGCTCAACCTGTTTGGCAATTCCGACCACCGTTTCATTGAGGTCAGCGCGTACTTTTTCATGCAACGCAGCAAAACCGGCCTCGGTCCACACTGGGCCGCCCGCTTCGTCAATCAGCTTATCAACGCCGCAGGAGATACAGTCATCAATCAGGTCCAGTACCTTGCCGTACGGGTTGAAGTAGAGTCCGAGCTTGGCTTTGTTCGGCAGCTTCTCGTGCAGATATTTAATCGGCGACGGGATGTTCAGCAGCAACAGGCGACGCAGACCGCGCCACATCATCTGCTGCTGTTCCAGCTCGTTATCAAACAGTTTGATAGCGACACTGTCTCGTTCATCCACCAGCGCCGGCCAGGCTTTCACCTTATAGTTGCCGCGCTTTTGTTCATAGCGTTCAGGCAGGTCGCCAAAGCTCCAGATGTGCAGTCCGTTCTGTTCGATACCGTCGTCAGCAACCGAAGAGAGCGTCTCCTGAACTTTGCCCTTCAGCGCATCTTTCAAATCCTGTAAGACGCGCCCTTCCTGCAGCTTCTTGTTTTTGTCGTCGATAACCCGGAAAGTGATTTTCAGGTGATCGGGCACCTGATCCCACTGCCAGGCATCGCGCTCAACGGTGACGCCGGTCATCCGGCGCAGCTCACGTTCCAGCGAATCAAGCAGCGGCAGCTCCAGCGGCGTCACGCGGCCTAAGAACGCTTCCGCGTAGTTCGGTGCCGGGACAAAGTTACGTCGTACCGGTTTTGGCAGCGATTTAATCAGCGCGATAATCAGTTCACGACGCAGCCCCGGAATCTGCCACTCAAACCCGGCCTCTTCGACCTGATTTAACAGCGGCAGCGGAATATGCACCGTCACGCCGTCGGCATCCGCGCCCGGCTCAAACTGATAGGTCAAACGCAGCTTCAGGTTGCCCTGATGCCAGAAGTTCGGGTAGTCCAGCTTGCTGACCTGCTCCGCCCCTTCTTTAATCAGCATGCTCTTTTCAAAGTTGAGCAGATCCGGCGTTTCCCGGCTGGCCTGCTTCCACCATTTGTCAAAATGGCGCGAGGAAATCACGTCGTGGCTGATGCGCTGGTCATAAAATTCGAACATCGTCTCATCATCCACCAGGATGTCGCGGCGGCGCGATTTATGCTCCAGCTCTTCAATTTCACTGCGCAGCTTTAAGTTGTCGCGGAAGAAGGCGTGGCGAGTCTGCCAGTCGCCTTCGACCAGCGCATGGCGAATAAACAGCTCGCGGCACAGCGCCGGGTCAATCTGGCTATAGTTGACCTTACGCGCCGCCACAATCGGCAGGCCGTACACTGTCACCTTCTCGGTCGCCATCACTGCGCCCTGCGCGCGCTCCCAGTGAGGTTCACTGTACGAGCGTTTAATCAGATGCTGCGCCACCGGCTCAACCCATTCCGGGTCGATACGCGCGGCAATACGGCCCCACAGGCGGCTGGTTTCGACAAGTTCAGCAACCATCGCCCATTTCGGCGGCTTCTTAAACAGCCCAGATCCCGGGAAGATGGAGAACCGCGCGTTACGCGCACCGGTAAACTCCTGTTTGTCGGTATCCTTCATGCCGATGTGCGACAGCAGGCCGGTCAACAGCGCGATATGAATTTCGCGATATTCCGCCGGTTCGCTGTTCACCGGGATACCCAGCTCTTTCACCACCTGGCGCAGCTGGGTGTAGATATCCTGCCACTCGCGCACGCGCAAATAGTTGAGGAACTCCAGCTTACACTGACGGCGGAACTGGTTCGACGACAGCGCTTTTTGCTGTTCGCCGAGATAATTCCACAGATTAACAAAGGCCAGGAAGTCAGACTCTTTGTCATGGAAACGCTGATGCTTCTCATCCGATGCCTGCTTTTTGTCCATCGGACGCTCACGCGGATCCTGAATGGAGAGCGCCGAAGTGATGATCATCGCTTCACGCACGCAGCCGTGTTTTTGCGCTTCCAGCACCATACGCGCCAGACGTGGGTCAACCGGTAACTGACTTAACTGGCGGCCCAGCGGCGTCAGTTTATAGGCAGTCTGTTGTTCGTCGGTGGTAATCGCGCTCAGCTCTTCGAGCAGGCGCACGCCGTCCTGAATGTTGCGCTTATCCGGCGCTTCAACAAACGGGAACGCGGCAATATCGCCCAGCCCCAGCGCCGTCATCTGCAGGATAACGGAAGCCAGGTTGGTACGCAGGATTTCCGGGTCGGTAAATTCCGGGCGCGACAGGAAGTCATCTTCGGAATACAGACGAATACAGATGCCTTCAGACACACGCCCGCAGCGGCCTTTACGCTGGTTTGCCGAGGCCTGTGACACCGGCTCGATCGGCAAACGCTGCACTTTGGTGCGATAGCTGTAGCGGCTGATACGCGCGGTACCCGGGTCAATGACGTACTTGATCCCCGGCACGGTCAACGAGGTTTCGGCGACGTTGGTCGCCAGCACGATGCGACGCCCGCTGTGCGACTGGAAGACCCGGTTCTGCTCGCTGTTTGATAACCGCGCATACAGCGGCAGAATTTCGGTATGCCGCAGGTCGCGCTTGCTCAGCGCATCGGCGGTGTCGCGGATTTCGCGCTCGCCGCTCATAAAGATCAGGATATCGCCCGCGCTTTCACGACCCAGCTCATCGACGGCATCAAAAATGGCCTGCAGCTGATCGCGTTCGGTATCATCAGCATCTTCGACAATCGGTCGATAGCGGACTTCCACCGGATAGGTTCGACCGGAAACTTCGATAATCGGCGCGTTGTTAAAGTGGCGCGAGAAGCGTTCCGGGTCGATGGTCGCCGAGGTGATGATGATTTTTAAATCCGGACGACGCGGCAACAGCTCGCGCAGATAGCCGAGCAAAAAATCAATGTTCAGGCTGCGTTCGTGCGCTTCATCAATAATGATGGTGTCGTATTGCATCAACAGGCGGTCCTGCTGGATCTCAGCCAGCAAAATACCGTCAGTCATCAGCTTAACCATGGTGTTATCGCTGACGTGATCGCTAAAACGCACTTTGTAACCGATGCAGCCACCCGGCTCGGTCTTCAACTCTTCAGCAATACGGTTGGCGACGGTACGCGCCGCCAGGCGACGCGGCTGGGTATGACCGATCAGGCCTTTAATCCCGCGGCCCAGCTCCATGCAGATTTTCGGTAGCTGGGTGGTTTTCCCCGAACCGGTTTCCCCCGCCACAATAACCACCTGGTTATCGCGTACGGCTTCAAGAATCGCCTGTTTCTTCTGGCTAACCGGCAGATTTTCCGGGTAATCAATCACCGGACGTGCGGCTTCGCGCAGCACGACTTTACCGGCAGCCTGTTCAATTTCTTGCGCCATCTCCTGAATAATGGCCTGTTGAGCATCAGGATTTTTAACCTTTTTAACACCGTGTAATCGACGGGCAAAGCGCTGTTTGTCCCGCAGCATCAGGGCTTCAAGGCGCTGATTCAGCATCGCAAAGGTGATTTTCTGTTGTTCTGTCATAGTGTTATTGGGCAGCGTACTGCCAGGAAAAAGCTCTTATAAAGTATGGTCCTAGCGTACCACATTTGTCTATTTCATGCCTTGTTCAAAAAAACTGACTATAGAATTCGATATATTGCGCTTTCTCTGTGGCAGGAATGTGAATAGAGTGTCATCAAGCAACAGGGCAACGCCCGTCAATCAAATATAAGGAATTACCTATGAGCAAAGTATTGGTTCTGAAATCCAGCATCCTGGCAGGCTACTCTCAATCAGGTCAGCTGTCCGACTATTTTGTTGAACAGTGGCGCGAAAAGCACTCCGCTGACGAAATCACCGTCCGTGACCTGGCTGCAAATCCAATCCCAGTACTGGATGGCGAACTGGTTGGCGCGCTGCGTCCAAGCGACACCCCGCTGACGCCACGCCAGCAGGAAGCACTGGCGCTCTCTGACGAGCTGATTGCCGAACTGCAAGCCCACGATGTCATTGTTATCGCGGCACCGATGTACAACTTCAACATCCCAACTCAGTTGAAAAACTACTTCGACCTGATTGCTCGTGCTGGCGTTACCTTCCGTTATACCGAGAAAGGCCCTGAAGGTCTGGTGACTGGCAAACGTGCTATCGTGTTGTCCAGCCGTGGCGGTATCCACAAAGATTCCCCAACTGACCTGATCACCCCATACCTGAACGTGTTCCTGGGCTTCATCGGGATCACCGACGTGAACGTGGTCTTCGCAGAAGGTATCGCTTACGGTCCAGAAGTGGCAACCAAAGCGACTTCCGATGCCAAAGCGACCATCGATAGCCTGGTTGCTTAATCGCACCACGCAATAGAAAAACCCTGCTTAATCGCAGGGTTTTTTGTTGTCACCCCTAAACCACCTCCTAGGGAGGTGGTGATTGCTCCTGTAAGGCTATAGCCTGAAGAATGCCCATGTCGGAATATCTCTACTTACTCACCACAAGTAAAAGGAGACAAACTGACATGGGGCTTTACAGGAGTTCATCACATGTATATTGGCGTTGCAAATACCACATAGTCTGGACGCCGAAGTACCGTTTCAGGATCCTGAAAGATAAACTGGGCAAAGAACTTTATAGGACAATCTACATTCTCTGCGGAATCAAAGATTGTGAGGTTCTGGAGCTAAATGTTCAGCCAGATCATGTACATCTCGTGGT
This sequence comes from Kluyvera huaxiensis, assembly GCF_040149365.1. Classification (NCBI taxonomy): domain Bacteria; kingdom Pseudomonadati; phylum Pseudomonadota; class Gammaproteobacteria; order Enterobacterales; family Enterobacteriaceae; genus Kluyvera; species Kluyvera huaxiensis. Next base: position 408,867 of record NZ_JBEFLV010000001.1, read on the forward strand.
CATTGTCCCACCGAAAATCTCGATATCCACTTTGATGGGGCATCTGAAAGGCCGCAGCGCTATCAGGCTCTACAACCGCTTTCCACACATAAGAAAGAAGCTATGGGGCAATCACTTTTGGTCTCGAGGTTATTTTGTAGATACGGTAGGGGTGAATGAAGAAATAATCAGACGATATGTGAGGCATCAGGAGAAAACGGAACAAACGCATGAACAGCAGATGGAATTGTTAGAGTAGTGAGCGGAAATTGAAAGTAGCCCCCCTTACAGGGGGCATTCTCAAAAGCCACCTTCTCAGAAGGTGGTCTTTTACTTGTTCATGCAGCCATCACGCCTCTCGTCAGCCCTTTGCCGCAATACCGTCAAGTGCCGCCAGCGTTTCCGTCGACAGTTTTAGCTGTGCCGCCGCCATATTTTCCCGCAGGTGCGCCACCGACGATGTACCGGGGATGAGCAGGATATTTGGCGAACGGTGCAGCAGCCAGGCTAGCGCCACCTGCATCGGCGTCGCGCCAAGTGATGCGGCGATATCATTTAAGGTAGACGATTGCAGCGGTGAGAAGCCGCCCAGCGGGAAGAACGGCACATAGGCAATGCCGTCACGCGCCAGCGCGTCAATCAACGCGTCGTCGCCGCGATGGACAATGTTGTATTCGTTCTGCACGCAAACAATATTCGCCACCTTGCGCGCCTCGGCCACCTGCGTTGGCGTCACGTTACTCAGCCCGATATGCTTCACCAGTCCCTGCTGCTGCAGCTCAGCCAGCACGCTAACCGAAGCTTCAATCGAACCTTCACGCGGCGCATGACCGTCACCAATCATCACCCGCATGTTGACCACGTCCAGCACCTCAAGGCCGAGGTTACGCAGGTTATCATGCACCGCCTGCTTCAGCTCTTCTGGGGAAAATGCCGGTAGCCAGGAAGCGTCATCACCGCGACGGGCGCCGATTTTGGTGACGATAACCAAATCGTCGGCATAAGGATGCAGCGCTTCGCGAATAATTTGGTTGGTGACGTGCGGACCGTAGAAATCGCTGGTATCGATATGGTTAACGCCGAGCGCCAGCGCCTCACGCAGCACATCAATCGCAGCATGACGGTCCTTTGGCGGGCCAAATACGCCGGGACCGGCTAACTGCATCGCCCCGTAACCGAGGCGATTAACAAAGTGGGAACCAAGGGAAAACGTGCCGTACTGGGTCATAACGTCCTGCCTGTTGCTTCATGATGAATGTGACGAACAGTATAGGAACGCTAGTGTCGGGATAACTGTGCTTTTTATGCCATAACATTAAAAAATATCATGGCATTTTAAGATGTGGTTGACGATTTAACGCTCAGCGTTTTACCGAGCACCCTTGCGTTGATCTTTTTTCATCAGCCAAAATACCGCCACGCCGGCCAGCACAATTCCCGGGGCCGATGCCGCCATTACGCCTACGGTTCCGGTGCCCAACGCCAGCATTTTTCCCGCCAGTAGCGGACCGCTCATAGCGCCCAATCGCCCTACTGCCACGGCGGTACCCACGCCGGTAGCACGGATTTCCGTACGATAAAACAGCGGTGCTAACGCATAAAGCACGCTCTGTCCGCCGGTCGCGAACATCCCCGCGATAAAGCCAGAAATAAGCATCAGGCTAAATGAGTTTGCCACCCCCAGTGCAATCAGCGAGGCCAGCATGCCGCTATAAATCAGCAGCGACATGCTCAGCGGGCTGAGTTTATCCATTAGCGCACCCAGCATCAGCGTACCCAGTGCCGCCCCCATTTGCAGCGCAAACATCACGCCGGAAGCCTGTGAAGCGCTAAAGCCCTGATCCACCAGCAGCATCGGCAGCCAGTTGATCAGCATGTACACCACCAGCAGGGTGAAGAAGTAACACAGCCACAGCAGCAGCGTGGCGGAGGCAGTCTCAGGGGCGAAAATCGCCCGTAGCGGCATGGGCGTGTCCTGCTGCTGCGCGCTGAATGCCTGTGACTCCGGCAGGCGGAACATTAGCAGGGGCACCAATAATAAAGGGACGATACCACCGACCCAGAATATAGTTTGCCACGCCTGCGCCAGGCCACTTGCGCCCATCGCCGCCGCCAACGCGGCACCAATCGGCACGCCGCAGTACATCAGGCTAACCGCCGTGCCGCGAAAACGCGGGCCTGCCGCTTCGGAGGTCAGCGCAATCAGGTTCGGCAGCGCCGCACCCAGGCCAACGCCGGTCATCAGGCGAGCAAATACCAGCGTCGGGTAATCCCACGCTAACGCAGTGGCAATCGAGAACAGGCCGAACAGCGCCACCGAGCCCAGCAGCACCTTCTTGCGGCCATAACGGTCCGCCAGCATGCCGCCAAACAGCGCACCGGGCAGCAGCCCGAGAATACCGGCGCTAAAAATCCAGCCCATTTGCATTTTATCTAGCGTAAATGCCTGAGCAATACCGACGGCAGCGATACCGGCGGCCTGCAAATCCAGCCCTTCCATCAGCGCGACTAAAAAGCAAAGCCCGACGGTTTGCATCAGGCGTGAGGTATTAGGAGGTGAGGAAACATTCGTAATATTCGACATCGTGCGACCTTTTGTAGAGTGCAGGTTAAAAGGTGGCCGATACGTTGCCGGCCACATTGTTTTTTTCATTCTCGTTCGCCGGTCGGGACATTGCCGACCGGATCATTATCAGGCTTGCGCTTTGGCTTTCAGATCCAACGCCACGTCAACGATCATATCTTCCTGACCGCCAACCATCCGCCGTTTACCCAGTTCCACCAGGATATCGACCGCGCTTAGGCCATAGCGCGCAGCGGCCACTTCGCTGTGACGCAGGAAGCTGGAATAGACCCCGGCGTAGCCCAGCGCTAATGTTTCGCGGTCAACGCGGACCGGACGATCCTGTAATGGACGCACCAGATCGTCGGCAGCCGCCATCAGTGCATAGAGGTCAGTACCGTGCTGCCAGCCCTGTTTATCCGCGGCGGCGATAAACACCTCCAGCGGTGCGTTACCGGCACCCGCCCCCATCCCCGCGAGGCTGGCATCAATACGGTCACATCCCTCTTCCACCGCCACCAGCGAGTTGGCCACGCCCAGGCTCAGGTTATGGTGAGCGTGCATCCCGGTTTGCGTTTCGGGATTAAGGACATCTTTGAGCGCGCGGAAGCGGTCGCGAATGTCATTCATGTTCATCGCGCCGCCGGAGTCCACCACGTAAATACAGGTCGCGCCGTAGCCTTCCATTAATTTGGCCTGCTTCGCCAGATTTTCCGGGGTGGTCATGTGGCTCATCATCAGGAAACCAACGGTGTCCATTCCCAGTTCGCGGGCATAGGCAATATGCTGGGCGGAAACATCCGCTTCGGTGCAATGCGTGGCGACGCGCACCACGCGCGCCCCCGCCTGGTACGCATTTTTGAGATCGTGCAGCGTGCCGATACCGGGGATCAGCAGCGTGGCGATTTTACTGTGGCTCACCACTTCTGCCGCCGCCGCAATCCACTCAACGTCGCTGTGGGCGCCAAAACCATAGTTAAAGCTGGAGCCCTGTAGGCCGTCACCGTGCGCCACTTCGATGGAGTCAACGCGCGCGTCATCCAGCGCTTTGGCTATCTGGCGCACGTTGTCTAACGAATATTGATGGCGGATGGCGTGCATGCCGTCGCGCAGCGTCACGTCCGAGATATAGAGTTTTTTACCGTTCATGCGACTTCTCCTGCCACGTTCACCCGCGTTTGGGCCATTTTTTCGGCGGTCGACATCGCCGCCGAGGTCATAATGTCGAGGTTGCCAGCGTAAGCAGGCAGATAGTGCGCCGCCCCTTCAACCTCCAGATAGACAGCCGTTTTCAGCCCGGAGAACTGCCCGACGCCAGGAATGTTGACCGGTTTATCCGCAGGAATAACCTCAAACTGGACTTTCTGTTTCAGGCGATAGCCCGGCACATAGGCCTGCACCGCCGCGGCCATCTCGTCGATGGAGGCTTCGATTTCCACCTGAGACGCCGCTTCACTCAGCACATAGACCGTGTCACGCATCATCACCGGCGGTTCTGCCGGGTTGAGGATAATAATGGCTTTGCCTTTCGCCGCGCCGCCGACCACTTCAATCGCCTGGGAAGTGGTTTCAGTAAATTCATCAATATTGGCGCGGGTACCCGGGCCGGCGGATTTACTGGAAATCGAAGCGATGATTTCGGCATAGTGCACTTTCGCCACCCGGGAAACTGCCGCCACCATTGGGATCGTCGCCTGACCGCCGCAGGTCACCATATTGACATTGCCCTGGGAGAGGTTTTTATCCAGATTGACCACCGGTACACAGTACGGGCCGATCGCCGCTGGCGTCAGGTCAATCAGACGAATATCGGGTTTGGCCGCGCGCAGAGCAGCGTCGTTTTTGATATGCGCGGCGGCGCTGGTGGCGTCAAACACAATGTCGATATCGGCGAACTCTTTCATCGCCATCAGCCCGCTCACCCCTTCATGAGTGGTCGCGACGCCCATCCGGCTGGCGCGAGCCAGACCATCGGAATTAGGGTCTATCCCCACCATCACCGACATTTCCAGATGCTTGCCGTGGCGAAGAATTTTGATCATCAGGTCGGTACCGATATTGCCGGAGCCGATAATGGCAACTTTGCATTTACTCATGACTGCTTTCCTTCTTGCTCTTTGGCCGAAAACGCCGCGGATACCGAACCAATGCCTTCGATAAACGCCTCAAAACGATCGCCTGGATTGACGGACACCATCGGGCCGAGCGCCCCGGTCAGGACGATATCGCCCGACCGCAGTGGTTCGCCGAGGCTAGCCATTTTGCGCGCCAGCCACACGGCGGCGTTGAGCGGATGACCTAAACATTCGCTGCCACGTCCGCTAGAAACCGCTTCATTATTACGCGTCATGGTCATGGCACAGTTTTTCAGATCCAGCGCCGCCGGACGCTGTGCCGGGCCGCCGACCACATACACGCCGCAGGAGGCGTTATCCGCTACCGTATCAACGAATTTAATCGACCAGTCTCGTACGCGGCTGCCGACCACTTCCAGCGCCGGAACCACCCACTCAATGGCGTTGAACAGCTCATCAAAGGTGGTGTCGGCGTGCGGTAAATCGCGGTTCAGTACCAGCGCAATTTCCGCTTCAATCTTTGGTTGCAGCACGCGGCTAAACGGGATGGTTTCGTTATCGCCGTAGCACATATCGGCAAACAGCGTGCCGAAGTCCGGTTGTTCAACGCCCAACTGCTGCTGCACTTTGGGATGGGTTAACCCCACTTTACGCCCCACAATGCGACGTCCCTGCGCCACGCCGAACTCGACGTTAATACGCTGAATGGCATACGCCGCCTCTGCATTTTGCGGGCCGATAATATCGCGCAGCGGCTCAGTGGTTTGGCCGTGCTCTTCGGCGTGGCGTAAAGCCTGCGCCAGCGACTCCAGAGAGTAATTTGACATGTCGATTCCTTAGGCGCGGTCGAGGAAGTTCAGTACCAGTTGGTTGAACGCATCCGCGTGCTCCCACTGTGCCCAGTGCCCGCAATCGCGATACACGTGCAGCTCCGAACCGTTAATGCCCGACAGCAGACGCAGCCCGGCGTCCATCGGCACGAAACGGTCGTTACGACCCCAGACCACCAGCGTCTGTGCTCTGATTTCACCCAAACGCGGTCCGAAGTCAGGGAACTGTTTCGGGTTGGCTTCCAGGCTCTTAATGAAGTTTTCCAGGTGATCGCGACGCGACAGCATATTGCTTAGGCGGGCTTCAAACAGCGCCTCGGTCAAATCGCTGGTGTCGTAGACGAAAATGTTCATCATCTTCTTGAGGTTTTCGATGGTCGGCTCGCGGTACAGACCGTTGAGCAGCTTGATGCCTTCGGTCGGCATCGGGGTAAACAGGCTCATGCCGCCGGTGCCGCCGCCCATCAGAACCAGTTTGCCCACCCGCTCAGGCCACGTTAAGGTGAAAGCCACCGCGCTGTGTCCACCCATCGAGTTACCCAGCAGATGCACTTTCTCGATATCCAACTGATCGACCACGCTTTTCAGGATGCGCGCGTTAAGGTCGGAACGGGAACCGGTATTGACGATAGAGTCGCTTTTACCCCAGCCCGGGCAGTCCAGCAACAGTACGCGATAGCCCGCTTCGACTAACGGGTCGATATTGCGGCTGAAGTTTGCCCAACCGGTCGCGCCCGGTCCGGAACCGTGCAGCAGAACCACGGTTTCAGCGCCTTGACCACAGTCGTTAACGTGAATGCGCAGCGTCTGTCCAGCGTCTTCAACATTGAGAAAACGGCTGGTTGCGGCTTCGGTTTGTGGTTGATAGCTCATCATATTCTCCTGCTTAATCAATTCGTTGTTTTGGCGCTCAGTGAGCCGAACCCGGCAATCCACTCAGGGATCGGGCGGTAATAACGATTTTCCGTGCGGTAGTGACCCATCGCGTTAATCGTGGCGAAGGCGGCGGCCCAGGTTTTCACTTCATGCGTCGATTTACCGGCAATGGCTGACAGCTCTTCGTTGCTGATAGCGTCCAGTTCCGAAAGACGCCCCTGCTCAAGCAGCGTCATAAACTGGTTGTCCCAGATAGGATTCAGCGGATGCAGCGTTTTCTGGTCTTTGACAAATCGCTCGGCGGCTTCAATCACCCGACGCTGACGCAGTTCGCGCTCTTCGGCCGGAAGCTGTTTGCCGCTGCCTAACAGGCGATCGCGCATATGCGCATCGACTTTGGCTAACTCTGGCACCGGCGGCTGATGTGATAACCCGCCGGACCCTAAAATCAGCACCCGCTTGTTCAGCGTTGACAGGAAGTGTCCCATCGCTTCACCCAGCATGCGGGTTCGATGGAACCCCGGTAGCGGCGTGGCGACGCCGTTGATAAACACCGGCAATACCGGCACCTTATCCAACCCGCCGAGCAGCAACTCCAGCGGCTGAGCAAAGCCATGATCCACCTGCATGCAGTAGGAGACAGCCAGGTCGATGCCGCTTTTCATCACCGAATGGGCGCAGGCTTCCGCCAGTTCAGTAGGTACCGGCAGCTCACCCGATGCGCTGGAGAAGTCGCCAATCGAGATAGCGCCAACACCCAGACAAAACGGTGGCATCACATCGTAGAAAAAGCCGTTGTAGTGATCCGGGGCGTACAGCACCACCAGGTCCGGCGCAAAGGCCGCAATACGCTCGCGCGCAGCGGCAACCACGCCGTTAACTTCGTCCAGCACCGCTTGCTCAGGGTCAACGTAACCCACCAATGGCGTGTGGGAGAGACAGTGAAGGTAGGTGTTCATCTCAGGCCACCTTTTCAATGCTAACGCCAGAAACATCGCTGGTTAACGCCATCACGCGAGCCAACTGTTCAAGTTTTTGGCTCAGAGTTTGCGGAATCGCCAGCGCGGCGACAAAGCGGTCCGGGCGCACGATGGCAATCGATGCGTCCTGCGCGGCAAACCATGTTTTCAGGCGGTTTTGGTTATCGCCAATGCGAATAACGCCGTCGAAATTGTCCTGCGGGGTACGGATTTGCACTTCCGGCACCACCTGGATAAAACAGGTGCCTAACTCGCGCCATTGAGCCTGCTGGCTGGCGTTCATTCCCCACAGCGGATTACAGCCCCAGGCGATCACCGCAAATTTTGCGCCAATCACCTCATCAAGCAGCATCACATCGCCGTTTTCCCGGGTCACTTTCGGTTGAATAAACATCTTGCCGACCGGCGAACGTTTCGCGTCGCCTTCCAGCAGCAGCGCCCCTTCGCGATATTGCGGCATCGGCTTGAAACGCATTTCGAGGAAGTAGCGTTTTACCGGTGGGATGTAGTTCAGCAGCCAGGAGATGCCATCTCGCACCGTGCCATGCCAGCGTTTCGCTGGCGCTAGCACGTTGCCGGCGGTAACCGAGAGATCGATCATTGCTTTGGCGTGATCGCGGCGTTCCTGCTGATAGCTATCCAGCAGCGCGTCGCCGGCTTTTCCTTTCACCACCAGCGCCAGTTTCCACGCTAGGTTAAAGGCGTCGCGCATGCCGCTGTTATAACCCTGTCCCTGCCAGACCGGCATGATGTGGGCGGCGTCCCCGGCCAACAGAATGCGGTCAATACGGAAGCGTTCGGCCAGGCGAGCGTTGTGGGTATAGACGCGCTGGCGGATCAGTTCGACGTTGTCCGGGTCTGGCAACACCTGGCTGAGCAGCTGGCGCATGTTGTCCGGCTGGCTGAGCTGCGCCTCGGTTTCCCCCGGCATCACCATAAATTCAAAGCGACGGACTCCGTGCGGCAGCGCGGCGGAGACGTAAGGACGCACCGGATCGCAGCACAGATAAATATGCGGCGTGGCCAGCGGGTCGTTGGCAATATCGATAACAATCCACTGATTAGGCGCGGTTTTGCCTTCAAACGGTACGTTGAGGGTGCGGCGAATCACGCTCGCACCGCCGTCGCAGGCCACCAGCCAGTCGGCCTTAATGGTTTCACGTTCACCGTCAGCGCCCTTCACATTAATAGTGACACTGTCACCACTTTGACTAAAGGCTTCGAGTTCACGAGAGAACAGGCAGCGGACGTTCGGGAAGCGTTTTAGCCCCTGATACATCACCTCATCCACCTGCGGCTGGATAAACGCGTTGCGGCGTGACCAGCCAAATTCGTCGGTCATCGGCTGGATATCAGCAAAGCAGCGGCCTTTCGGGGTCAGGAAACGCATGGCATGCCACGGCGTGGTATGCGGCAAAACCTTATCGACGAGATTTACGGACTGCATCGTGCGCAGCGCTTCATCGTCGATACCGATGGCGCGTGGGTAGTCGATAAGCTTATCCAGCTTCTCGACCACTAATACCTCAACGCCCATTTGCCCCAGATAGTTCGCCATCATCAGCCCGACTGGGCCTGCGCCAGCGATGGCGACCTGGGCATGGTGTTGCACTGCAGGTTGGATATCCGGATTGGATGTTGTCATTTTCAATACCTCACGGCTCGGACCAAACGTTCGTGTGCGGTTAACGCACGCTCATTTGTTAATTTGATGTAAAAATATTTTTATAATGGACGCAGTATATGTCCGGGGATTTGCGCTACAATCAAAACAAGCCAGCTTGTGCACCAGGTGCACAGCATTGTTTTAGATGAATAAATGGCGGGTAAAATGAAAAGCAGTGACGCGACAGATTACAAAACCGTGCGCGGATTAACCCGCGGATTATTGTTGCTAAATTTGTTAAATAAATTCGACGGAGGCGCATCTACCGCGACTCTGGCGGAGTTTAGCGGCCTGCACCGCACCACCGTGCGACGGCTGCTGGAGACCTTGCAGGAAGAGGGATATGTACGACGTAGCCTGTCAGACGATAGCTTCCGCTTAACGCTCAAAGTTCGGCAGTTAAGCGAGGGATTTCGTGACGAACATTGGATTTCTGCACTCGCAACGCCGCTACTTGGCGAATTATTGCGCGAGGTCATATGGCCCACCGATTTAACCACTTTAGACGTTGATGCAATGGTGGTACGCGAAACCACCCACCGTTTTAGCCGCCTCTCCTTTCACCGCTCAATGGTCGGCCGTCGCCTGCCGCTGCTGTTGACGGCGTCGGGTCTGACCTGGCTTGCCTTCTCACCGGACAGCGAACGCCAGCCGATTATCGACATGCTGGCCGGTCGCCCGGAGGAGGAATACCAGCTGGCACGCGAACCGGAAAAACTCCACGCCATCCTCGAACGAACCCGGCAAAACGGCTATGGCGCCAACTTCCAGGGCTGGCAGCTGGAGCAAAAAATCGCCTCCATTGCCGTTCCGGTACGCAGCCAGCAGCGAGTCATCGGCTGCCTTAATCTTGTTTATATCGCCCAGGCAATGACCATCGAGCAGGCGGCGGAGAAACATCTGGCGGCATTACAGCGGGTCACCCAGCAAATTGAAGAGCGCATGGAGGAAGAAGAGATCTTTTATGAGCGGATCTGACTGAGCCTATTTTCGCGATTTTCGTATAACACTTATCGCCAGCGGGCTATTTTTCCCCTCGACGCTTGCTCCTAACATCCGGGTATTGCAGAACACTACCCGGAGACACCATGAAAGCATTTGCGATTACCCGCGCCGCCGCCGAAGGCAGCAACATACCGTTTATTCACGCCATAGAGCTGCCGATACCGCAGGCGAAAGGCCACGATATTCTGGTCGAAATTAAGGCCATCTCCGTCAACCCTGTCGATACCAAAGTGCGCGCCGGATTCGCCTCCGATACCCCAAGGGTACTGGGCTGGGACGCCGTTGGCGTAGTAAAAGCGATTGGCGACGCCGTGACCTTATTCGCTCCCGGCGATGAAGTCTGGTACGCCGGGGCGCTAGGTCGCCCTGGCAGTAATAGCGAATTTCAGCTTGTCGATGAACGTATCGTGGCGCTGAAGCCCAAAACGCTGGATAACGCCTCGGCGGCAGCGCTGCCGTTGACCGCCATCACCGCCTGGGAACTGCTGTTTGACCGTCTCGGCGTACAACGCGACGGCAACGCGGGCGATACGCTGCTCATCGTTGGCGCTGCGGGCGGCGTCGGATCAATCCTGACGCAATTAGCCAGCAAACTAACCAAAATGACGGTGATCGGTACCGCTTCTCGCCCGCAAAGTCAGAAATGGGTGCGCGATGCCGGGGCGCATCATGTTATCGACCACAATCAACCGCTGAGCGAAGAGCTGGCGCGTATTGGTATCAAAGAAGTCACCCATGTCGCTAGCCTGAATAATACCGAAGGTCATTATTTACAGCTGATCGCCGCCCTTGCCCCACAGGGAAAACTGGCGCTGATCGACGATCCGCAAAGCCTGGACGTGGTGCCGCTGAAGCTGAAAAGTATTTCGCTGCACTGGGAATTTATGTTCACCCGTTCCATGTTTGAGACCCGCGATATCGCCGCCCAGCATCAGCTGTTGACTGAAGTGGCCACGCTTATCGATAACCAGACCATCAAAACCACGCTCGGCGAACATTACGGTGCGATCAACGCAGAGAATTTACAAAAAGCCCACGCCCAGCTAGAAACCGGCCGGGCGGTTGGAAAAATCGTGCTGGAGGGATTTTAAGATGATTTCGATTATTGCCGTATTGAAAGCGAAAGCAGGTAAAACGCAAGAACTTCGCCAGGCGCTGCAGGCTTTGCTGTTACCCACTCGTCAGGAGCCGGGCAATACGGATTACGCGCTGTTCCAGCTACGTGATGAGCCCGATACGTTTTACATGCGTGAATCCTGGGTCAACCAGGCGGCACTGGAAGAGCACATTTCCCTGCCCCATTTTCAAACCTTTATCGGGCAAATGGATAGCCTGCTGGCGGAACCCTTACGACTGGATTATTTGACGCCGGTTGAGGCGGAGTAAGTCCGCCGCTATCTACAGACGCCGTAACCATTTTTCGTACTCGGCCGGCCACTGAACGGTTTGCGTCCCCGGCCGTCCCATGGCAAAACCGTGGCCACCGGTCGGGTAACGATACATGGTGACGGCCACCTGTTCGCGAATGCAGGCGGCTTGCATGATTAATGTATTTTGTGGACTGGAAACAGGGTCATCTTCCGCCTGCACCAGAAACACCGGTGGAGTCTGAGGCCTGACGTAGTTTTGCACCGACCAGGCGGCCTCCTGTGCATCCGTTGCGTGGTGACCCACCAGCATCTTGTGCGTTGAAGTGCGGGTGTACGGTTTTTCCAGCGTAATAATCGGATAAATCAGCGCCGCACTGTCGGCCCACGCTGGCTGATTGTCCAACGCGTCCACCAGCGGATAGCTGCGGTAATCGGGCCGAAGCGCCGCCATTGCCAGCAGATGTCCTCCGGCAGAAAAGCCCAACATGCTCACTCTTTTCTCACGGCTTCGCAGGATGCGTAGCGCTCGCTGCGCATCCTGCAAGGCCACATTATTCCCATCATTCCAGCCTTCACCCGGCAGGCGATAGCTGAGCATATAAGCCGTATATCCGCGCGCAACCAACCAATGCGCCGCAGGCAAAGCCTCCATGGCCATTTCGATGCGTTTATACCCCCCACCAGCGGCAATAAGCACCGCGTGGCCGTTTGGCAAATCGGGTTCAAGGACGGTCAGAAACGGCATGGCGATGTGGCTTTGCGCGCCCTTTGGGCTGATACGTATCTCTCCATCAGGCCCACCACCGCCGGGAGGAGTGCTCGTCCACAATGGCAGTATAAAAGGTGTTTTAGCCGGTGACGCGGCAAAAATAACCGCGGATTTTGTCACCAGCGCAGCTGTAGCTAAACGCATCAGGAACTGTCGACGATCCATTTAACACGCTCAAAGAGTAGTAAGACGCTCAGTTAAGCAGAAAAAATGGGATCAAAGATGAATGTTACGTGGCGAATTGTGACCAAAAGTCAGCGCAGGGTTCACAACGAATATATAGGAGCAACATCACGAACCCGCCGGCGAGGGAGATCAGGCTAAATTCCGAAAAATAAAAACATGGATATATAAACAGTAATCAGCAATTGCCGCTAGCGTATCGGCTGCTATAGGATTGCCGCAATCCCGATTTCGGTTTTCGGGAGAGGCGCAATGTTGCGGGGGCTTGATCCCTGGCGGCAGCTGTTGCTGGAAAGAGAAAACCCCCGCACGTTGTTCGGTAAAAACCTGGCAACATCACGGGGGCTAACTTGACCTTCGACAAGTTGAGAATAGCCGCGAACCGTTGCCATTGCAATCAGGATGGCAGTATGACGCTAATGCAATGGGCGTTTATGTTCTGGCACGATCTGGCCGCTCCGGTCATGGTCGGTGTGCTCACAGGTCTGATTCTGGGCTGGTGGCGTAGCCGGAAGTAACCACCCGGGCGTCATGACCGCCGCAATGGCAGCATGCGCCCGAACCGGGCCGCAGGGGCAACTCTGCGGCCTTTTTCGTTTTGCCGCTATTCACATAGGAAATTTGGGGGTAAATCGGTCAGACGGTTTGCAATTACCTTCGTTATATAATCAAATACACATCGTTTATTCACCCCTGACTGAGCGACTCATGTCCACACTACAGCGTTTCCTTTTGAGCTTCATGCTTGCCTGCGCCAGCCTGACGGCTGTCACCCCTGCTCTCGCCGACCGCACCGTAACCGACCAGCTTGGCCGCCAGGTGACTCTGCCCGATACCGTTAACCGCGTCGTTGTCCTGCAACACCAGACGCTGAATCTGCTGGTTCAACTCAATGCCTCCGATGATATTGTCGGCGTACTGAGTAGCTGGAAAAAACAGCTCGGCCCTGAGTTCGCCCGCTTCATGCCCGCAATTGAAAAAATGCCGATGCCGGGCGACCTGACCCAGGTCAATATCGAAAGCCTACTGGCCTTGCATCCGCAGGTGGTGTTTGTCGCCAACTATGCGCCGGAGCCGATGATTCAGCAGATTCAAAACGCGGGGATCCCGGTCGTGGCTATTTCCCTGCGTGAAGACGCCGCGGGCGAAAAGAACAAGATGAACCCATCGATGGTCGATGAAGAACACGCCTATAACGAAGGACTCAAACAGGGTATTCAGCTGATTGGTGACGTCGTCAATCGCCAGGCTGAAGCCAAAAAGCTGATTGATTACACCTTTGCGGCGCGCGCCAAATTTAATGCTCCGGTCGCCGCGATTCCACAGGGCGAAAAAATGCGGGTGTATATGGCGAATCCTGACCTGAACACCTACGGCTCTGGTAAGTATACCGGCCTGATGATGCAGCATGCGGGCGCGATGAATGTGGCCGACGCCACGGTTAAAGGTGCGCGTCAGGTGTCTCTGGAGCAGGTATTGCAATGGAATCCGCAGGTTATCTTTGTACAAGATCGCTATCCGGAGGTGGTGAAGCAGATAACCGCCGACCCACAGTGGCAGGCCATCGACGCGGTAAAAAATCATCGCGTGTGGTTAATGCCGGAATACGCCAAAGCCTGGGGCTACCCAATGCCGGAAGCGCTGGCGATTGGTGAACTGTGGATGGCGAAAAAACTCTATCCAGAGCGCTATAAAAATATCGATGTTGATGCCGAAGCCCAGGACTACTACCACCGTTTCTATCGCACTCACTGGCAGGCTAATGCACATCAGTAGTCACCCTAAAACGGTTCAGAGTGGGCTGATGCTGCTCACTCTGGCGATTGCCGTGGTTTCACTGTGCTTTGGTCAATACGGCTTATCGATTGGCGATGTCCTGTTCCAGCTTGCTCATCCACACAATAGCGCCGATATCGCGCATCAAATTGTCTGGTCGGTTCGACTGCCACGGATCCTGATGGCGCTGTTGGCCGGTGGCGCGTTGGGGCTGTGTGGGGCGACGCTGCAAGGCGTATTTCAAAATCCCCTCGTCGACCCGCATATCATTGGCGTCACCTCCGGTTCCGCTTTTGGCGGTACGCTGGCCATCCTGCTAGGCCTCAGCATGCCGATGATGATGGGCACCACTTTCTTCTTCGGCCTGCTGGCATTAACGCTGGTTTATCTGCTGGCGGCGCTGCAAAAGCGAGAAAGCACGCTGGTGCTAATTCTGGCGGGGATTATCCTCAGCGGATTTTTTGCCGCGCTGGTAAGTCTGATGCAGTACATGGCCGACACCGAAGAGGTGTTGCCGAATATTGTGTTCTGGCTGTTGGGCAGTTTCGCTACCGCTAACTGGACCAAGGTCCTGCTGCTGGCGCTCCCCATGACCGTTGCGGCACTAGTGCTGTTTAAACTTCGCTGGCGCATTAACCTGCTGTCGCTGGACGATAAAGATGCCCGCGCGCTGGGTGTACAAGTTACCGCATTGCGGCGCGGCGTGCTGTTGTGCTGTGCGCTGCTGGTCGCCGCGCAGGTGGCGGTCAGCGGCAGTATTGCGTGGGTGGGTTTAGTGATCCCGCATCTGGCACGCATGCTTGCCGGAGCCGACCACCGCCGTCTTCTGCCCTGCGCATTTTGGCTGGGAGCCAGCTTTATGGTGCTGGTCGACGATCTCGCCCGCACCTTAACCGCCGCCGAAATACCCATTGGGATTATCACCGCGCTGGTTGGTGCTCCGCTGTTTACCGTGATGCTGGTTCGCGCAAGCCGCAAAGGAATGTTGAAATGACCCCGTCACTCACGCTGTCACAGTTAGAATATGGCCATAAAGCGCCGCTGTTTGCCCCGTTAAATTTACACTGCCAGCCGGGTGAGGTTTGGGCGGTGCTGGGGGCTAACGGGCGCGGAAAAAGCACGCTGCTGGATACGTTGACCGGCGTTCTGCCCGCTCTTGCCGGGGAAGTCACCGTAACGGGTGGCGTCGGCATCGTGCCACAGTCGTTTCGCGCCGCCTTTGCCTGGCGAGTGAAAGAGGTGGTGTTGATGGGCCGCGCCCGCCACATCGCCCTCTTCTCACAGCCGCAGGAGGAAGATGAACGGCAGGTGCTGGCGGCGCTGGCGCTGCTCAACATCACCGAATTAGCCGATGCGTTATTCAGCAACCTGTCTGGTGGACAGCAGCAGCTGGTGATGATTGCCCGTGCGCTGGTTAGCGCCAGCCAGAACATTCTGCTCGATGAGCCCTGCTCGGCGCTGGATTTAGGTAATCAGCAAACGGTGTTGCAGCTTATCTGCGATCTTGCGCGGGCACAGGCGCGTACGGTGATGTTCACCACCCATGATCCAACCCATGCGCTACAGGTCGCCAGCCATACGCTGCTGCTGTTACCAGACGGTCAATGGCTGGCGGGAACCACCGAAGAGATTGTCCGGGAAGAGACGCTGCGGCGAGCCTACGGCGTGGCGGTGCGAAAAATCCAGTTAGCGGATTACCCCACCGCCGTCGTGACGCCGCTGTTTGCACTCAAACGTTAGCCGTTAAGAAACCAGCGTCGTGTAGGCAGCGCTGCCCGTCTTGCGCCAGCATAAACTGGCAGAACTGACGTGCAGCGTCGCTCTCTTCCAACTGCGTCACATAATACTCACACCGGATATTCCACGGCGCCGGAATAGACACGCTACGGATATCCGTTTCACCTACCAGCGCGGTGGCGTAGTGCGCATAGCCGATAAATAAATCCGCCCATCCTTCACGTAGCAGCCAGCTACTCGCGATAACGCCCGGTGGCAGCGTGAGCGTGTCGCGCCCACCCGCCAGCTGCATGGCCCGCCGTTTGAGAGATTCGCCAAGACCCGGATGGCTGGCTTCAATATGGTCAAACAGCTGCCAGGTATAGTCCCCGGAAGGATCGCACTCCGGCGTTGACGTCCCTAGTCGTAACGCGCTATCGCTGAGTAATTCCAGCCACTCCTTCCCTACAGTTTGCGGGCTATTTTTCACCGTCAGGATAAGCTCATTACGCGCAAAAAGGCGCGGGCTTTGCGCGCGTCCAGCCTCGTGAAGCGCCTGGGGATGCTGGCGATTCGCCGAGGCAAACACCGAACACGCTTCCCCTTTTTCAATCCGTTCACGCAGCAGACCGGCAGGACCAAAGTTGATATCGACCGCTATTCCAGTTTGCTGGGTAAACTGTGCCTGGAGAGGAATAAATGCGCGGCGCAGACTGCCCGCCGCAAACAGCGTCAATGTGGGATGCATAATAAGTTCGTGATAGCCCGAGAATAAGCGTTATATTACTCGGGCTATTACGCTATTGACCAGCGCTTTAGTACTGGATTTCCGCCAGCGTTTTTAGCTGCTCCGGCGTCGCTACCGGTAGGTGGAAGAAATCCAGATAGGCCGGGATCATCTCGAACAGCATATCGGTCCCGCGCTGTACCGGGCAGCCGCGCGCCATCGCCGCCTGCAACAGCGGCGTAAACTCCTGCTTCATCACCACTTCACCGACAAACGCGCCGGGCTCGAGGCGTTCAACGTCAAACGGCAGCGGATCGCTGGGCGACATACCCAGCGGCGTGGCGTTAACCACCAACGAGTGACCCGCCGGACAGTTTGACATCACCGTCAACTTAAGCTGCGGATAATAGGTTTGTAGACGGTCAGCCAATGCACGCGCCGTGGCCTCTCGCGCGTCATACAGCGTCAGCGCACTCACGCCTGCGGCGGCGAGCGATGCGGCGATAGCAGACCCGACG
The DNA here is from genome assembly GCF_040149365.1 of Kluyvera huaxiensis. NCBI lineage: Bacteria > Pseudomonadati > Pseudomonadota > Gammaproteobacteria > Enterobacterales > Enterobacteriaceae > Kluyvera > Kluyvera huaxiensis. The sequence goes on from NZ_JBEFLV010000001.1 coordinate 425,900, forward strand.
CCCCCGCTTCCTACCACCAGCGCGCGTGCGCCGACGGTTTGAAAACCTTTACGCTGGATGCCGCGCACAAAGCCGTCACCATCAAACATATCTCCGGTGAGCGAACCGTCGTTTTCCCGGCGAATAGCGTTACAGGCCCCGGCGATTTGCGCGGTGGGGCTGAGCCGGTCGACCAGCGCACAGGTCGCCACTTTATGCGGCATGGTGACGAGGGCCCCCGTAATATTGGTCAGCGAAAATAACGTCGGAATAAGCGCCGCGTAATCTTCCGGTTTAACCCCCATCGGGACGACTTTGACATCAACCTGCTGATTTTCGAACCACGGGTTGTAAATCATCGGCGCTTTGAAGCTGGCGGTCGGATAGCCCAGATGCGCAATCAACTGCGTGTTGCCACTAATTCGCATGCGTCGCCTCCTGCTGCGGCAGATCCAGTTCAATACGTTTGACATCGCCCAGAATAAACAGGTATGCCACCACGCCCAGCAGCGCCGCGCCGCCGATATAGATTAAGGCGTAGAAGAAGTTGCCGAAGGCGGCGACGATAAAACCAATGATCAGCGGTGTGAGGATCCCCGCAAGATTGGCGCAAAAGTTAAACAAGCCACCGGTCAACCCGCCCAGCCCTTTAGGCGCCATGTCTGAAATCAAGGTCCAGCCCAGCCCCACCATGCCCTGGCCGAAGAAGGCAAATGACATCACCAGAATCACCGCCATGTCGCTGTGCAACCAGTTGGCGCTGATAATGCAGCTTGCCATCAGCAGCCCTGTGATAATCGGCAGCTTGCGCCCCAGATTGGCGTTACCAGTGGCTTTCAGCAGTTTATCGGAAACCCAGCCGCCAAACATCACTCCCCCTGCCGCTGCCAGGAACGGCAGAATGGCAAAGAAGCCAACCTTTAACCACGGCATATGACGTTCGGTTGCCAGATAGGTTGGGAACCAGGTCAGGAAGAAAACCAGTACGGTATTACCGGCAAACTGGCCAATACTGGCACCGATTATCTGGCGTTTACTCAGCAACTGACGCACCAGCGGCCAGCTAAACACTTTACGCTGCTCTGCACCGGTGCTCATGCCATCGCCCGCGGTAATGTAGTCGCGCTCCTGCTCGCTTAAATACTTATCTTCGTGTGGCTCGCGGTAGTGACGCCACCAGACCAATGCAAACAAAATGCCAGCCACACCGACGGTGATAAACAGCATCCGCCAGCCAAAGCCGTCCATAATCCAGAACAGCAGCGGCGCGAAACAGGCCAACCCGAGGTATTCACCGACGGTATAAACCGCCGTGGCCTTGGCACGCTCATGCTGCGGGAACCAGGCGCTCACCACCCGGCTGTTGACCGGAAAACACGGTGCTTCGCTGACACCCAGACCAAAACGGCACAGCAGCAAGGATTTCAGACCCACGGCGAAACCGTGGAACAGCGTAAACAGCGACCAGAAGCTCAGCGCCAGAAAATAGGTCACTTTATTACCGAATCGGTCGAGGAAGATGCCGCCGGGGATTTGCGCCAGCGCGTAGGTCCAGGCAAAGGCGGAGAAGACAATCCCCATCACCGCCGCACCAATCCCCAACTCCTGAGTGAGTTGAGGAGCCGCGATGCCCAGTACGGTGCGATCGAGATAGTTGATCATGGTGCCGACGGCGAGCAGCGCAAGAATGCCGATACGCCGCCGGGAGCGAGGAACTGCGTTAACCGCCTCAGCGGAAGCCACGCGATTTTGGCCGAGTGAAGTCATAGTGTTTACCTGTCGTTGTCGGGTGCAGATGAATGTTTCTTGTTATGGTCTGCCCAGCGGCACTTACGTACCGACTGGTACATTTTATCATTTATCGGTACTGCATCGCCGAAAGTCTCACCGCCGCGTTGACCGCGCCGTACTGCGCGTAGCCGTGACGTCTTTCGGTTAATTCAAAGAAGAAACGCCCTTCGCTAAATGGCCAGGTGTAGCGATGCAGGAACTCCCCGCCCGTACTGTCCCGATCATAGAGAATCTGTTGACGCTGCAGGAGTTCCACCTGCACCGGCGCACCAAAGCGCGCCAGCAAATCTTCGTAGTAGTTGGCGGGTACCGGCAGCGAGAGCGATGGCGCTAGCGGTTGGTTCTCCAGCAATGCGGGGAGATCGTGGCAGGCAAAGGCCGCGTGCTGTAATCCTGCGCCCTGATAGCAGGCTACCGAACGAGCAATTTGCGTTGCCCGGCTTTGCGAGATATTCAACGCCAGCCGAATATTGCCCTGCGGGCTTTGTACCGCCAGGCTGCGCACCAGACCGTGTGGATCGGGCATAGTCTGTTCATGTTCGAGGGTGAAGCCCAACACCGAGCGGCAAAACATCATCCAGTTGTCACGGCTGTCGGCTTCCATCCCTAAAGCCAGATGGTCAATCCCCAGCAGCGGTCCCTCGTTTGTCGTGGCTGTCAGGTTAAAATCTTGCGCGTAGATGTCCTGACTTTCGTCCACCAGATACACCAGGCTACCGTCCGGGGCGCACACCGCCGGAATAGCGCTCTCATTTGGCCCCGCATCACCTTGCCAGGTGGCGTAGCCGTAAGCTTTGGCACGGGCGATAATCGGCGCGCTTTCGCTAACCCGCAGCGCCATCGCACAAAGCGAAACGCCGTGACGCTGATAGAAATGATCGGCCCAACTGTGGGGCTGATAGTTGATGACTACCCGTGCGCCACCGTTGCACCACAGCGCAACCTGTTTTGAACGGTGCATTCCCGCCAGGCTAAATCCCATACCTTCAAGCATGGTGCTGAGTTTTTTCGCTTCTGCGGGGCTTGCGGCAAATTCAATAAACTCGGTGCCGTTAAACGTTGGGAGCGACGCTGTCTCAAACAGATCGGCGTCGGTTTGTCCCAGCGATCGCCGCGTTTGTTCCTCCAGCCACTGTAGTGAGCGATAGCCATCTTTCGCCGTCGCACCGTTGGGTGAAGCCCGAAAACCGTCGTTAAAGATTTCCAGCGACCACGGACCACGATAGCCAAGGCGCGTCAATTCACGGGTAAATTCCACCAGCGGCAGTTCGCCTTGCCCCGGGAAGCAGCGGAAATGTCGGCTCCATTCGAGCACGTCCATTTTCATCAGCGGCGCATCGGCAAGCTGCAGGAAGGTGATTTTATCCATTGGCACTTCATGCAGGCGGCGCAAATCGTCGCCCAGCGCCAGGATATGGAAGCTGTCGAGCACAATGCCCATTGCCGGGCTGTCGACCGCTTTCACCCGCTCCCATGCCTGATACCAGTGGTTAACCTGCGTTCCCCACGCCAGCGCTTCATAGCCAATCTTGATATTCTCCTGCTCGGCCAGCGTCGCCAGCGCGCGCAGATCGGCCACCTGCAAATCAAAGTCGGCGGAACAATCGGCCTGCACGTTGCTACACAGCAGCATCGTGTCACAGCCCAGTTCATGCATCAGGGCAAATTTGCGCTTTGCGCGCGCCAGGTTGGCGGCAAACTGCGTGCGGCTCGCGCCTTCAAAATCACGAAATGGCTGAAACAAGGTGATTTTTAGCCCCAGATCGTCAGCCAGCTTACGGACATCCTCTGGCGTACCGGTATAATAGAGCAAATCATTTTCGAAGATCTCAACCCCCTGATAACCTGCAGCGGCTATTGCGCTCAGTTTTTCAGGCAGGGTTCCAGAAATAGACACGGTAGCAATCGAACGCAACATAGTTTCACCTGGCTTACGCGGTAACAGTTGTCTCGAATATGAATCATTTGGTTCAATGATGCCAGATTAGGTTGCTAAATCGTGATCGTTATGTGTATTTTTTGTTCCATTGGAAAATTAACAGGAGTTGTTATGTCGGCCGTTGATCACGATGAAGCGCAATCGCTCAAAACCCGTATTTTCGCCGCAGCGATCGCTATTTTTGCCGAGCACGGGCTGGCAGGCGCCAGAATGGAACAGATAGCAGGGGAAGCTCAGACCACCAAACGCATGGTGGTTTACTACTTTAAAACCAAGGAACAGCTGTACCAGACGGTACTGCAATATGTGTATTCGCGAATCCGTGAAACGGAGCAGCAATTAGGGCTGGAGAATCAGCCACCGGTTGAAGCGCTGGTGCAACTGGTGAAGTGGAGCGTGCGTTATCATGCCGAACACGCCGATTTTATGCGGATTATCTGTATGGAGAACATGCAGCGCGGAAAGTGGTTGCTGGCGTCCGGGGATTTGAAACACTTAAATAAGAGCGCCCTGTCGCTGCTCGAGCACATACTGCATCGCGGTCAGGAGCAAGGGATATTTCAGCCCGCGCTGGAAGCTCGGGACGTTCACCGCTTAATTAGCAGCTTCAGCTTTTATCAGGTTTCTAACTTTTATAGTTTTAATAGCCTCTATCTGGATGGTCCGCTTCCGGACATCGATGATGAAGCACTCATCACTCACCATTGCGAACTGGCCGTGAAAGCAATTCTGCGCTTCGTCATCGCCTGATTATTCTATCTTACCGCGGGTTATCACTGCCCGGACAGCGCAGTCACCACTCTTTGCATCGCTTCGCGCGTGAGTTCCGGGCGCTGGACTTTAGTATTCGCCAGCGCAGTACGGACCACTCCGGCAATCACAATATGCTTGGGTTCCTGGCCTAAATCGCGCATTTCCAGCACCACTTTTCCCACCACGCGACACATCTCCTGGTACAAAACGTCGTCTTTCGTCAGATTTCCCATCATTTACGCTCGCTAATTTCCATTAAGAATCAATTTATTATTGGTTTGTTTCGTTAATAAAGCAAATCAACGTCTTACCGGCGAGACAACGTTGATTCCAGCGTTGCGCAATTGCCTGTTACATTTTCGCCAACAAATCGTTTTTATTATGTTAATTGTTCTATTTTATTTTTGAAACGGCGTTTTTATTTTCCTTTTCGTCCATTACATCGTATAATCTGCGGCGTTTCTTTCTTGAATGGTTTCAGCTCATTGGACTGCATTAATAAACGATTAAAACATCGCCTATTTCACTATGCTGAACCACTAGCACACTTTCCTCTGCACGCTTTTTTTATGTCACCTATCCTTATGTCGTGGCATAGCAATTTTCGTAACACCGGTTTGACTCCGTGGCAGTGCGCGCATGGAGCGAGAATTCAAAATCCCAATCCTTCTCAATCTCAACTTAAAGACTAAGACTGTCATGAAAAAGACCAAAATTGTTTGCACCATCGGACCAAAAACTGAATCCGAAGAAATGTTAGGCAAAATGCTTGATGCTGGCATGAACGTTATGCGTCTGAACTTCTCCCACGGCGATTATGCTGAACACGGCCAGCGCATCAAAAACCTGCGCAACGTGCTGAGCAAAACCGGCAAGAAAGCCGCTATCCTGCTGGATACCAAAGGCCCAGAAATCCGCACTATTAAGCTGGAAGGCGGTAACGACGTTTCCCTGAAAGCTGGCCAGACCTTCACTTTCACCACCGACAAATCCGTTGTGGGTAACAACGAAATCGTTGCTGTAACCTATGAAGGCTTCACCACCGACCTGACCGTGGGCAACACCGTTCTGGTTGACGATGGTCTGATCGGCATGGAAGTTACCGCTATCGAAGGTAACAAAGTTATCTGTAAAGTGCTGAACAACGGCGACCTGGGCGAAAACAAAGGCGTTAACCTGCCGGGCGTTTCTATTGCTCTGCCAGCGCTGGCTGAGAAAGACAAACAGGATCTGATCTTCGGTTGTGAGCAAGGCGTTGACTTCGTTGCAGCTTCCTTTATCCGTAAACGTTCTGACGTTATCGAGATCCGTGAGCACCTGAAAGCTAACGGCGGCGAAAACATTCAGATCATCTCCAAGATCGAAAACCAGGAAGGCCTGAACAACTTCGACGAAATCCTCGAAGCATCTGACGGTATCATGGTTGCTCGTGGTGACATGGGCGTTGAAATCCCGGTTGAAGAAGTTATCTTCGCTCAGAAAATGATCATCGAAAAATGTATCCGTGCGCGCAAAGTGGTTATCACTGCGACCCAGATGCTGGATTCCATGATCAAAAACCCACGTCCTACCCGCGCTGAAGCTGGCGACGTAGCGAACGCCATCCTCGACGGTACCGATGCAGTCATGCTGTCCGGTGAATCCGCTAAAGGTAAATACCCGCTGGAAGCTGTGACCATCATGGCTACCATCTGCGAACGTACCGACCGCGTAATGACCAGCCGTCTGGACTTCAACAACGACAGCCGTAAACTGCGTATCACCGAAGCCGTTTGCCGTGGCGCGGTTGAAACTGCAGAAAAACTGGACGCACCGCTGATCGTTGTTGCGACCCAGGGCGGTAAATCTGCTCGTGCTATCCGTAAATACTTCCCGGATGCCACCATCCTGGCGCTGACCACCAACGAAACTACCGCTCGCCAGCTGGTGCTGAGCAAAGGCGTTGTTGCGCAGGTTGTCAAAGAAATCAGCTCTACCGATGATTTCTACCGTATGGGTAAAGAAGTCGCTGTAGAAAGCGGTCTGGCGCAGAAAGGTGACGTTGTGGTGATGGTTTCTGGTGCACTGGTACCAAGCGGCACCACCAATACTGCTTCCGTGCACGTACTGTAATAATTCACATACTTGTTATAGTTTGCTTAAAAAAGCGCCCATCGGGCGCTTTTTTTATACATCCAGATAATGCTGCTCAATAAAAATCAAATCGGATTTCACTATTTAAACTGTAACTATCTAAGATGAATCCGATGGAAGTTACCTGTTTTCACAGACTTTTTCTCTGCAAACCCTGAAAGTCGATGCTTCTTTGAGCGAACGATCAAAAATAAGGGAAAAGGGATAAAAAAATATTCTCAATATAAAAAAGTTTGTGTAATACTTGTAGCGCTACATGGAGATTAACTCAATCTAGAGGGTATTTATAATGAATCGTACTAAACTGGTACTGGGCGCGGTAATCCTGGGTTCTACTCTGCTGGCAGGTTGCTCCAGCAATGCTAAAATCGATCAGCTGTCTTCTGACGTTCAGACTCTGAACGCTAAAGTTGACCAGCTGAGCAACGACGTGAACGCAGTGCGTTCCGACGTTCAGGCTGCTAAAGACGACGCAGCACGCGCTAACCAGCGTCTGGACAACCAGGCTCACTCTTACCGTAAGTAAGAGTTCTGGTAATAAAAATGGCGCACATTGTGCGCCATTTTTTTTGCCTCCAGTTCCCCTTTCCTACTGCGTAACCTTCCCTGTAGACAGCTCACCGTTTTGTGCCGACAGCACCGGTGCCGTCGTCGTAGCCTTCGAATCAGCCATCAGAATCGGATACCCCGCCCGACGCGACAGAATTTGCTTCACCTGGGCCTCCCCTACGCTCGCCTGCTCAACGAACTGCTTAAAGGCAGCGGATAACGTCATCTTCATGGTTTGCGTGTCCTGTGCAGCATCCTGCGACAGCGGACGGTGTACTTCCAGATAACGGGCACCGTTTGGCTCTACTGAATATTTCAACGGTTCGTTAATTATCCTGACCGTTGTACCGCTACGGACTTGGGCGAATAGCGATTTGATGTCCGGCGCATTCATACGAATACAACCGGAACTGACGCGCAGGCCAACGCTGTCCGGCGCATTGGTACCGTGAATCAAGTATTCACCGTTACCGTACGCTAACCGCAACGCAAAGAGCCCCAGCGGATTACCCGGCCCTGCCGGTATGACCGCCGGCAGCGTAATACCGCGCTCGAGAGAACGCTTGCGGATGCCCGCCGTAGGCGTCCACGTCGGATTCGGGATTTTCTGTCCAATCCGGGTAGTCATTTCCGGCGTTTCCAGCCCCTGCAAACCAATCCCAATAGGATAAACCTGTACCTGCTGTTCTCCCGGCGGGAAGTAATACAAACGCAGTTCGGCAAGGTTTACCACGATCCCTTCACGCGGCACATCCGGTAGCAGCATCTGCGAGGGAATTGTCACCACGGTGCCCGCTCTAGGAACCGGCGCAATGGTATTATTCGCTTCGAGGATTAACATCGCCGCGGTATCAAAGCGTCGGGCGATAGCCTGTAGGTTCTTATCCCCCTCCTGAACGGTGTAGGTTTGGTTCTGGCCGATTAAACGGCTGTTGGCAGGGGGTAACGGGTAGTCGACGGCCCAGGCGCTGGAAATCGCGCTGAGGGCGCTTAAAATGCTGAGTGTTAAAAGAGACGCGCGCTTCATATCTGGATTCCTTATTCATATTCACTGACAACATGCCAGAAAGCTGAACGACCAGTGGGGCGGGCAACCCGCCCGCCTTTCTTCATAACAGAATCGAAGCTGTCTTTTCTATATTAGCTAAAACTCGCCGCGCGCGTGCGAATTGCGCGGATCATCGCCTCCAGCCCCTGAGAACGCGACGGCGTCAGGTGCTGTGCCAGCGCCATCTGCTCAAACCATGGACGTACATCAAAGGTCTGCGCATCTGCGGCGGTCATACCATCGTAAAGGATAAACACAATGGCAATCAATCCTTTAACGATTGCGGCATCGCTATCACCCTGCAGCGTGATTCGCCCCTGTGCGTCACGCCCTATTGCGATCCACACCTGGCTTTGACAACCCTGAATGCTGTTTTCCGCCATATGCTGTTCCGGGCCGAGCGGCGACAGTCGTTGTCCTAACTCAATGATATAGAGATATTTCTCTTCCCAGTTGGCGCAACGATTAAAGTTGCGCAAAAGTTTGTCTCTGTCTGGTAAAGCCGCCATCGTTGGCTCCCTGTTATCCCAGTAAACGTCGAATGCGCTGTAGCCCGGCCACGAGCCTGTCGACTTCCTCTACGGTGTTGTACATTGCCAATGATGCCCGGCACATGGCGGGAACCTGATAAAATGCCATTAGCGGCATCGCGCAATGATGCCCCGTGCGGACGGCAATACCGTAGTTATCGAGGAAACTCCCCACGTCGTAGGCATGGTGTTTGCCGAGGTTAAACGCAATCACCCCCAGCCGATTAGCCGGGCCGTACAGATGCAGATCGGGAACGTTGGCGAGCGCATCCAGCGCATAGCGCATCAGCGTCTGTTCATACTCGCCGATGGCCGTCAGCCCTAACCTACTCACGTAGTCCAGAGCTGCCCCGAGGCCAATAATCCCCCCGGTATTCGGTGTGCCGGCCTCAAATCGCCACGGCGCTTTTGCCCAGGTGGTGCCCTCCGTCAGGCTGACGGTCGCAATCATTGAGCCGCCGCCTTCCCACGGTGGCATCGCCTGGAGAATATCCGCTTTCACGTACAGCGCGCCAATCCCCGTCGGCCCGTACAGCTTATGGCCGGAGAACGCGTAAAAGTCGCAGTCGAGAGCCTGCACGTCAACCGGGTGATGCATGACCGCCTGCGCCCCGTCCACCAGCACCTTAGCACCATACTGATGGGCCAGCGTAATCAGCTCCGTCAGCGGATTTTCGGTACCCAGCACGTTCGATACCTGCGTCACCGCCAGCAGACGCGTGCGTTCATCAAACAGCTTCGCGGCAGCTTCCAGCTGCAAGGTGCCATCGGCGTTTAACGGGATCACCCTCAGTTCGGCACCGTTTCGCGTGCAAAGCATCTGCCACGGGACAATATTAGCGTGATGCTCCATCTCCGTGATGACGATGTTATCGCCCGCTTCGACGTTGCGGGTCCCCCAACTGTTGGCCACCAGATTAATCGCTTCAGTGGTTCCACGTACGAAGACAATCTCCTCAGCGCTAGCTGCATTGAGGAAATGAGCTACCTTCTGGCGCACCTCCTCCATCCGTTGCGTCGCTTCTGCGCTGAGCGTATGGATCCCGCGATGAACCGCAGCGTAGCCGTGGCGATAAAAGGCGGCTTCCGCGTGGATCACCTGCTCCGGTTTTTGCGCGCTGGCGGCAGAATCAAGGTAGGCCAGCGGCTGGCCGTTCACTTCACGCGCCAGTACCGGAAAATCGCTTCGCACCTGCTGTACGGAAAAGGTCATTGCTTACCTCCAGACAGACGCTGCCCAATCCGCGCCAGTACATACTGTTTTAGCGGTTCGAGGGGGATAGCGTCCGTGAGCCCGGCGGCAAACGCGTAGAGGATTATCTTTTTCGCTTCCTCCAGCGCCACCCCGCGCGAGCGCAGATAAAAGAGTTGTTCATCATCGATGCGACCGACGGTCGCCCCGTGGCTGCACTTCACATCGTCAGCATAAATCTCTAGCTGTGGCTTGGTATCCACTTCCGCCAAACGCCCCAATAGCAGGTTGTTATTGGTCATCTGCCCGTCGGTTTTAATCGCATTCGGCGCCACGGTAATCACCCCGTTAAACACGGCGCGACCTTTGTCACTGACGATGGTTTTATGCAGCTGGCGGCTATTACAGTAGCCTTTATTGTGCTCAAGCCAGGTACGGGTGTCGCACACTTCAGTGTTGACCGGCATCGACAGGCTGTTGACCCGTAGCGTGCTGTTTTCGCCGTTCAGCTGCGTGCTGGTGTGGTGACGAGTGACCGCCGCCCCTAACAGGAAACAGTGGCTGAACGCCGAGGCATCACGCCCTAAGCGCAGATCGTTATGGGCAAAATGGTAGCTCTGGGCGTTTTCAAACCCCAGCTTGAGGTGCTGAAGCTGGGCATTATCGGCGACCTCGACGGTCAAACGAGAACCCGTAAAGTGGCGCGTTTCGTTCAGGCTGACGTACTGCTCAATCACCGTGGCCTGCGCCCCGCTGTCGATTTGTATGTGGTGGCGATAATGTGCGGTGTTCATCTCGTCGCTCGCCAGACCACGCGTGATATGCAGCAGCAGCAGCGGTTTCGCCGGATGCTGGTGACGGCGTACCCTAATATGCGTCACGCTAGTCGCCAGACTTTCGGTCAGATGCAGGAAAATTTCGCCATGCACGGCTTCCGGCAGCGATTGCCGCTGGTTATTCACCGTCACCTCATAGCCGCTGTCCGTAAGGTCATCGCTCAGTCGCGCATCGAACTGTCCGTCGACAAACACCAGCCGCCAGGCATCCAGCGCCAGCGCGTGGGCATCACGGTCGGCGGCCGTCAGCGCAGGCAATGCGGGCGCCACGAATGTGCTGGTCAACAGTTTATCTAATGAGGTGTATTTCCAGTCTTCGTCTTTGCGCGACGGTAACCCCAGCAGTTTTACCTGTTTGAGATGTTCCTGCGCCTGCGGTGACGTTTGGCCACCGCGCGCCTGAAACAGCGCATGCCATTGTTGCAGCGCGCTACTGCTGTTCGCTAAGCCAGCCATAGCCCTGCTCCTCCAGTTGTTTCACCAGCGTGAAGTCCCCGGATTTCACGATACGCCCTTGATACAGCACGTGGACGACATCCGGCTTGATATAGTCAAGGATCCGCTGATAGTGCGTGACGATAATAAAAGCGCGTTTACCGTCGCGCAGGGAGTTCACCCCTTCGGAGACAATTTTCAAGGCATCGATATCCAGCCCGGAGTCCGTTTCATCCAGGATACACAGCGACGGCTCCAGCACCGCCATCTGTAAAATATCGTTGCGCTTTTTCTCACCGCCGGAGAAGCCGACGTTCACCGAGCGCGTCAGGAGATCCGCCGGCATTTTCAGCAGATCGATTTTCTCTTCCATCAGATCCTGAAAATCAAAGCGATCCAGCGGTTCCTGTCCGCGATGCGCGCGCACCGCGTTGAGCGCGGTTTGCAGGAAAAACTGATTGCTGACGCCAGGAATTTCCACCGGATACTGAAACGCCATAAAAATGCCTTCCCCGGCACGTTCTTCCGGCGACATCGCCAGCAGGTCTTGACCTTTGAAAGTCACTTCGCCGCCTGTCACGGTATAATCTTCACGCCCAGCAAGCGTGGCTGAGAGCGTGCTTTTCCCCGAGCCGTTCGGCCCCATGATGGCGTGAACTTCGCCCGGGCGCACGTTCAGGCTCACCCCACGGAGGATTGCTTTATCATCAACCGAGACCTGTAAATCTTTGATACTCAACATATCGTTTCCCTTAATACTTAACCGACGCTGTGTTCAAGGCTGATAGCCAGCAGTTTTTGCGCTTCCACGGCGAACTCCAGCGGCAGTTCCGAGAAAACATCCTTACAAAAGCCATTCACGATCATCGAGATAGCATCATCTTCACTAATCCCGCGCTGCAGGCAGTAAAACAGCTGATCTTCGCCAATGCGCGAGGTGGTCGCCTCATGCTCCAGCTGCGCGCTGTTATTGCGACATTCCACGTAAGGGAACGTATGCGCGCCGCAGTCCGGGCCGATGAGCATTGAGTCGCACTGGGTGTAGTTACGCGCGTTGGTGGCGGTTGGCATGATTTTCACTAAGCCGCGGTAGCTGTTCTGGCTGTGTCCGGCAGAGATCCCTTTCGAGATAATGGTCGATTTGGTGTTTTTACCGATATGGATCATTTTGGTACCGGTATCCGCCTGCTGATGCCCGCTGGTTAACGCTACCGAGAAAAACTCGCCGACGGAGTTATCACCGCGCAGAATGCAGCTCGGGTATTTCCAGGTGATCGCCGAGCCGGTTTCCGACTGGGTCCATGACATCTTGCTGTTTTCGCCTTCACACAGCGCGCGTTTGGTCACGAAGTTAAGGATCCCGCCGTTATTGTTGTCGCCGGGGAACCAGTTTTGTACGGTCGAGTATTTCACTTCCGCGTCTTTATGGATGATGACTTCGACTACCGCGGCGTGCAGCTGGTAGCTGTCGCGTACCGGTGCCGAACAGCCTTCGATATAGCTGACGTAGCTCCCCTCATCGGCAATCAGAATCGTGCGTTCGAACTGGCCGGTCTTTTCCGCGTTAATGCGAAAATAGGTCGACAGTTCCATCGGGCAACGCACGCCTTTCGGGATATAGATGAAGGTACCGTCAGAAGCCACCGCTGCATTTAGCGCGGCAAAGAAATTGTCGTTTTCCGGCACTACCGTACCGAGATAGCGTTTCACCAGCTCGGCGTGGTCATGAATCGCTTCACCAAAGGAACAAAAAATGACCCCATGCTCAGCCAGTTTCTCTCGATAAGTCGTCGCCACCGAAACGGAATCAAAAATGGCGTCAACCGCCACCTCTTTGCCTTCACGTACCGGTACGCCTAGCTGATTAAAGGCGGCTTCAACTTCGTCGGTCAAAAAATTACTGGCGCCCGGCTGCTGTTGCGCACCGGGCTCCGAGGCGCAGCTATCGTCGCAGTTGCCGCACGAAGGTGCTGAATAATAGCTGTAGTCCTGATAATTTAACCCGGTGTAGTGCGCTTTTAGCCAATGTGGCTCTTCCATCTCCAGCCAGGCATGATAAGCCTTCAGGCGGAACTCCAGCATCCACTCCGGTTCATTGCGGCGCGCAGAGATCGCCCGCACCACCCCTTCGTTAATACCAGTTGCCAGTTCGTCAGTTTGCAGATGGGTAAAGAACCCTTCTTTATAGTTCAGCGGGCCACCGGCCCAGGTCTGGACATCGTCAATTGCGTCAGTATTACGCGTCATTATGTACCGCCTATACCCCGAAGCTTTCGCCGCAGCCGCATTCGTTCTGCGCCTTCGGGTTATGATATTTAAACAGCTGATTCAAGCCTTCGCGCACGTAATCCACTTCGGTGCCGTCAAGAAACGGCATGGCGCGTAAAGGGACCCACAGCTTCGCGCCGTCGAATTCAAACAGCAGATCGTCTTTATCCGGTTCACTTACCGCGTCGAGCACATAACCAAACCCCGCGCAGCCGGTTTGTTTCACCCCGAGCCGCACGCCCTGAATCCCCGACGGCTGCTCAGCCAGTGTTCGAATATGCGCGGCGGCGGCAGGCGTCAGCGTTACACCGCGCCAGGTTACGTCGTTAGGATCGAAGGTTCCTGAATGCAAATCCATAGGTCTACCTCATCAGTGAAGCCTCAAAAAGGATAACGCTATGTTAGTGATAATGATTATCACTTCAACCCGCGTCGGGTGGGGTTATTCCACGCCCGTCCGTGCAATGGGGCCTTTTTATAAGCATAGACCCTGCGCTCAGCGGCGAATGAGATAGATGTATTTTTACAATGCTTTGAAAAATAATGGATTTGTTAGGAGTGATAGGTATGTTCAGCGAGGAAGATAAAGATGCATAGCCAATGCCTATTTATTTAATTGATTTTGGCGTGTTCAGTGAATCAAGGGGTTAGAGGATAATCAAAGAGTTAGCCTAAACACTGTATGGACACACATGGACATATGCGGACATTTTGCTGCCCCAAACAACACCCCTGAATGCTGATTTGCCCCCATTACGCCCCCAAAAGAACGCCACAACCTGGCCATTTTCAGATCATCACCCTACTGTTCTTATTCTTGTCCTGGGATTTATCTTCCATTTAATATCGGGGTTGAACATTGCACCAGTAAGCACAGTATCATTAACTCGTCGCTACTACTTCATTAGCAGTAACGAACCTGATTTCAGATACCACTCTATTCAAAATTCAGTTATTAGATTTTAGGTGAATTTTGTTTTACAGTTTCATAACTTATATAATTATGGTGTTACCCAACCTTAGAATCATACCAGCATTAAAGCCACTTGTTTTAGAGGGTTATCTATGTTTTATCATTTGAGGAGTTATCGCCACACAGGCCCTACAAATTGAATGAACAGAAAAACACTACCACACTCATATTAAAAATCACACAGCATCACCCTTCCAAATTAAATATAAACATCCATTAGTGCAACATTAAAGACCAGTCAACATATCACACACTTCAATAATATTCATGGAATCGTCTAATGGACTCCTTTTCCTCAAGGTATTCAAAACCCAAAAGACGCACTTTGACATGATTATAAGACCACTCACTCTCATTCCTTACAATAATACTCCCTGGTTCGAAGCATAGTCCTGATGCTGCCCGGACAATCGCAAATTTATCATCACCAAACTTTACCCGATGGATACAAAAACTTTGTTGTCTTTCTCCGAAAAGACAATTTTCAATTATAACCCCTTCAATAAAAACAGCTTTCTTGGCTTTCATAATCATTACCTCTACATACGTCACATGAACTTATGCTTATGATTTATAGGCCATAGCAATGCGGACCTCATCCACCTATGCACCGACATTCTGATGGCCTGAATAATAGCCCGCAGCTAGGACATTCAAGAACTGCATCTTTTCGCATTTTTCCGGCCTTCTGATTTGCCTTGCAGGAACATGCGGGGCAAGTCACATTAACCGGTCTTTCCTTAAAGTGCCTTAGTCCATTTGAGTAAGTCATAAATTAATTCCCCGAAGGATGATTCCATTTACTATACGCCTTTACTCACTAAATCACTGCCAATATATTTCATTTATAAAACATTCGCATAATACAAAGGGAAGCGTGAGTCATTTATGGTATAATACCCTTCCGTGAGAAATTTATAATGAAATCAGAAGACACCCTCGATTGGTACCCAGCACAGTTGCCACCAGTTAAACTTATCCTCGGTGAAGCTGTGCTTGCCGTTGGAAAACAAGGTAGACCGATTAACACCCGAACACTGCTTGAGTACTTGCAAGTTATGCAGGAAAAACAAAAAAGAAGAGATGATAAGGTTGCGATGAAAACCGCAATTGATGTTCTCAGAGACAATCAGCGCATTAACGGCAGACGTTAATGCGCATTAATTCCTGAATCAATTCTGAATAATTTCGACTGCATGGGATTGCCCATCATCCATTAACGGAATTCTGTCATCAAGCAGGAGTTTCCCATCCAGAGTGACCCGGTATTCCCCAATACCGCGTGATACTATTATGTGATACTGACTGCCGCCATATTGGTATGCCATTGAAAAAGATGGCCAGTTCACCGGTAATAGAGGGTGAACGGTAAGGACAGAACCATAACGTTTTATCCCCAACAGTTCCTCAGTCAACAGACGGTATGCCCAACCTGCAGAACCGGTATACCAGCTCCATCCCGCACGGCCTGTATGTGGCGCAACACTGTATATATCAGCGCTCATGACATACGGTTCCGCTTTATACTTTTCAACTCCAATAGCATCCTGGGTGTGATGTATCGGGTTGACCATAGACCAGAGTTGCCAGGCGCGTTCGGTATTACCCATTCGGGCAAATGCCATGATGGCCCAGATGGCACCATGCGTATATTGCCCTCCGTTTTCTCGGACACCTGGCAAATAACCCTGGATATACCCGGGATTCATACCGTGTCCATCGAAAGGAGGTGTTAACAGTTTGATTAGCCCAGCCTCATTATCTACCAAATGCTTGTCCAGTGCTTGCATAGCAATAACTCTACGGGCCTGGCTGGCAACCCCGGATAACACCGACCAGCTTTGCGCGATAGCATCAATTCGACAGTCTTGCGAACCTTTTGAACCCAGAGGAGTGCCATCATCAAAATACCCTCTCCGATACCATTGGCCATCCCAGGCGTTGGCTTCCAGGTTTTTTTCAAGGCTCGCGGCCTCTGAACGGCACATTGAAACAACAGAGTCATCCTGTCGCTGATCTGCAAGCGCAGCAAAGCGTTGTAAAATCTCGTACAGGAAGAACCCCAGCCACACGCTTTCACCTTTCCCTTCTATTCCAACGCGGTTCATCCCATCATTCCAGTCGCCAGCCCCCATAAGTGGTAGGCCATGCGGCCCAAACTGCAAGCCATGCTTAATGGCCCTAACACAATGCAACCAAAGTGTCTCCTCAGTACCACTTATGACAGGCGTATCGTAAGCAGACTCTTCACCAGGTCGGAGTGGGCGACCTTGCAGATAAGGGATATTTAATTCCAGGATTTCTATGTCACCTGTCGTTTCGACATAGTGGCAGACTGAAAGGGGGAGCCAGAGATAATCATCCGAACAGCGAGTTCGCACACCATTACCGTGCGGCGGATGCCACCAATGTTGCACATCCCCCTCAACAAATTGCCGCGACGCACACAACACTATCTGCGCGCGCATTCTTTCAGGATCTGAATGACTAAGCGCCAGTGTATCCTGTAGTTGATCGCGAAAACCAAATGCGCCGCCAGACTGATAGTAACCGCTACGCGCCAAAAGCCTGCTGGCAATTGTCTGGTACAGTAACCATCCATTAATCAGTAAATCCATGGAATTATCTGGCGTAGTAACCACTATTTTATCGAGTACATTACGCCAGTAACGGTGAACGTTATTCAGTTCCTGACGTACTGAATCCTCATTGAGATAACGATTGATTGTTTCCTGAGCCAGTCTATGATTTTCAGCGACACCAAGGACAAAAATGAACGTTTTCTGATCACCATCAATTAACGTAGTTGCTGATTGCACCGCGGCGCAGGGATCCAAACCCGCTCCCGTTTTACCCGAAAGTCTTCGCTGTCTCATCACATCCGGTTTTTGATATGAACCATTCCGACCGATAAATTCACGACGATCACCTGTTAACGAGCAATAAAGCCCACTAACGGCAAAGAATGCCGTACGTTCACTACCATTAGATCCATAAAAATTGTTGGCGATAACTCCACAACCACCAGAAATGTTAGCTGAATGCGTAACGATGTGAGGAACCGAGCGGGTTCGTAGATCACCTAATGTCCACTCCACATAGCCTGTGACAGAGAGTTTACGTGTTCGTCCCGAATTGTTACTGAGAGTAAGGATGGCTAGTTTTACAGGATCTTTCTCCGCTACAAGTACCGTCAACTCACTATCTATTCCGTTCTCACGATGGGCAAACACGCTATAGCCGAAACCATGACGGGTAAGATAATCACCGTGGCCCCGAACGGGTAATGTCGTTGGTGACCAATACTTACCGCTTTCCTCATCACGCAGATAAAATGCTTCACCGCTGCGGTCACTCACCGGGTCATTTTCCCATGGCGTTAACCGGTATTCATGGGCATTCTCATACCAGCTATAGGCTTGTCCGGACTCAGATATAACGCTTCCGAAGCTCATGTTAGCCAACACATTGGACCATGGTGCTGGTGTCGGCTCGTTTTCCCTCAGGACAATCTGATACTCCCGGCCATCCAGCGAAAAGCCTCCGACCCCATTGAAATGTATCAACTGATGAGTATCCGGTGTCCAGTCTGTATGTTGATTAGCATCTTCTGCAGAGTGCGGTATTAATTGTCTGGCGACGGATTTTAATGTATGAACGCGTTGGTTGAGTTGTTCGCTAAGCCCCCCTGCACGATCATCAAGGTACAGGCACGCCACACTCATCAGAAGCAGTTTATCTTCCGCAGACAAATGTTCACCATTACGAACAAAAATCCCCCCAGATTTATCCAGCAGAGTAGCTCCCGACCTGGCGTATATTAAATCCATAATCTGGTTTTGTAAGGCCTGTTGGTAGCCGCCTGGGCTTTCATTCATGATAACCAAATCAACATCCAGCCCTTTTAGCCGCCAGTATCGATGCGCCTGAATAAGCGACGCAACTGAAGCGATCCCTTCTTCACTGGTAATACTGAGCAATACAATCGGCAGATCACCTGAAATCGCCCATCCCCACAATCCTGACTGGCCTCGCCTGTTGCGACTGATAACATTGCCATCCGCTCGCAACTCCTGGCAGGGATAAAGCACAGCACTGGCAAGACGATTAAACAACGAAGCATCATCTTCATTCGCATTCATCTGGCGTAACACCACCAGGCTGTGAGACCAGGCCAGTTCGAAAATGCGATCAGCGATGGGTTGATCACGATATTTTTCCAGAAGAGCTAGGCTTCGCTGACGGTTTTCACTAATGCCATAAACAATATCAATAGTGACAGCTTGTCCCGGTAACAACGTGATCGCATGGCGTATAGCCAGTATTGGATCCAGCACAGCCCCCGACGTATTACTAAGTTTCCCATTTTCGCAGATTTTCAGCGCATCCAAAGGTGTCCTGCCGCGCCCTAGAAATTTAGCCCTATCAGTTTCAAACGAGATATTCTTACTTTGATTACCATGTACAACCACCATATGGAACATACATGGGCTATGTTCGTCTGGAGAACGAGGACGACGGTGACACAAGATAGCGTCGCTTTCAGGGTTAATCTCAGTTTGAATAAATAAATTACTAAAAGCTGGATGTGCCTGATCACTGGCGTCGGGTGCTAACACCACTTCGGCATAAGTTGTTAGTTCAATAGTTCGAGGCCGTTTTCCTCTGTGTGTCAGCGTAAGTCTCCGCAGCTCAATATCATCTTCGGGGGAGACTACAACCTGAGTTCTGACACTTAGAACACCGAATGTACGTTTGTATTCAGCGCCTGCATCGGTAAAGATCGCTTCATCGCCACCATCAGCTTCTTTACCCGTTGGATGCCAGGTATTACTCCATACCTCTCCTGTTTGCGAATCACGGATATAGCAAAACGCCCCCCAGTTATCACGGGTCGTATCACTGCGCCATCGCGTTAGGGCAATATTGTTCCAGCGGCTATAGCCACCGCCGCCCGCGGTTAGCATTAGATGATAGTGACTGTTGGACAAGAGCTGAATTTCAGGTACCGGGGTATCAGCACCGGCGAAAATACGCGGCTCATAGGTTACAGGTTTGACTCTCCCTTCATGAGATTCAAAATGCCGACGAGGACTATAGAGATCGACCGCATCCGGCACTCGCTCCTGTAAGAGCAGACTTGCCGAACGAAAGGCGGTGCTGGACATAAATCGTTCTGTCATAGGTGCATTGAGTAGCACATGAGCCAATGACTGAAACGCCATTCCCTGATGATGAGCCATCCAGGACTGTACTACAGCATACAGTTGTCCGGTAGCAAGACGTGAAGGGGTATAGTCTAAGGCCTCATAAAAACCGTATTCCCCGCGAGCACCATTTTTTTCCAGACTGCTAAGGTTCTCACAGGCTTTATGAGGGGATATCATTAATGCCAGTAAGGTTGCATATGGGGCTATAACTATATCATCGGCCAGCCCTCGCCGAAGACCGAGTCCAGGAACACCAAATGCCTGGTACTGATAGTTATGCTGAACATCAAAAGCGTGATATCCCGATTCTGACACCCCCCATGGCACCCCTCGCTCCTGGCCCCAGCGTATCTGACGCTTAACAGCTGACTGACTCATTTCATCAAGAAGACTACCGGGCCAGGCAGGCATAACCAGATTCGGCATCAGATATTCAAACATTGAACCACTCCACGACATTAGCGCGGTTTCATGGTCAATGGTGGTGAACAGCCGTCCCAGTGCATACCAGCTTTTTTGCGGTAATTGATTTGTCGCGATGGCGAGGAAGCTGGTTAGACGGATTTCAGATGGGAGAAGATCGTAATGACTTTTATCTGCTGTATTAGTATCGCAGTTGTAGCCAACACTGAGCAGACTGGTCGACTCGTTGTACAGAAAAGCAAAATCCATTCTCGCATGATCGGCCAAACGTTGTTCAAGTTCAGTGATAATCTTCAACCGCATACGAGCCAGAGTAGTCACTGATGCAGGAGGTGTTCCTTCGCCACTGTAACTCGCACGAGCAAGCCAGGCCAGCGTAGGCAGTTGCGGTTCACTATATGACGGAGGTAACCAACCAAGCAGATGGGACCATTCATGACAAAGCTGCACCAGTTGAGATTCCAGACTCCTTGTCCACCGCACCACAATGATGCTCTCCTGAACACTTTGTGTTGTCAGATGGTTGCACTGGGTTCGCATTTTTTTGAGTTCGCTGAACAGTTGCGCTGGGGGCAATGATATTGCATTCAGGCAATGTTTACGCAGTAGACGCAGACCAGTTGGCGCATTGCGGCCCCAATGTTTTTCAAGAATAATCAGTGTATCGTTCAATCCAGCGAGTATCCGTTCGCTGCTTAAAACCGGCTGACAACGCATAGCCAGGAGACCTTCTCGTAGCGTCAATAAATGGCCAGCCATATTTCCACTATCAACACTCGAAACATAGCGTGGACTGAGTGGAGCTAGCGTTCTGGTGTCATACCAGTTAAAAAGATGTCCCCGGTAGTGCTCCATTTTATCCAGCGAATCCAGAGTAAGCGTCACTCGCTCTAACACCTCTCCGCCCGGCAAGTAACCAAAATCCCATGCAGTCAGGTTGGCCATCAAAGATAGTCCGATGTTTGTAGGCGAGGTGCGATGCGCGATAGTTGGCTGCGGAATTTCCTGGTAATTGTCTGGTGGAAGCCAGTTTTCTTTAGCGGTGACAAACGTTTCAAAAAAGGCCCAAATCTCCCGGCTTGTCTGACGCAGCAACTGCTTCTGTTCCTGATTAAGTAAAATTGCCTTACGGTCTGGCTGTCTGCTTAACCAGCTCAACAACAATGGTGCCAGACACCAAAGAATACTGGCAGGCACTGTTATCGCAAGCAGTCGTGGTGCCAGATGAAAAGTCATCATCGCCAATGTCACACCAGCCACCACGTTCAGCCACATTGCCCGATAAAAATAACCTACAGAAACATTTGGTTGCTTACAGTCGGTATTGTAAGTAGTCCACTGAATGAGGTTACGTTGACTGACTCCAAGACGCCAAATGGTCACAGCTATTGCATATAATGAGTATCCAGCCTCATGTGGCAGTATGACAAAATTGAGTCCGATACGGGAAAAACGTTTCAGCGCCCCTACCGCAACAAGCGTAATATGATGCAGTAAAGAACGGCGGAGAGGTTTATGTAGAAGATCGTGGATGACGCTAAGTACAGCCGGTAATAACCATACCAACGCCAAAGCACCTAGCCAATAAAACGGATTAGGAACCAAAAATAATGAACAGAATATAAGCAACAGTAGTGAAGGTGCCACTAAACTGCGGCGTAAATTATCAAATAACTTCCATCGGGAAAGCAGTGACAGTGGATTTCTATCCCGACTTCCATCCGCTTTTCGGACATAAGGTCTCAGCCAATTAAGCAGTTGCCAGTCACCACGTATCCAACGTGTACGCCGCATAACATCTGAAAGATAGTTGTTCGGATATTGCTCGTAGAGCAACACCTCACTGAGCAGCCCAGAACGAGCATAGCATCCCTCAAGTAAATCATGACTGAGTACCAGATTATCTGGACAAATATTGGTAGTAGCCTGAACAAAGATATCAACGTCATAAATACCCTTGCCTACGAATGAACCTTCACCGAAGAGGTCCTGATAGATATCTGAAGACATCATCGAGTAGGGATTATTACCCGCCACACTACTGCGCATCGCTGCATAACGCCCCTGCCCGTTACGTGGCATTTCTTCTGCCAGCCCTGGCTGTAGAATCCCATATCCTCTGACAACTCTCTGCCGAACCTGATCATATTCAGGTCGGTTGAGAGGATGCGCCATCGTCGCGACCAGTTTATGCGCTGTGTCTCGTGGTAAAAGGGTATCGCTATCCAGCGTAATGACATATTTAATATAGCCGGGCAACAAGTTCGCTGGCATATCTACCACAGTAGCAAATTGAGTAGCAGGATTACGCAACCAATTGTTAAGCAGTGCGAGTTTTCCCCTTTTCCGTTCATAACCCATCCAGATTTCCTGCGTGGAAACCCATTCCGGTTGCCGATGAAGAAGATAAAAACGTGGACGGCTGGTAGGGTAGCGTCGGTTAAGACTCTCAGTTTCCGCGATGGCTAAACTGAGCAACACACTATTTTCTGGCGGATTTTCAACAGCAGAATCAGCAAAATCGGTAAGAAGAGCAAAGCGGAGGTTTTCGTTTTGATTTCCCAGCCAACAGACTTCAAGACTGGTAAGGAGTTTACTTATGCTTTCATGGCTTGTAAGCATGCAAGGGATCACCACCATTGTCGCGCAATCAACTGGAATTCCAGAAGAAAAATCCATACGTGGTAGCGGTCTGGGAATTCGGAAACGGGTGGTCGCGTCACTCAGTAGGTCACTCATTAACTGACTAATCACCACTATAAGCGGCAAAGCTAATACTATTAGTACCCAGCCCATTCCCTGCTGAGCTGTTTCGTGCAAAATATTGGCTGTTACTGCTGTTGTCAAAAGACCTAAACTTCCAAGCCACGATAACAAAGGTATTTTATTGAAACTATGTCGCAGACGTATAAATCCTGATGTATCAGCTGACAATATTACTTCCAGTTTCTCACGGCCTTCACCAGCCAAATAATAACCAATGTGGTACCCCGGATTACCAGGCTCATTCTCTAGTGAAAGTGCCAACACCCTATTGGCGACTTCTGGTTCACTGAAGCGGCTATCTCTGGCCAGAACTTCGATGACGTGACGGTAATGATCCCGTGTATCAAAGTGCATACAGGAATAGATTCCAGCAGGATCAAGACGTAAAGCCTGCTCCACTACACTAACCGTCTCAGTAAAATCTTCCCAGTTTGTTTCACTTAACAAACGCAAACCCGCGATACTATTGCTCACAGAAAGTTGGTTGGCAGCAAGTTGTTGATTAAACCTGTGAATCAGAATTTCAGCTGTAACGCCCTGTTCAGCCAGACGCTGGTCAACCCAGGTTAGCGGAAGTGCCAGAGCATTACCATGCCCCTGTAGCCGGCGTACCATTTCTGCGACAAATGCGTTGCTGAGTGGAGGTTGTGCGCGAGCCATGTCGGCAACTACCAGTATTAAATCTGCTGGAGTGTTCTCTGCACATTCGAAAATCCTCGTTATCCACGTATCTGCCAGGCTGCGATCTCGTTGGGCTTTAATCACTTCCATACTGACACGCCGCAAATTTTCGATTAAAGATAGACGTAACATGCCTGGTAGAGCCCAGACCTCACCTAATGTTAGCGGAGTAACCTGTTGATAGGCAGCAATATAACTAGTCATACTTGCTACGTCCCAACGCCCATCGCCATGAGTAATAGCTTCAGATGCAATATCGTAAATACGCGGACAATAATGAGGTGGAGCAAGGGATGGAAGCCCCTTACCAAAGCTTTTAGGTAAGTGCTGACGGACGATTCGGATTTGCTCTTCTAACAGATAATAATTATCCAATAGCCATTCGCCCGCAGGCATGATGCTCATTTTTTTTCCAGCATTGAGCTCGTAGCAAATTTGGGTAATTGCTAGTTCATTATCCTCAAGTCGTTTGAGAAGATAGTATGGTAGCTTACCCGGTGACAATTTATGCGTACGCGCCAATTTCTGCCCATAACGCTCCATTTGAGGCGTCGAAAAAAGCTCTGACCGCAAACTATTGTCACCAGTAGGATCATTAGCCGGAAACGGCACTTTCCCGGACTTTTTCGTAAGAATAAACGAGCGGTTAAACCACGCTCTGGGATTCATTTTCATATCGTTGCTCTGATGCGGCGTTAACGCGCAGGAGCAGTTGCGAAATCAGTTCAGAAACGTTCTCTCAGGATGGGCGTGAGGCATCAGGGATTTAACAGCTGCCAGTGATTATTTAAGTATAGGGCACGGGCCATTGTAGGAATCTATCGAGTTGGGACAAAAAGGGCTTTGCATCCCGGGCATATCATTGCCTGCTTTAACCGAATCTTTGAAGCTGGTTGTGGCGATTTCAAACCACAGACGGGACACGTGATAGTAGAAGGTATAGATGTACCAGCGATGAGTTTCATTGTGTAATCGAGAATTGACATGATGATTAACCTTTCAATGAATGTTTTTCAGTGTATCACACCTGGATGAGTTTTAATCAGTTTTCATCGGAGATTAAGTGGTCTGCCCCCTAGCATAATTTGTGAGGTAAATATGCTAGTATCTATATCTCTCCACACTTTTTGAGATAAAGAGGTTGCTATGTCTGGCGGGTACTGGGGTAAAGGTAACAATCCTTTTTTCAATTATGATTACGAAGCTGCATCCCAAGACAGAGAGCTGCATAGACTCAAAGACTCTGCTCATAAAGAAAAACTTGAGCATGAGTTAAGCATCTCTTCTTTAGAAAATGAACTAAATGTAATTTCAAGAAAAAATCTCTTTTCAAATGCAGAGAAAGAAAAACGTCTTGAAAACATGAAAGATGGTTGTTTCAAATTGGCAATTCGCTCTAACATTTTTCAGCGTACACTCGCAAATCTAATGCAGAAACATCCTGAACTTCAGGAACTGATAATAAATGAGTTGAAAGTACAACATGACCATTGCATGAGTGATAGTTATCAAAAAACATGGTCACAGTGGGCTTATGACTTTAAGAAAAACCCTAACCACTATGATGCTTATTTCACTTTCCCATTCCCATTAAGTGAAGAACCTAAAAAATAAACATTTTACCTTGTCAAACTTAATCAATTATTTCCGGAGCGCCCCAGGGCTGCCAGGGTTCGACAGTATGGAAAGTGATTGCGCTGTTCAGCGCTGTGATATTAATCATTGTGGCCGTATGGGCCACTCGACATCCGGCGCAGCGTCCAGTTCGAGCGCATCCAGCGCTTTCACATACAACCGCCAGGCGATTAGCTTTTGCTTATCCTCGTCACTAATCAGCCCTAGACTCAGATCCAAAATCCAGCCAGCCATTATTTTTTCAGCTTCAGCAATAAGGTCATGAAGTCTTGATTTCGCCTCCGTGACATCATCAGCGTGAGTACGGATGTATGGCGCGTCTGGTATCCATTCCTCGCTTTCAGAATCATAAGTCGCGAGGCCTCCGACGAAGTTGCCGTCAACCTCCACCATCACAGTGTCACCACCCCATAGTTCTGGCGAGAAACCATACGAGCGGTGATCACCTTTCCAGACATAAATAATCATGCTGTCACCTTAAATACATGAACGCGATATGGGGCTGTGGTGGTGTTGTTTAAACCGATACCTGCACTGCCACCGTTGGAACCGCCAGATAACGGATCGCAACCAATACGATAACTACCAGCCTGAACAATGATGCCTTCGTCCCCTTTAAATGACGCAGTAGTACCGAAGGAGCCTGTACTTGGGTTGAATATCATCCCTGGTGACATCCAAACATTGTTGACGAAAATCTCAATATAACAAAGGACAGGAGTTCCCATTCCAAACGGGTTGGTCAACACCACTCGCTGACTTGTCGTGATATTACCCGCTGGGGCCAATAGCGCGTAGCCTACCCTCGTGTCTAAATCAGCTTTAGTTAATAAAGGGCGGACGGTAAATCCACGTGATCCTGCGGTCGCATATGTACCCACGTAAACATACCAACGGCGCCCAGTTGCAGCGCCTGATAATGGCTGTTCATAGACATCAAGCATTGCGTATGCAGATGACATACCTGCTACTTTCGCAACCAGACGTCCTGAATTTGGCAATTCTGTTGGGGCGTTAACCATATTACTGGCATCAAGCAACCATGATTGACCTGATTGCATTAACGTAGTCTGCCAGTCGAAATTGGTGGTTACTGGTTGTTGAATACCAAAACCAAGATCGTTAAGTCCAAGTCGTTGCCGCCCCAATAACTTGCCGGAATCATCGTCGGAAAAAGCTAACACGTTTCGGGTGTAGAAACTCCTCGCCCCCGGAGCTCCAACCAATAAGACCTCTGTGATTGTGTAGTTCGCCCCACCGACGGTGTCCGGAACAATTTGTACGCTCGTTCGCGTCGCTGACGTCTTACCTATTGCGGTAATTATCAATCCAGTACCCGCCGTGTAGGCAAGGCCAACAGGAACATTGGTCATGTTACTCGCGCTAACACGAACCGATTGCCCGGTCTTAAACTCTATCTGTTGCCAGTCGATTGAGGTAATAACGGGCGTCACGTCAATGCCCAGGCCAATTTCACCGATCGCGGTATTGGCTAGTGGAATAACGTCGTCGGAAGTCCAGATTTGGCGTGCTTTAAAGCTCCGACTGCCAGGATTACCACTCGTTCGAATATCGTATTTCCGATAGTCATTGATCGTACTAGTCGAGAACCACAACTCTACGTGCCGCGTGACACTTACCTCATATCCGACAACGTTGATAATACATTGCAGTGCGGTATTTGACGGCAGTACTACCCCGGCTGGTACGTTTGTCATAGCGTCTGTGCGGACAAAGTATCTAGCACCGGGCACAAAATCAAATG
Source organism: Kluyvera huaxiensis (assembly GCF_040149365.1). Classification (NCBI taxonomy): domain Bacteria; kingdom Pseudomonadati; phylum Pseudomonadota; class Gammaproteobacteria; order Enterobacterales; family Enterobacteriaceae; genus Kluyvera; species Kluyvera huaxiensis. The sequence goes on from NZ_JBEFLV010000001.1 coordinate 452,806, forward strand.
TCTGCCAGTCCAGCGCAGCCAACGCGGTGCCAGTCCCGCCAATACCTAATGCTGATAAGTTACCAGTCCTGGATACAACAGAGAGCCACGAGGGTCCTGTGTAGCTGGAGCCATCGGCCATTTTAATGGTTACATCGCCGTTCACTTCCAGCAGCTGATACCAGTTATCAATTTCCAGAACACGCTGACGAATAGCGTAGGCTGTATCCGCTGCAATCTGTGCACTGATGCGGTTCAGAGTGTCCCGGGGCATTGCCGTCCATGCCCCAGCAGACACCGTTGGGCCGTTGTAGTTTCTTGCGAGAGTCAGTGCGGTGCCGGTCTCAATTGTTTTAACCGGCAACGTATATGTCACACCACCAACCGTCACAACGATAAAGTCACCAGCAACCAGTTCGTTATTAAATGCGGTTCCGCTGCCCTTTACGGCCGCGGAGTTGTTTGTCAGGGTTAGGGTTCCTGCGCTCATGAATTCCTCACGTTATTCAAATTTGGACTTGTGACTGTTGCCGCCTCACGCTATGACAACCCTTCCCGAGCGGCTGGCTGCAACCCTTGTCCCTGAGACCTGGTACTGGAATTGAGTTTGAGTACTTCGTGGAGTTTTAACCGCCATCCTCAGGTAGACCTTCGCCTCCCTTGTGGCTGTTGCCGGGATGGTATAACCACTAAGATTGATTGGTGAAACCTGCCCACCGTTTGTGTACGAGTAGCCAACCTGTTTGACGGCAGTCCCGTCCTCAAGCACCAGTTCAAGTATGATTTCAATATATTCAGGGGAATTAACGCCTCGCAGGACCATATCTGAATCAATAACTCGCTCAAATAATTCACCGCTATAAGCGTAAATGTTGTAGTAATGCCAGGAGTTCCAGTTGACGGCGACGGCAGTTGGCGAGATGGTGCGCGGGTTCATTTGTAGTGCATAGATATCCCCCTCAATTCTGCTGGCGTACACGGTGCCTTTAAACCATCCGTCAGTCCCGTATATCGTCCCGCGAATCGTCATGTTGTTAAATTCTGCGTCGCCATTCTTGTCAATATTCCATCCTGCTTCGCCGGGAATCCAATTATTGGATCGGATGTACTGACCAATTTTCGCATTGGTAATACTCGCATTCCGAATAAATGCCTCACTCATGAAGACCTGCCCGTTAATCACTGCAAACGGTGAAAACTGAGCATCCCCCTCACCGCTCAACAGAACAAACTGGTTTGCGTTAAACGCGATCCGGGTTACCACTGGTTGCCCCGTCTCCGCTACAACAGCAATAGACATCCCTGCGCCGTAGTACACACCATTGAGCCGAACGCCAGCCTTTAGGGTATGAATCGCCGAAGCTCCATCAGCGTCAACCACGGCAGTCAGCTTGTCTTCCAGCGTCGCCGTCATATTGCCGAGTTCAGCCTGCACGGTAGTCGACAGCTCGGCCATCGCCTTATCAACGGTGGCGATAGTTGTTTTGACCACCAGGATGTCTGCGCGAACTTCACCGTATTGCGCCCACTGATGCTCAATCGTCGCATTGTTCGCCAGTGCGTTCTGTAGGATCCCTTCGATGTTCTGGTCAATCTGACTGGTCAGCGCGTCGCCGTCTTTCGAGGTCAGGAAATCACCAGCAATATCGCCCAGGTAGTCATCGGCGTTGTTATTGGCCATTCCCCTGATCCAGGTCGTCCAGTCGCTTTGATTGCCAATGCGGTCAACTAATCGCGCCCGGAACCAGAATTCTTGTCCTGCTTTCAGCCCTAACTGGGTATATATGTGTTGAGGGTAAGGGACACCTGCAAGCAGCAGCGGGTTATCGCCATTGCTATTCACTGAATACTGCAGTTCTGTTTGAAGAGTATCGCCACTATCTGCGGGGAAAGACCAGTCAAGCTGAATACCCCAATTGATAGCGGTGGTGCGCAGCCCAACAGGGATCGGTACATCACCAGTTCGCCCCTTAAGGTGCGTTAATGCTGAAGTTGCCCATAGGCTGGATGCACCACCTGAGTTAATGGCCCGGACACGTACGAGATAATCACCTTCAAAAACATCTGGCACTTCAATATTTCTAAGGCCAGTATCGGGAAGGTTAATCCACTCATTATCTCCGCGACGCCACTGCACACGATATGAAACAACATCAGGTTTAGGTTTGCCGTTTTCATCAAGCGGGGCATCCCATGTCGCAACCAGAGTAGCGGCGCGCTGCCCCTGACGCACAGAATCGTAACTCGACACACCAACATTACCTGGTTGAGCAACAACACCAGTCGGTATCAGGCTGATAGGCGGTGTGTCCAGACGCGCATTGTTATCGACGGCATCATATTTCGAAGAGTTGTACTCTGCGCCGGTGATGCTGAAGGTGTTTTCCTCGTCATTGAACGCCAGATTGGTCACACGGAAATACTGCAAGCGCAACTGCCCGGCATCGATCACGAACACGGCGTTAGGCTGCGGTTGTGCAGTGAAAGGCGTACTCACTACAAGTTGTGCGCAGTTGACTGTCTGGATAACTCGGCTTTCAACGATGCCACCCAGAGTGCGGATCATTAGCGTATCCCCAGCCACCGCACTAGTACCGCGGTCAGTCGTTACCGACCTCAGCGCAGCATCGTAGGCAACAACGCGGCCACCGTAAACTCTGCCAGACAGGCGCTCATCAGCAAAAGCAAACACAGTGCCAGGTACGTAGATGTACCCGTCCAGGCCGGTCTGAAGCGTGATTATTCTGTCTAGAGAGTTCGAATATACCGCCCATCCACCGCGCCGCTGAGCTTCGCTCTCTCGAGTGCAGCCGATAGCTGTCAACTGCGTCTGTTTGAACTTAAACTGCTTCACCAGTTCAGGGAACATGACCGCCGTTGTTCGGTCCTGGTAGTGGTTATCCGGGTCGCTGAAGTTAATCAGTGCGCTTGAATAGCGGTTTTTCTCGCTGCCGCTGGAATACGTAGGTTTCCCAACAACGGAGGCGCGAGTAAGGATTTGCAACTTTGACGTATCTGCTGGCATATCTGATATGACGTTGAACATGTTGCTGCCCCAAAACGTCATACCATTAAATCCTGCCGCTATGTCCTTGATCACCTGCCAGGCGTCAGCCTGGGCCTGGATATAAACGTCGAACATAAAGCGAGGCTCTGTACCATCGCCGCCTTTACCGTCCGGTATTTTCTGATCACAGCGCTGGGCGATACGGTAAAGCTCCCATTTATCGAGCATATCAATGGTTACACGACGCCCCAGCCCAAACCGCGGCTCAGTGAGAACATCAAACCAAATCCATGCAGGATTATTCGTCCATCCCCATTTGAATGTGCCATCCCAGGTCCCGACATATGTGCGCGCTACCGGATCGTAGTTTTGCGGTATTCGGATGATTCGTCCTTTTGGCTTGCACGAAATTTTGGGGATATTGCTGAATGATTTGGCGTTAAACGACACATACAGCAGCGCAGTATGCGGATAACGCAGACGGGCATCGATGACTTCAGTGATGGCCTGCACCTGGGTTTTGTTCTGCAGCATCGCGCTAGTGCTGTCGGCTGTGTCGCGAACAACGCGAATCTGCCAGCCGGTTGTGGCTTTAGGTAAATTGATACGGTGCGTTAGCTCATAAAGCGAACTCAGCTTCTCCGTGACCGTTTTGGTCATTACGGTGCTGTACGCACCGCCATCAACGGCTAGGTCGATATGGTACCTGACTGTCGTCCCAACAATATCGCCGTCATTCTCCTGCTGCTGCAGGCCGGTAATACCGACACGCACCAGTACTGCATCAATCTGCGTGTTGCTGATTGCTCGCGTCCATGGTGCAGCCTTCGTCAACGGAACCCCAATGCTGGTTTCATTTTCGACGGCTGGAAAGCCAGGGATTGGCTCCTGGACCTGAGTACCAGGGCGGAAATCCCATGACACACTATCAAAGTTCATGGAACCATCAGTATTGCCCAACGGTGTGCCGTCCAGGAAGATGCGTGTGGCATCCAGTCCGCCAGCAAACTCCCCCTCACCCAGCGCCAGCAGCATGCGGCAGCGCGCCATTGACTGAGCTGAATCAGGCTGTTCTACAGGCGAGTGCTGCTTCTGACTGCCGCCCTTTGCACCAGTAATCGTTGCCATATTGCATCCATAAAAAAAGCACCCGAATGGGTGCTAAGTGATGAGTGGGAAGCTGTTAAATATCCTCAGCCACGATCCCTGCGCTGATAATGGCGCCGCCGATCTCTCTTTCGCCGTACAGAGCAGCGACAGGGTTGCCCATCGCCAAGGTGTTTACTGAACCGCCGAACGCGTAGGAAGGTTTGTTGTCTGGATCGTCGCGACCCTGCAAGCCTTTAGGCTGGGGCGACAGCATCTGGAAGATGCCCCCGGCCATCATGCCAATACCGGCCGAAACCATACCAGCACCAATAAGGCCCGCGCTCCCGAATGTCATACCGGTGACAAAGATACCTGCTACGACCATCACGGCTCCGAGAATTGTTTGAAACAACCCCGCCTTTTTCGCACCTTCCATCACTGGCGCGATACGGATATCACTGTCACCGGCCAGCTCTTTGAAGTCCTCGACACCTACGTTACGTTTCCCGCGGAACACCGCAAACGTCATGCCGTTTTTTTTTGCGTTCATCAGGTAGCTTTCCATCCCATCCAGATTAATGCAGAGCGCCTTCACGGCTTCCACTGAAGTCTGCACGGCCAACTTATGCACCCTCCCAAACCGGACTCCCAGCGCGCCATAAAGTCGGATCGTAGTTAAACGCGCCATGGTTTAATCTCCCGCGGTAGGTTTTTATGGCGGACGCAAATCATCGTCCTGTCTTTGAAGTAGCCGCGTGAGTACGGAGTGATGCAGGAGGGTTGTCCGTAGAGGTGATGAAGCAACTCGCCTTCTTCTGTAATGATCCCCGCGTGATTCCACTTGGCAGATTCAACCTGCATGATGACCATGCAGCCTGGCACAGGGTCGCATTCGACAAAACCTTCTTTCTCCCAGTTATCGAAGTAGAGGTTGTCAGGATACTGGCTTTCCCACCACGGGAAATCGACGCAGAAATCGTTGAGCGTGACGCCCTGAGTGGCATGCCAGTCCATGACCAAGCCCCAGCAGTCGTGAGAGCCCAGAATGAACGGACGCCCGATAAGCGGTATGGCATCTGGCGTGATTTCGGCATATTCATCACAGTCCGGAGCATAGATGCCCCATACAACACCTGACTGGTTGCATTGCTGGTGATCGAGGTCTGATGGGATGGCCCTAGCCCCATCACCAGGGTGTGAGTGAATGACTCGAATAATGGTTCCTGCATCCTCGGCATTTGCCCAATGCTCACCATCAATACGGAAGTGCTCAGTTGGATTATCGTGGCTGTTCGATACCGGGATATAACGCTGACGCCGCCCTGACTGAATGACGAAGCCGCAACACTCACGCGGTGACTCCTCCAGCGCATGCGCCCGGATGGCAGCCATTATTGTTTTATTCATATTGATGTCCGATTATCGGGAAAAAAGCACGGTTGCGGGGAAGCCGCCAAAATCGAGAACGGCGGTATTCGGCTCCGCCAGGCCAGCGCCAAATCGCTTACGACAGTCGCTAAGGCAACCACCGCATACGTCCAGTGCAGGGTCTGCGACTGCATTACCTTTCGCATCGAAATACGCCGTGCCGTTGTAGGTGCAGCCATCGCCGCTGCGATATTGCCCGCGCAATGCCCACTCACAGAGAGATGTGATCTGCCGGGATGGGATCACGAGGTTCTGCAAATCCGCAGGGCTACTGAGTGACCACGTAACCACCTCATCATCCTCGGAAGTTTTGGTGTCCAGCCAGAAGGTCTGAAGAGTGAACATTGTCGGGTCAGCGGAAGGATTGGTGCTGCCAGGAAAGTTAGCCGCATCAAGGTATACCGCATAGGTATCGATGATGCTCACCTTCGCATTCACCATATCTTTGAACTGCAGGCAAAGCGCAGTGATGTGCCCGTCAAGGTTAGATACGCTCAACTTTGGTTCTGCGGCCTGGTCGGTAGATAATGCGAGGTCTGAAATCTGGAACGGCCAGAAGTCGAAGGTTTTACTATCCCAGATAATGGGTTTTGGGCCGAGTTTACCCTCATCGCCGGCGGACGCATCAATCTCCGCCGGAGTATGGGGGAAAGGCGAATAGTGGAAGCGATGCACGCCACCGCTAAACTCAGAGGCATCAACCTCGACCAGGCGGACTCTGCCTCCCGGAGCCAGCATTGCAGCTGTATCAATCAGTGCTGTCATGCTCCACCTCAGGCATAGACGCCATAAGCGCGCTTAATCGTGAATGTCAGCTCAGAGAATTTGCTGCTGAGTTGGTTTTTACGTACAGAGTCTGGCACCACCCGATACAGCCCAATCTCCTCGCCAGGCGGCGTGATGATGAATGCCTTAACGGTATGCGCCAACAGGAAGTCGCGGACCGCGTTAACTTCCGCCTCTGTTCCTGCGTGCTTCATCTGGACCTGAATGGCGGTGGAGTTAATGCCGTTCTCAGCAACTTGCTCGTAGCCGTCGCCAAACTGCGCCGCCCGCACCGTCTGGCTGTATTCAACTGCGCCAGCACCAAGTTGCGAGTGCCAGTTGTAAGTTTCAACTGCCATATTTCCCCCATAAAAAAACCCAGCCTAAGCTGCAATGTCGATCAGTTAAGGATCGGTTGACCGATCCTTAATCTGCGGCACTATAACGGCTTCCATAACAGGGAGCCGTTTTCTTATGCCACTTCTCAACGAC